>JBOGOP010000407.1:0-3583 GCA_050747225.1 Pyrinomonadaceae bacterium
TCGAATACTCGATCCGCCTCGCCCTGGAAATTGTTTTAGTCTGGAACTACTTGGCTGCTGCTGCATTCGAACGGGCCGTCAAACGCGACTTGTATCGCGCTGCCGCGTTCTTATGCAATGCTCCATTTTGCACCGCCTTATCAATTGTCGAAATCGTCGCGGGCAAAAGCTCTTGAATTTGCCTGGCGTCGCCGGTGCCTATTGCCCCGCGCAGATTCTTTATGGAAGTCCTCAGGCGGCTGCGATTACCGCGATTAATCTTTCGGCGCGCCTCGCTCTGGCGCATTCTCTTTTCAGCTGACTTATGATTGGGCATTCAATTCTCCGTTATTATTACGACTAACTCGTGTCTTCGCAGGCTTTACATAACAGTTTACACGATGACGCTCAGCGCGCAAGTGACGGAGTATAAGGACGACCTCCATGAGTGTCAAGCGGGTTTATTAGTCGCTTGACCTGTGTCAATGCCTGGATGGTGCCGTAATGTGCTCTTCTCCGTGCGACCTCCGTGACCTCCGTGTCTCTGTGGTGAATAACGGAGTCACTATCAATATTTGACACCTATTGCAGTGTGTAGTAGCGTCGAGGCCTACAGCATATGCCAGCAATCCCAGCACGCTCTCGCACCCTTGTTAACACCTCATCTCGAAGTTTGTCGCCGGCAGAAAGAGAGTGCGACTGGATTTGAAGCAAATCGAACTTCCTCCTCGCGGCCTGGAAACGCTCTTTGGTGTTCATGATCAAAACATCAAATACCTCGAGTCGCTTCTCGATGTCCGCATTGACGCCCGCGGCCAGGACGTCTCAATAGATGGCGACCCGGAAGACGTCGTGACCGCACAGAGCATCCTCGAAGATTTCTCAGAGCTTTTCCGCGAAGGCCGTTCCTTTACAGACAAAGAGCTGCGCGAAGCCTTCGCCCAGATCGCCGAAGATCGCGCGTTTAGCTTGCGCGACTACTTCACCAAGGCGCGCTTCAATCCCGCCGGGAAGAAACAAGTCGCGCCAAAGTCGGCTAATCAACGGAAATACATCCAGGCGATTCAGGAGCAGGATGTTGTTTTCGGAATCGGCGTAGCCGGCACCGGGAAAACATATCTGGCCGTGGCGCTGGCGGTGCAGGCGTTGATGCAAAAGCAGGTCAATCGGATTGTACTGGCGCGACCGGCGGTTGAGGCCGGCGAGAAGTTGGGTTTTCTTCCCGGCGATTTGCAGGAGAAAGTAGATCCCTATCTGCGTCCGCTCTATGACGCGCTGTTTGATCTTATCGACTATGAGCGCGTGACGAAGCTGCTTGAGAAGCAGGTGATTGAAGTAGCGCCACTGGCGTTCATGCGTGGCCGCACGCTTTCCGACGCTTTCATAATTCTTGACGAAGCGCAAAACACTACCAGCGAACAGATGAAGATGTTTCTGACGCGCATTGGTTTTGGCTCAAAAGCCGTGATTACCGGCGACGTTACTCAGGTCGATCTGCCCGCCGGAAAGCGCAGCGGGTTAATCGAAGCCGAACGGGTGCTGAAAAATCTCGCTGGGATCGAGTTTGTCTATTTCACCGAGAAGGATGTGGTGCGGCATAAGTTGGTGCAGATGATCATCAAGGCTTACGAAGAACATTCCAGCCAGAAGAGCCATATTTAACCTTGTAATCTTTAGACTGCACAGATTTCAGCAACTTGAGAAGGATTGCGATCCACGAAAGGACACGAACTCACACGAAATGTCGTTAGTGTGATTTGGTGTAGTTTGGTGGATCGCATCTTTTTCAAGAAGTGTTTGGGATAATCATGATCGAAGTTGTAAACCGTCAGCGCAAAATAGCGTTCGACTCCAAACGCTGGCAGGCGTTTGTGGAAAAGGCTTGGCGAGTCATTCCGACTGAAGCTGAAGGAGTCACGGTTGCCTTCGTTTCAGATCGAGCGATGCGCGAGCTCAACCGGCTTTGGCGTCACAAGCAGGGTACGACTGACGTGTTGTCGTTTCCGGTCGAGCAAGATGAGTTTGAGAAAGCTGAAGGCTCGAGCCTGGGAGACGTGGTGATTTCATTGGAACAGGCGGCGCGACAGGCGAAAGAGAATGGGTTGACCGTCGACCAGGAAATCGCCCAGCTCATTTTGCATGGACTGATCCATCTTTGTGGCTACGATCACGCCACAGATAATGGTGAGATGAACCGGCTGGAAGTACGTTTACGACGCAAGCTCGGTCTTTGAGAGCAAGAAAATTCTCCATTTGTCATTTTGACATTTATCATTTGTCATTGAAACAAAAGACGGACGACCGGCGACGGACGACCGAAGGAAAAAAGCATCATGGCTGCGGTCGGCGGTCCACCGTCTTCGGTCGCTTTGGCAATGACAAATGAGAAATGTCGCGAATGACAAATGGAAAATGACAAATGGAAAATCTCTTTTTTGGCTCAACCCGATGTTTGAAGTCAGCCATCCCTGCCGTAACGCTAACGACTATGCGATTCGCCGGATACCATTTACTATCTAGCAACGAATGCAGAACCAGATTGAGCTCACTCTAACCCTTCTGCTCTTAGTCGGGTTGTCCCTGCTCGCGACGGTCGATATGGCCTTTGGCCAGTTGAGCGACGTCGGTCTGCGCCGCCTGATTACGGAAGCCGAGGAGCGCGGCAAGTTACGCACCTCAGCCTTCCTCAAGCAGGTGCTCGAAAATCGTCCCAGGTTTACCTTTGCCATCTCCGCTACAATTCAGATTCTGCTGGTAATGATTGCCGTTCTCGTAACCTCGATCTCGCTAAGCTCGTTCCAGCAGGACCGTTTTGTATTATTTGGCTTACTGGGCGGCCTGGTCCTTGCCGGCATCTTCCGCCAAATCATTCCGCTATTCATCTCGACGCGTGATCCGGAAGGCACGCTGCTGTTTCTCTTGCCCTTGATCCGTCCACTACTGCCCTTGATGGCTTTTGCGGCGGACCCGTTTCATCGACTATTCGATCGTTCGCGAAGCAAGGAGCAGGAACTTGAGAACGGTGAAGAAGATGAGGAGCAGGACGCCGGCGACGACATACAGGCGTTTATCGACGTCGGCGAGGCAGAAGGAATACTCGAAGAGGAAGAAGGCGAACTGATCCAATCGATCCTCGAGTTTGGCGATACCCGCGTAAGTGAAGTGATGACGCCGAGGCCTGACATTGTGGCGGTGTCGGCGGCGGCCACCGTTCGCGAGGCGCGCGACATCATGGTCGAATCGAGGTATTCACGGCTTCCCGTATATCGCGACCAGATAGACAACGTTGAAGGGCTAATCTACGTGCGCGACTTGCTGGAGCGTTGGGCCGAAGGAAATGAAGATGGGCCAATTTCGCCGCTGGTGCGCCCAGTCTATTTTATTCCCGAGACCAAGCCGGTTGCTGATCTGCTGGAGGAAATGCAGAAAGCTCACGAGCAACTGGCGATGGTGATAGATGAATACGGCGGCGTTTCAGGTCTGGTGACCGTTGAGGACATTCTCGAGGAAATTGTCGGAGAAATCGAAGATGAAGACATTGCCGGCGAAGAACTGAACGATATCGTCGAACAGGGCGCTGGCTGTTATGAGGTGCTGGGGTCAA
>JBOGOP010000408.1:0-3549 GCA_050747225.1 Pyrinomonadaceae bacterium
CACTAGCTGACAACATTAGATGGCTTGCTGGGGAGACTTTCGAGCCGAATCAGCACCTCCACATTGAATACTACCCTAACCATCCATTTTTGGATCCTACATCTGATTCGCTCGTGATTAGTCGCGTAGATTCGATTTGATTCACAGAGTCGATGTTCACCGACATGGGGTTCTCTAAACCAAAGATGATCGAATGCAATGGTTCACAGTGCGCAATCATCGCAAACTCGACTCGGATGGATGCTGGTTCACAGCACAGCGGTCTCTTCGAGTAACTGGCCGCTCGCGAACCGCGCCACATTGAGCTGCGCGGCGTCGACCAGATTGGAATGACCATGGAGAATCAGGTCGGCGGTGATGCGGCCCGAGGCCGGGGAGTGCATTACACCGTGACCGCTGAAGCCGTTGACGAAATACAAACCTGCAACGTCAGGCGCCGGGCCAATGATGGCGTGATGGTCGGGTGTCATTTCATAGAGACCAGCCCAGGCGCGGCGCGGGTTCACTTCCGCTTCAGCCAGACGCGGCACGCGATCGGCGGCCCGCATCAGAATCTTCTCGACAAAGCCGGGATCAAACTCAGTCTTAAAACCAGGCGTCTCTTCGGGATCGTTCCATGCGAGCAGAATTCCTTTGCCTTCGCGACGGAAATGAAAACCGGTGGACATGTCGATGACCATCGGGAACCGTTGCGGAAGGCCGTCGAATGGTTCAGTGGGAACGAGCTGACGCCGTAGTGGTTCCACTGGTAACTCAGCGCCGGCGAGTCGCGCTACGCCCGCGGCCCAGGGGCCGGCGGCGTTGACGACGATTCTAGTAGAGACAAAACCGCGCGAAGTCATGACGCCGGAGATTCGGCGGGTTGCTGGGGTTGTGCGACTCGTTACTGTGCTGGAAACCTCTATGGTGCGGCTTGCGGGCGAGACGCCCGCGCTCCCAAAAGTGCGCTCGACTTCCTTTTCTGTTGGTGAGGCTCCTGGAGGATGGTTTGCGGGCGAGACGCCCGCGCTCCCAGCAATACGCTCGACTTCAATCCCGGTAACTTGAGTGTCAAGCCATAGTCGCACGCCGCGTTCACGCGCGTTGAGCATGAACCCCATCATCACGCTGTGCGGATCGACGAACCCGTCCGTCTGGCAAAACGTGCCGCCGACGATGTCGTCAACGCGCAGTTGCGGCACAAACTTCGCGATGTCCTCGCGGGAAACCAGCTCAACATTCTTAACGCCCAGCGCCAACTGCCGCTCGCGATTGGTCTTGAGGTAGTCGAGATGGCGTTCGTTGGTGGCGCAAAACAAGTAGCCATGCGCACGATAGTCTGCCGGGTGACCAACCACTTCATCGAACCGCGAAAAGAAATCGATTGAGTAGCGCGACATCTGAATGTTTACGCCAGTGGAAAACTGCGCGCGCACGCCGCCCATGCTCTTTCCAGTTGAGCCCTTGCCCTGGTGCGCTTCGCGCTCGATAACCAGCACCTTGGTGCATCCTTGCTCGGCAAGGTGGTAGGCCACGCTTGAACCTACAATGCCGCTGCCGATAATTACGACTTCCGCGGTTTCCCTCATAGTTGTCGCGACTAAGATCAACTTATAGAATAGCGGCGCGAGGATAATCTGAACTGCTGACCAGATACAACTCGGAGGTGATAATGGATCTGCGTTACCCTATCGGCGAATTCAAATACGAGACGCCACTTAACGACGACACTCGTCAGGCCTGCATTGCGAAAATTGAGGAAACACCAGCACGTATGCGCGCGGCGGTGGCTGGGCTAAATGAGGAACAACTCGATACTGCTTATCGACCAGAAGGTTGGACCGTTCGTCAGGTTGTGCATCACGTGCCTGAAAGTCATCTGACTTCCTACATCCGTTTCAAGCTCGCAATCACGGAAGATGAACCGACCATTAAACCTTACTTCGAAGACCGTTGGGC
The DNA here is from genome assembly GCA_050747225.1 of Pyrinomonadaceae bacterium. Taxonomy (GTDB): domain Bacteria; phylum Acidobacteriota; class Blastocatellia; order Pyrinomonadales; family Pyrinomonadaceae; genus PSRF01. The sequence continues at coordinate 1,939 of JBOGOP010000408.1, forward strand.
AAAACTGGACGACGCCCGCCAGGCGCCGATCGCGCTCTCACTCGATTTGTTGGACGCTTTGCATGGGCGCTGGATTTGGTTTCTGCGCTCGTTAAAGCAGGCAGACTTTCAGCGCGCATATCTTCATCCTGAACTCGGGACCGTCAGTCTTGATAAGGCCGTTGCGCTGTATGCCTGGCACGGTCCACATCATGTCGCCCAAATCACTTCGCTGCGCGAGCGCATGGGGTGGTAAATAAGTTTCGAGTTTCGAGTTTCAAGTTCAAACTTGAAGCCACGAACTCGAAACTCCGAAACTCCGAAACTCCGAAACTTGAAACTTGAAACTTGAAACTTGAAACTTCTTAGATGCTGAAAACTTTCGATTGTCCCAAGTGTGGTGCGCCGGTCAACTACGAACAGGATGTAATCGGCGCCAACCTGACCGCGCGTTGTACGTATTGCAACAGCGCGCTGTCAGTTCCTGATGAAATGCGCGGCCGTCCGGCTCAAATAATTTCGCAGGTCAATATCGATCTGCGAAATACTGGAACCAAAGCGACCAAGATCATTCTGTTGATTGTGCTGATCCCGGTGATCGGTGTTGTTATTGGTGCGATTGCCATGGGTGGATTTCTCGTCCCGCTGCTTAGCGGGATTCGCTCACCGGTGACGACGCCGCCGCCTTCAGGCAAAAAAGGACCGCCGCCACTAGGTGGAAAGACCCAGCCTAACGCGTTTGCTAATACGACGCTCGACTTTGGTTCCGAGGGTATCGGACCGGGAATGTTCAAAGACGCGCGCGCCATCGCTGTAGACGCGTCGGGGAAGATCTACGTTGGTGAGTACAGCGGCGGCCGCATTCAGGTGTTCGATGCGGAAGGCAAATTCATAACGCAATGGATGGTCGACCCGAAGATGCCGCTAACGGGAATGGCTGCCGATCGCAATGGCGTGGTGTACGTCGTGCAGAGTGGGACGATCTCTCGTCATGAGGGCCAGACCGGGAATCTCCTTGGCAAGGTGGCTTATTCAGAGGGCTGGGGGTTTGACGATGTTCGGGTTGGCGCCGACGGTGACCTGGTAGCGTCGTGGTACAAGAACCGCGATGACATCGTGCGTTTCAATTCCTCCGGCCAGGCGGTGCGAACGATCCGCGCGGCGATTAGTTCCGTCACCGACGATTCCGAACTGGACACTCAGGTAGCTGTCGACGGTTTAGGCAACATCTACGCGCTTGGCTCATTCAACAATGCGGTCTTTAAGTTTTCGCCGGACGGAAAGTTCATAACGCGTTTCGGTGATGCTGGTGATCAGACTGGACAATTTCGCGCGCCATCGGCAATTGCAGTCGACGGCAAGGGCCGAGTTTACGTCAGCGATTTCAAAGGCGTGCAGGTGTTTGATGGTAACGGCCGTTATCTTGCGACGTTCGATCCAGCTGGCACAGCTTCGGGCTTGGTCTTCAACGACAAGAATGAACTCTTTATCGCGGCGCGCACGCACGTCTTGAGGCTTTCGCTGAAAGAGCCGTGAGAAGGCAGGAGGCAGGAGGCAGGAGGCAGGAGGCAGGAAGCAGGAGGCAGGAGGCAGGAGGCAGGAGGCAGGAAGCAGGAGGCAGGAGGCAGGAGG
>JBOGOP010000409.1:0-3542 GCA_050747225.1 Pyrinomonadaceae bacterium
CGCCCTGGCGAACGAGTTGGTAAGACTTTGTAGCTTCAACGCCGTCGCCCCATGGGTAATGAAAGATAACTATTCGTTCTCCGCTCTTGTTTTTCAATCTAGCCGTGTGAATTAGCATGCGGGAAATCGCCCTCATGCTCTGCTACGCATGAATAAGGACAAACGACTGCCCCCCATAGATCGTTCCATTTCGCGGTTAGCTATTGGCCCGCTGCTGTTGCTTCTCGGTCTGGGGGTATGGAATGGATGTAGGCGCGAAACGCCAGCCGGTAGCGATTTCACCGCCATGCGTCACGAGCGCGGCACCCAAATAGTGGCGGAATACCTGAAGCGCGACGCAGCCCTTTATCGGAAGAACCACATCCGGATGACCATCACTTCGGCCACTGAACCGCTGAAGGTTTACGAACTGGAGATCTGGCGTAAGCAGACTGAAGCCGAAACGCTCACCCAAACGCACGTCGTTAAGCCCGCCGACGAAAGCGATCTGGCCGCACTAAGTATCGAACGAAAGGGACAGCCGACCGTCAACGTCACTTATGTCTCGTCAACGGATCAGTTTCGTGAGACGGGCACGAACAAGATGTTCTTCGGCGGCCTGACCGCGCAGGAACTTCTCGGTGAATGGGACAAGTATGATTACAGTCTGCTGAATGAGAAGGATCTTAACGGCGTAAAAGTTTACGAAGTCGAAGGCACGCTCGAACCGGGGGTTGAGTCGGTCATTGCGCGAACGCGCACGCTCTTTCGCGCTGACACCAACCTGCCCGCCGAAATGCACCTGTTCGATTCAGGCGGCCAGGAGGTGCGAACTTTCCAGGTAAAGACTTTTCGCAATGTTGCGGGACGAGACGTCATTTGGCTCACCGAGATCGAGAATCATCTACGCCCCACGAAGATCACTATTGAGACGCTGAGCCTCGACTTCCCTGAGAAAGCTGATGACGCAATCTTCACCCGCGAGCGCTTGAAGCAGTTGGCACGTAAGTAAAGTTCAGTGAATTTCAGATCTCAAATCTCAGATCTCAGATTTCAGACAAAGCACATCAGAAAAGAAGGAAGCTGATTCGGATTAGAAACCATGAGAGAAGGCGAATCTAAGAAGGAAAGACATACGGAAAGAAAGCGAAATGACTGAATCGGACAGCGTGGTGCGCCTGGAAAAAGTCTCCAAGGCTTACACCGACGGCCAGACATTTTACGCGCTCAACGAAATCGACGTGGCGGTTAATCGCGGCGAGCGCGTCGCGATCATGGGACCTTCGGGATCCGGTAAGTCAACGATGCTGAATCTTATTTGCGGCCTCGACGTTGCCACCTCGGGCCGCGTTTGGGTGGGCGGCATTGAGTTATCACAACTGAGCGACGACGAACGAACGCGGCTGCGCCGGGAAAAAATCGGCATGATCTTTCAGTCGTTCAACCTGCTCCCTACGCTTTCTGCGATCGAGAACGTGTCGCTGCCATTGCGGCTGCGAGACCGGTCGCGGCGCGAGGCAGAAAAGCGCGCCATTGCTCTGCTCGAACGCGTTGGCCTGCACCGGCAAGCAACGCATCGTCCCGATCAGATGTCCGGCGGAGAGTGCCAGCGCGTGGCCATTGCCCGGGCGCTTATTTTTGATCCGCCGTTACTGCTCGCAGACGAACCGACCGGTAATCTCGACTCTGCCAGCGGCGAGGAAATTCTAAAACTGCTCGAGGAACTCCACCGCGAATTAAACTCCACCATCCTCCTGGTAACTCATGATGAGCACACCGCAGCTACCTGCGAACGTATGTTGATTCTGCGCGACGGCCGGGTAGCGGAAGACCATGCATCGATAGTTAGCAGCGATTTGACGGAGACTGTGTGATGTGGGGCGCATTAACTCTGGTAACAATTCGACAGTGGGGCTTACATAAGCTGCGGTTCGCGCTGACGCTGGCGGGCATCGCCCTGGGTGTCGCCGTCTTCTTTGCGGTGCGCACAGCCAACACCACACTGGTCGGCTCGTTAGCCACAACAGTTGAAAAACTGGCCGGGCAGGCCACCCTCCAGGTCTCGGCGGGTGAGGCCAGCTTTCCGCTTGAGGTCATTCGCACTGTGCGCAGCACGCCCGGTGTGAAATTGGCCGAGCCGGTGATGGAGCGGGTTGTGCAGACCGCTTTGCCGGACGGCAGCAACCTGCTGGTGCTCGGCATGGACACCGGTAGCAATCTAAAACTTTACGAGGGCGAGTTTGATCAGGCGGGTCTTGAAATCAGCAACCCCCTGGCTTTTACCCAACGACCTGATTCCATTGCTGTCTCCCGCCCGTTTGCCGAGCGTTACGGCCTTAAGGAAGGCGATCATCTACCGGTCTTCACGCAGAAGGGCCGCCAGGATTTCACTGTGCGCGGTTTCTTCCGCACCACCGGCGCCAGCGTAGTTTTTGGCGGCAACATCGCCTTGATGGATCTCGCGGCCGCCCAATCAGCGTTTGATAAAAAAGATCGGATCGATCGCATAGACATCATGACCGAGCCGGGCCTCCCGGTCGCTCAGGTCGAGCAGGATTTACGAGGACGTCTGGCTACGGGTCTTGAAGTCGCTCCACCTGACCGTCGCGGGCAAGGACTCGAGAAGGCTGTCTCGGCAATGCGCCTGGGACTTTTTATCATGAGCCTGCTGGCGCTGATGGTTGGCGTATTTATTATTTTCAATTCGCTGAGCGTCAGTGTGAATCAACGCTGGAAAGAGATCGGCGTCTTACGGGCGATTGGAGTTGAAGGTTCTCATATTCAACAAATGTTCCTGATCGAAGCGGCCTTGATGGGCCTGGTCGGCTCGGCATTGGGTGTCGGTATCGGTTTTGTTATGGCCCGTGGTGCGACCAGAATCATGAGCGCGGTCGTGACCTCGATGTATGGTCTGGTATCAACACCAGAGCAGCCGTCCTTTCACTGGGACTATGCGATAACTGCCTTCGCGATCGGCGCCTTCGCTTCCCTGCTTGCCACCTGGTTGCCGGCGCGTAGCGCTTCGCGACTTCACCCCGTCATGGCCTTACGAAATATCGAGTTGCAACGGCGCGAGGGCGTGCTCGGTTGGTCGCGCTTTGTCCTCGGCCTTGTGTTCATCTTCGGCGGCCTGGCGCTTACCTTCTTTTCACCGCCGGGCGTGGGCCTGATGGTTCATTTCAGCTACTCGATTATGGTGCAGTTTGGCATGGTGCTGCTGCTGCCGAAATTGGTGGTGTGGGGTTCAAGAGTATTGCGCCCGTTGATGGGCCGGTTGTTTGGCGCCGTCGGTGTGATTGCAGTTGACGCCACAGTGCGCATGCCGCGACGCACGTCGGCGACGGTAGGCTCGTTGATGCTCGGACTGTCGTTCGTCTTCTCGGTCGGTGCTTTCATCACCAGTCATAAGGCCGCGCTCAACCGCATGGTAGATCGCTGCGTTAATGCCGACCTGATGGTAGCCACCTCTGACCAACTGCGATCGCGCACTTATCACTTCAGTGATGAGCAGGAACGGCGCGTCGCCGCGTTACCGGGTGTGGAGCACATCGACGGACTACGCG
>JBOGOP010000410.1:0-3519 GCA_050747225.1 Pyrinomonadaceae bacterium
CAACTACAGCTACACCTACACCCCGGTGAATACCGGCGAGATCTTCCAGCGCGCCGTTACGGTGACCGCGGTGACCGACACCAAACCATATGACGGCAACACCAGTTCGACGGGCGTGCCGACCTACTCGCCCGCCCTGATTGCGCCCGACGCCGCCTCCTTTACCCAGAGCTTCGACAACCGGAATGCGGGCACGGGCAAGACCCTGACGCCGGCCGGTCTGGTCAGCGATGGCAATGGCGGCAACAACTACAGCTACACCTACACCCCGGTGATTACCGGCGCGATCACGAAGCGCGCGATCACGGTGACAGCGGTGGCAAATACAAAGATCTACGATAGCAACACCAGTTCAACTGGCGTGCCGACCTACTCGCCGGCACTGATTGCCCCCGACACGTCGTCCTTTACGCAGACCTTCGATACGGCGTTAGTTGCCACAGGTAAAACGCTTACGCCGGCCGGCCTGGTCAACGACGGGAATAGTGGCTTGAACTACAGCTACTCGTACGTTCCCGTGACGACAGGCGTTATTACAACCGGCTACTGTTTCAATGGTTTCTTCGAACCCATAGGTGGGTCAGTTGAGACTTTTAACGGCGGTAGCTTCGCGGATCCAGTGAGAGCCTTTAAGCTCGGCAGCACGATTCCGGTCAAGTTCGCGATCGCTTCGTGGAATGGGACCAGTTGCGGCAGTCCTGTGATCACGGGAATCCACACACTGCAGGCACTCAAATATAGCAACGCCACTACTTCAGATCCGGCGATCGATGCCACGCCAACAGATGCGGCGACTACCGGGAATCAGTTCCGGCTGACCGATTCACAGTGGCATTTCAACCTGAGTACTAAGGGCGGAGGTCCTACCGGCTTTACGGCGGGCACCTGGTTACTGAGAGCCACGCTTCAGGACGGCAGCGTTCATACAGTGTGGATCACGATCAAGAAGTAGCCTTGATCCAAAGACAGGTAGTGCCGGGATTATCTTTGAATGATAGTTCCGGCACCGCCACTTTCTGAAAGGCATACCCCTAAAAACAATTTGCCGGAGCGACTCTCGCGAGTGGCTCCGGCATTTTTGTGTCTGCGGGAATTATTTTGGTTAAGTTTTTTCAGGCAAGAAGTCGAATCACAGCCCAGGCGATCACCAAACTCACGAAGCCGCCTGAGAACGTGAAGGCCCACTCGACCGGCTGGCTTTTCCGTTGTAGTAAAGCACGCATTAAAACCAAACCGCATTTCCAACCATCGTGCTGATAGAGCGGCAGCACATTGCCCGCGGCGATCAGCAGATTTACCCAACCAAAGACGGTGCCGTAGGCTGCCAGGCCGGCGACGAGGTTGAACAGGATGCCACCGAGGTGCACAAACAGCTGCTGCTTCATCGCTCTCTCTCTTAACGCCGTACCGTCGAGACGCACGAAAGAGCCAAGCGGCAGCGCGCGAAGGCTGAAGCGGATGCTGCCCAGTTGAAAACTGAAGAGCTTTGGCCCAAAGCCCAGACCCAACTCCGAAGCGGGAACCTTGCAGCTCCGGGCAGCGACAAGATGTCCCAGCTCATGAATGATCATGGCGATGGGTACCGTTATTAGGATTGACGTAATCAGCATGGATGAGTTTTTGAAGCGCTTTGTTTCGCGGGTGTCTGAGCGGGAGCCGCGTAATCGTTCTATCTCAAGGTGCATGCCGTTTGAGGCAGTTACGACTGCGCTGGTTTTGTTGGGATTTTGCAGAAACGCGCCAGTGAGGTGACGAAAATTGTGACTGGTGAGTAGACACAATTTGGTATGGAACTAACTGTCGAGAAGGAGACGGAGGTTTCGCAGCGCTGAAGGCGGGTTGGTAGTGTCTTAGTTCAGAAAGAAAGGAACCGATCCACGAAAGCACACTAAACCACACTAAGTTTTTTCTTAGTGAAAGTTCGTGTTACTTCGTGGATCGTTCTTACTGCTGAATGAGCTGAACCTCAAATTTAGATACTACCCATCGGTCGGATCAGGTTGGGACAAAAAGGATTAATCTATTTCCTCTTCGAGAACCGCGCTTCAATCATACCTTCGCGGTTCTTGCCGTGTTTAAGAGTCAGCTGAGGATAGGTAGCGGGTTCGGTTCGCAAACGCTTGATGGCGAGTTTGCTTTCGATGTCGCGAATGTCCTGCTCGGCACCTTCGATCTCCATGAACAAACCAAAAGGCAGCTCGTCAATCACGATCTCAGTTTTTCCCAAGCTCCAGGTCTCGCGACGCTTTTCATAGATCAAACCCGGTGTGAAACCCAGCGCGTCGAGTATTAACTCCATCGCGTCAGGATCGTCCACGCGAGTTTCATCTTCGCGTTGATGCTTGATGTCGGAGCGTACTGGAAAGCGCTGTTTGTAAGTGAGTATCGCGCTTGAATCTTTATTTAGTCGTCTTAGCCGCAGCACCGAGCGCCCTTGATCGAGAGCGCCGCCAATGTAGAGCGTGTTCTCTTCAAAATCCTCGCCCTTTCGCTTGGCGCCGATCTTTGGCAAATGCAGCAACACTTCTTCGCGTTGCTTCGTTGTAAGGCGATACTTCTTTTCAATTTCGATCGGCACTCTCGAAGGATACGATCTGGGAGGCACCAACTCAACCTCTTCACTGAGACTTAAGCTTACGGGACCAAAGTTGGTTCGCTTCTAAATGACAAATTGTGGATTCAAGTTTGAAGTGCAACAGTCAAAAACCCTACGCTGCTTAGATGCGTTTTCGCTCCAGTAGGAGCGAGATGTTTATAGACTTGACCTTCCCAAATTCGTCGGCGCTCTGTAGGAGCGCAACGTTTTGGGCCTCGCTCAACGATTCCTTGTTATGTTTCGCTCCAAAAGGAGCGAAGATATTTTGAGGCTGTTCCCGCGGCTATAAACATCTCGCTCCGCTGGAGCGAAAACGGGTATCAGCCACTTACATTTCTAAATTCGTTTCGTTGGACTTCAAACTTGAATCCACCAATGATAAATGCCAAATGGAAAATCTCTTCTCCTGCCTCCTGCTCCTGCCTCCTGCTCCTGCCGCCTGCTCCTGCCTCCCGCTCCTGCCTCCTGCCTCCTGCCCCTCCCTACGCCTGCCTTACCCAACGCATCACCTCTCGAATCGTGGCCTTCTTCCCGGCCATCAACATGCCGACGCGATAAATTCGCGCCGCCAACCACGTTAACAAACCCACCGTGCTGAATCCGATCATCAGTGACAACACGATCTGCCAAAGCGGCGGAGTCTGCGTCACGATTCGTGTCAGCATCGTCATCGGCGAGAAGAACGGGAACATCGAAACCCAGAAGGCCAGCGAGGAATCCGGGCTTCGACTCACCGGCAGGAACAAATAAAAACCGATCAGCGGTAACAACACCACCGGCATCGACAATTGACCACCTTCCTGAGCGGTGGTTACCATCGAACCAATCAGCGCGTAGATAGTTGAATAGATAAAGTAGCCGAGTAAGAAGAAGAGCCCGAAATAGACGAAGTTTATTACCGGCACATTCGGAATGTGTAAGGG
>JBOGOP010000411.1:0-3478 GCA_050747225.1 Pyrinomonadaceae bacterium
GCTCCATCGCGATAAAAGACGTATTTCGCCACTGCGTCCAACTCGTACTCGTAGATGTCGGGGACAGTCGAACGCATCGCTTCCATCAAGGCGAGACCTGAGAGCCTCGTTGCCTTTTCGATTAACGCGATCTCGCGCGGGCTCTTGATTAGACGGAGTTGATCGATCGTTGGCGTGAGATCGTTGACGGCAAACTGTGGAAAGCGTGGCTTGAGCGACTGAATGAACTGTCCCTCGCGAGAGCCGCGGCCATCGAATGGATCCGCTGCGTAATCGCCAATCACGCGGACAGCAAGATCGCGAGACATGGCCGTACCTTCCGCCGGACTGAAGGGAGTGAAAATCGTCCGCATCAAACTGCTCCGCGCATACCGCGCCAGGTGCTCGCCCAACAGGTCGGTGCCGAAAACGTCGTCGACACCGCTGAGCTTCTTCACCTCATCCGCATCTTCGGCGGAGAGCAGTCGCCCCTCGGCCCGTTCGCGCCCGGCATTACGATGCGGAAGATAAAGCAGCGCGCGCTTGGAACTACCGTCGAGCAACAAATACGCGTGTGGCACCTCGATGCCGCACAGATAGTAGAACTCATTCGACTGGCGAAAGCGTGTGTACCCGGCGGGACTTGGCGCTCCCTGAACAACCGCGATTGCTGCGTTGCCGATTGACTCGTAGACCTTCGCGCGTCGCGCGGCAAACTCTTCTGGTGGAAAGTCGGTTCTAAAAGGCGAGAAACCAACCTGGGCGTTGACACAGATAGGTGCGAACAGCAGCAACAATGCGAATGGCAGGCTTGTAGGATGAATATGGAAACGCGACTGTAGTCTCCTCAATCCCAGTAGTAGCGACGCAATTCGGTTTAGTCTATATTTTGCGTTCATTCTTCCGTCCTCTTTTGTTGAAACGATCCGAATCCATGGTCTCGAAACTCTGAACACCAAGATTGATCGCACTCCTTCGTCAGCTTGCAGGCATACACACGAATTTCGCCTGGATTTGAAATACCTAGCGATCGAGCATTTGTCGAACTGAAAAAAAGCCTTTGCGGGACGGAGTTATTCTATACTATGTGCCGACTAAACTTTCCGTCCAAAAAAAAGAAAGAGCAAAATGAGAACTCCCTGTCCCAGACTACAAAGTATCCGGAATGTCATTGACCGTTACACCTTCTGGCGTCTGGCCGGTCTGGCCTGTGCGCTGTTTTTGGTGTTGCCTAATGTTAACGGCCAGGGCATTTCCTGGCCACAGTTTCGTGGCCCGGACTCGAATCCCGTGGGAACGCATGCCCGGCTGGCGGAACGTTGGTCGAAAACCGAGAACGTTGAGTGGTCACAGAATATTCCCGGGCGTGGATGGTCGTCGCCAATCGTAACCGGCGGCAGGGTGTACGTGACTACTGTAACGACGGAGGGCAAGTCGAAGGTGCCGCAGATTGGCACCGAGTACAGCAACGAGTACGTCGCGGAGATGTTGAAGCAGGGGCTTTCGGAAAAAGAGATCGGGGACCGTGTGACAGAGCGGGACATCGAACTTCCAAAAGAGGTGACGCTGCATTACTTCCTCTATTGCCTGAATCTGAAGAGCGGCAAGGTGGAATGGCAGAAAGAGTTTCATGTGGGGCAACCGCCCGGCGGGCGTCATCGAAAGAATAGTTTTACCTCGGAAAGTCCTGTGACCGACGGGAAGTTCATTTATGTGTATGTGGCGAATTTAGGGTTGTGGGCGTTTGACTTAAAGGGAAAGCTCCAGTGGACGACACCGCTCGAAGTTAATCCGATGTACCTTGACTTAGGGTCGGGAAGTTCGCCGGCGCTGGCGGGAAACCTGCTGGTGATTGTGAACGACAACGAGAAACAGCAGTACATCGCGGCATTCGACAAGCGGTCTGGTAAGCAGGTCTGGCGCACGAATCGGTTAATGGGTCCCGAGGGACATCGGACAGCCTGGGTCACGCCTTTTGTTTGGCGAAACGCCCAGCGCACTGAAATCGTGGCAGTAGGACCGAGCGAGGTGTTGAGCTACGACCTAGCCGGGAAAGAATTGTGGCGCATGTCTGGAATGTCAATCATGCCGGTTCCAACACCATTTGCTTATGAAGGCTTGCTGTACATCGACGGTGGGCGGGGATCGTCGCTCGTCGCTATGCGTCCCGGTGCTGCGGGCGATATTTCCCTGAAAGAAGGCGAGACCTCTAGCCAACATGTCGTATGGTCACAAGCGCGCGCAGGAACATATCTGCCATCGGCCCTGGCTTACGAAGGTGGCATTTACGCGCTGACCGAGACAGGGATCCTCAGCCGCTTTGACGCAAAGACCGGAAAGCTGACTTACAAAACACGGATTGACCCGGCGGCGACAGCTTTCACGACCTCGCCATGGGCCTACAACGGCAAGCTGTTTTGCCTGAGCGAGGAAGGCCAGACGTTTGTGATCACGACCGGCGAGCAGTTCAAGTTATTGCACGTGAATGAACTGGACGAAATGGCGCAGGCGTCGCCCGCCCTGGTTGGCGACCGCTTATTAATAAGGACGGAACAACGGCTGTACTCAATCCGCCGCAGAAGCTGACCCGCTGGATGCGATGATTGCCGCACGGGCGAACACTCAACTATTTTCTTGCGGTATCGATCTTCGTGTTTGGCTGTCTCGCTGTTGCGATTCAGAACAGTTAGGATCCACGAAACTCCTGCCGCCAATCAATTGGATCTCAATGTGTCGCTCCAGTAATGCCGACTTTCCAGTTGTAGCTACGAAGCCCAACCAAAATAACCAACGCGATGAAGCATAAGCTCAACAAAAATATCTGGGCGCGCCCGACTTTCCAGCGCCTTAAACTCCATGCATCACTTGTTGTCGCCGGCAGAGGCTCGCTACGGTTTAGAGCGCGAGCTTCGAGGCTCAGTTGCGACTGATGCAGGATGGCCTTAACGCTGTCTACAGCCCTGTTTTCGATCATGCCGCGCTTCAGTTTGCTGAAGACACCTCCAAGTCCATCAGCGCGCGAACGATTCTCGTAGAATAGATAGGACAGATTCGAGCCCGGAGCAGCGCCCGGAATACTTAGAAAGGCTGTCAGCGCCAGAGAAGAATCGAAGTAGTGGTTCGCATAAATCTGCTTCGACGCAATCAGAATTTGCGGACCACTTTTCTGCTCCCGCTTGTAGATCGTTATGTGGTTGACCGCAATGACAGGCTTCAGGCCAAACTTGACCTTCGACCACACCAGCGCGTGCTCGACCAACGGCAGGTCTGAGTTGGAGAAGCCCTTCAGATCTTGAGGAATGTCAGTGAAAACGTCGTGCCCGAGAGCAGCCGTCAGATCCCGCTGTTCGTCAGCAAGCCGAACTGCCATCTGCTTATCGTTGTATTCAATGAGCGCCGCATCTCCTCGAGCTGTGTAATCACGCACGTAGTCCAGCAACATTAGTTTAAGAAGTTGAGTCGCCTGGGCCCGATACTCTGGCACTTCCCAATTCACTTC
>JBOGOP010000412.1:0-3338 GCA_050747225.1 Pyrinomonadaceae bacterium
TTTACCCCCGCCGTTTTTTAACGATCGATGCCATAGACCAGAACCTCACTTCCGAATATCGTTGCGGTTCCTTCGAGGGTTTCACCCAGACGTTCAGCAACACGAATCGACGCCTGGTTCTCAGCGTTGATCAGGCTAATGACGTGTGGCTTGTCGAGCTCCTTGAACGCATATTCAAGTGCCCGGCGGCCGCCTTCAGTCGCGTAGCCTTTCCCCCAAAACTCTCTTTTGAGCGTCCAGCCAACTTCGAACCCGGGCCAGCCGGCTGGATTCATACAACCAATGCGTCCAACAAAACGCCCGCTATCTTTTTCCTCAACCGCCCAAATACCATAGCCGCGAAGGTACCAATGCCCGATCATCGAGGCCATGTGACGCCAGGCCTCGGTGCGATCGAATACTTTTCCGCCCAGGTAACGCATCACTTCAGGATCGGCACACAGCTGCGCATACGCTTCGAAGTCGTCAGCTTCGCGCCACATACGCAGGATTAGGCGTTCTGTTTCCAGCGTTACCTCGACCATCTTCCGGAGCCACTTTCGTTTCCACCGTCTTTGATTTTTCCAGAAGGTGGCAGCAAGACTTTCTAGTCTGGCTTCGCACTCCACCAAGTGATGTGCCCTTCCGCGATTTCTCTTGTTGCAGCATCTTTGATCAACGAAAGCGTCTGTCTCGCTTCCTTAACGAGTCCTACTTGTGCCTGTCCTTCGACGATATCCGCCAGATGCTTGTCGGCGGTCACGGTATCCTGCCGTCTTAGCTCGATCTCAACGGCTTTGTTGAAAGTCTCTCTCGCGCTATCGGTGTCTTCGCGACCGCCGCGCACATGTGAATCGCCCTGAATCTTCCCGACCATTACGAGTGCTTGTGGTAACTGCGACGTCTCCAGGAACAGAAGGGCGCCTTTGACTTCGTCATACAAGCCCACTTCTGTTATTGCGCCTATGATGCCCATCAGCATGCGAAAGCGCTCAGCCTCGTCTTTTCGGTTTCGAGCTTCATCCATCCCCAGTCGTAGCGTTTCGCGCGCGCCATTCAAGTCACCGGACTCAGCTTGTCCCTTAGCTATTCTCTGGTAAGCGATGGTGCGCTCATACGGCTCGGGCATCAGCTTCACCGTAGCTTTCGCCTCTTCATATTGTCCTTGATCCATCAGGCCATATACGAGTCCGAGCCAGTCTTTCTGGCCCTTGTCGCCTAACTCCAGGCACTTCAGATGCGGCGCCGCGCCTGAAATTCCGGTTATGTCTGCTGCTGAACTTCCACTGGGTCTTATCCTGCCAACAACGCAGACCTCCGCGGGTGTCAACTTTGCAATTACCGTATAAGGATCTTGATTTCTGGAGTACGGATCTTTCTTAACGCTTACGGAAAGAAAAAGAGCAAACGGGGTCACTTTTCGCCCGCGGCGGCCTACTTGCCAGGATACAGACTTGCGGAGACTCTCGAATTCAGGCGCGTTGACGTCCCAGTACTGGATTAAGTGTCTCGATCCATTTGGAGCTATGACAGTAAGGGTGGGACTGGCGTCTGCGCCGGCTACTAACAATTTGTATCCCGCTGGACCTGGGCACATTTTTGCTGGCTGTGTTGGTTCACTCCGGAGTGGTTGGCATTTGGGAGACGAGAACTCAGTCCAGACGGAATAGTTTCGTCCCCATTCACCTGTGCCGGAATATACTCGTTGCGGAGAGCTCTTCGCAGCGCAGAGGATCAGAAAGAGAAGCAACAGTGAAGTACGTCTCATGAGCAACAAGTAATCCTAACGCTTACAATTACTTTCTTTTCCAGCGCACGCCATCTTTGGTGTCCTCGAGGATTATGCCGCGAACTGCCAGTTCATCACGAATCTCGTCGCCCCGAGCGAAGTCGCGGCGGCGGCGCGCTTCCTGTCGTTCATCGATCAAATTCTGAATCTCGCTGTCGAGCATTTCGCGTTGGTCGTCGCCGAAGATATTCAGCACGGTGTCAAAACGTTTCAGGAGTTCAACCAACTCAAGCTTGTTGTCTTCCTGCAGTTTTTTTCTGGCGAGCGCGGTATTCACGACCCGCGTCAAATTGTGAATTACTGCCAGCGCGACTGACGTGTTGAGGTCATCGTCCATGCCTTCTTCAAATTCCCGCGCGGCTACAACTGTCGCTTCATGGAGAGCTTCATTCATTCCCGGCGTTGTCTTCGCCTCGCCCAGGCGCGCTTTGAAATCACGCAACCCGGCCAGTGTTTTCGCGGCGCCGTCGAGCGCATCGAAAGTGAAGTTGATCTGCTTGTTGTAGGGAACGCTCAAGAGGAAATAACGAACTGCCGCTCCTGAGTACCCCTTGGCCGCGACGTCGCGAAAGGTGTAGAAGTTGCCCTTCGACTTCGACATCGTCTCGCCTTCAACTTTGAGATGCTCGAAGTGGATCCAGTAACGAACAAACTCTTTTCCAGTCGCTCCCTCGCTCTGCGCTATTTCGTTCTCATGATGCGGAAACACCAGGTCGATGCCGCCCGCATGAATGTCAAAAGTTTCGCCGAGGTATTTCATTGACATTGCCGAGCATTCGATATGCCAACCCGGACGTCCACGGCCGATGGCAGAATCCCAGGCCGGCTCGGTTGTGGATACGGGTTCTTTCCAAAGAGCAAAATCTCGCGCATCTTCTTTTTCATACCGATCCGTGTCGATGCGATCGCTGCGGCCTGCGATGTTGCCGGCGAAATTGATCTTCGAAAGTTTGCCGTACTCAGGGAACGAAGCGATGCGATAGTAAATGGAGCCTTCGGACTCATACGCGTGACCGCTTTCTAAGAGCTTCTCGATCAGCGAAACCATCTCAGGAATATGTCGCGTGGCACGCGGAACGATCTCCGGCCTTTCGCAGCCGAGCGCATCAAAGTCTTCCCAGAGAGCGTCGATGTACTTCGCGGTGTAGTCGTCGATGCTGAGTCCCGCTTCCTGTGACTTGGCGATGATGCGATCTTCGACGTCCGTGATGTTCATCACGTGAGTGACTTTAAAGCCCTTGAACTTGAGATAGCGGCGTACGATGTCGGCGGCGATGGCCGAACGGAAGTTGCCGATGTGGCCGTAGTCCCAGACGGTTGGGCCGCAATAGTACATGCGAACCTCGCCTTCGCGCATGGGGCGAAATTCTTCAACCTTGCCGGAGAGAGTGTTGCGGAATCTAAGCATGAGCTTCTGTACGAAAGATACGCGCCCTTGGAGAATCAAGGACGCGCATGGATGGGAGTCTAGGTAAGGATGGATTAGTAGTCAAACCGACCAAAGGACGAAGGATGAGGGATGAAGGATGAAGCAACTGCTGGCTCAGCCGGCCGCTTTCATCCTTCATCC
>JBOGOP010000413.1:0-3317 GCA_050747225.1 Pyrinomonadaceae bacterium
CGACTTCTTTTTCAACAACAGAGTATCTATGCGATGGGCGTGTACCATCTGTTCGCAGGGTGACCAGGCGAAAACAGTGAATCGACCATCCTGCGATGCCACCAACGCTAACGCATCGCGTTGATCGTGAATGAACTGCGCCGCTGACAAATGTCTGGTGCCGCCATTTTGCGCCGGCTGGATTACGACGGGACTATCGCCCACGACCGGCTCGGTCTTGACCATCTGCTCAACCGGGACGCTGCCGCCGGGCCTCCTGATCTTTGCGCCAAAGGCCAGCACCTCAAACTGGTCATTAACTATCGTTGCGCCGTCGACCGCAGTGAGACCGGCAACAGTGTCGACTGCTCGCTGCACCGCCGCATTCAATAAGTTCTCATTCGTCTCGTTCACTTCCTGTCGCATCAATTCCGCGAGTGCCGAGAAGGCCGGCGTTACTGAATAAAGAATCGGATGCACGATAGACTGCCGCCACGCTTCCGAACCTGCGGGCACCACCAGCAGCGAGCCGCCGTGTCCGTGAGAGCGCATGGACGCGGCCAGTTGGACGTGCAGATTAAACTTGTGGTCCCAGGATCCCGGTGAAGTGAAAGGAACCAATGCGGCCAGCAGCGCCGGGCAGTCCGGCAAACTGGCGCCATGCTCGTCCACGATCTTTACTTCTTCACCTTTGAGTACAGCGACGTTGGCAAACTTACCAAAGCCATCCCGGCGCCGGTGTTTGATAACGAGCAGCCCCGGTTCGATGACTTCAAGAACGAAACAGAGACTCGGCACCTTGCGCGTCGCGCCCCATACGTGCAGCTCACCATCACGCCCGCGATCGACGCCGAGATGAATCCCGGGTCGCTCAACTGCCGGCCCAAGCTTGGTTAGCACATCCGGACTAAGCGGAAGCGGCCGCTCAAAAATGAGTGGCTGCGGCACCTGCTCGTGAGGAAAAAACGCCAGCGAAATTTTTGGCGAGCGTCCTTCTTCTCGACGCAGGCTGGCCCAGAACGTGGCGTCGATAATCGCTTCAATCGCGGCTCGATCGGGATTCGGAGCGAGTTTATCCTCGCCGCGCTCGCGCGCCGCTGCGATATGTGCTGCAAAGTGCGCCTCAATGGCCGAAGCCACCGCGCGGGCTGCCTGGTAAGTCGTCTCTCGGATGTTAGATATTTCGGTCGTCATTGATTAAATGGATACACTCCAACACTAATGCATCTTGAATGCACCACCGCGCGGCTCCGGTTCCAGATCCGGCCGGGTCGAATCCTGAACAACTTCGTGCATTTCCAAAACGTTTGCCTGCGGAAACGCATCCTTCGGCAACGTGCCCGATTGAGCGTGTCCCTTAACAAACTCATCAGACCGGACCCAGTTGAGAAAGTCCTGACGACTGTTCCAAAGAGTGAAAACGACGTAAGGATCACCGTCGTTCACGGGACGCAGGACATGGTTGGAAATAAACCCGGGCATTTTGTCAACGAGTCCGGCGCGGTCGCGAAACCGCTGCTCGAAGGCGTCGGCATATTCCTGTTTGACGTAGATCCGGTTAGCGACACTGATCATTCCCGATACCTCTGATTAGTTTGACTCATGATACACGATGCGATGTCCGACCTCATTCATCCGCTGACGGCTTAGCGCGCAGTCGTTTTATTTTCGCCCGCCGTGCCTTCTCCTGGAGCGTGCGATCCTTCACGCCAGCAGGCACCCTGGTGGGCACCCGCCTGGCGGGCCGGTAGTTTAGCTTCTCCACTTTGGCACGCAGCTTCTCGATGCACAGTTGCTTATTTCGATGCTGGCTCCGCTCCTGCTGCGACGTTACTACCACGCCGGAAGACTTGTGTCTTAGCCGCACGGCACTTTCCGTTTTGTTGACGTGCTGGCCGCCGGGGCCGCTCGAGCGAAAAGTCTCAACCTCGCACTCGCGTAATAACTCGTCGTCTGATTCCGGCAATTTGATCATTTCTTGCGCCTCGGCGCTGCGAGCCTGCGTTATACCTGAACAGCGATGATACCTCACTGCACTTGCACTAGACCTATTCGGATTTGGGTTTTGCAGGCAATCCAGCGGTACCATCTGGATCGTATATCTAGGTCGTGAAGAGTTAATATTGCCAACGCAGGATTAAGGAGCCAACAGATGCACAGGCAAAATGTTTTGGTGATAGGGTTGCTGGTGCTGGTGATGCTGGCCGTGCTGACCGCCGGCTATGCGAGCGGACGCGGCCCGCTTGGCGTGGTTAGTTACGCCGTCACGCGCTTGAGTCATGCAAACGGAGGAAGTGCGTCGCCGGCGATTCCGGTTGCTGAAGACAAGTCTCCAGCCGCGCCGGAATTCGCCACCGGCGATTGGATCAATTCCGAACCGCTTACGCTCAAAAGCCTGCGCGGGCGAGTAGTGCTGGTCGAGTTTTGGACCTTTGGCTGTTACAACTGCCGCAACACCTTGCCGGCAATCAAGGATTTGGACGCGCGCTATCGCGACAAGGGCCTGACGATTGTGGGCGTGCATTCACCGGAGTTTGACGACGAAAAGCAGATCGGAAATTTGCGGAGGGAAGTCGCGTCGCTCGAGATTCGGTATCCCGTGGTTACCGATAACGACTATGCGACGTGGCGCGCGTACGACGTCGCGGCTTGGCCCACAATCTTTGTGCTTGATAAATCAGGCCGCATCCGCTGGAGCCACGTTGGCGAGGGCGCGTATGAAAAGACAGAGCAGGTGATTCAAAAGCTCCTGGATGAAAACAGCCAGCTCGACAGCAAACCAGACGCGAAGAATTGAAACGTCACCGTCGCCCACGCTTCTAAAACACGGATCAGTCGGCGAAAAAGTTGCAAGGTTTTTTGCATCGCAGGCGATGGTCCAGACCTCACGCCGCTCGTCACTATGAGCAGGGTCTCACAATTCAAAGCGACTCGCCTACGCAGACGGTTTTTCTTTACAGTACTCATCTGCAAGCGTAGACTCAGCCAGCCTTAAGACCATTTCGTATTCTGGGTGTGTTCAAATTTCTGCCGAATTCCGGTAGAGCGCCTCTCCGCCATCCTTACGCCGAGATCTCGGCCCGCCAATGAACCAAATAGCCTCTCAAGGAACCAGGAGGAATGAATATGAGAACGCCAGGCACTCTTGTAACCAGACAGAAGAAGCTTAATGGGCCCAAGTTTCAGTATGTATTGTGGTTTGTCCTGGCAACCCTTCTGGCCGGCGTTGTCGCTGTCAACTATCCGGTCTCGTCAGCAACGTCATATTCGCCGAGTCACCGGCTTCTTGCTGATGGTGGCGCGGCACCACTCGCGGCGGGCGACATCACCGTAAGGTC
>JBOGOP010000414.1:0-3277 GCA_050747225.1 Pyrinomonadaceae bacterium
CCATACATCAGCGTCACCAGCAGCGACATGCTGTGAAGCTGGAACGTGCTTAGCCACATGCCGAGATGAAGGTCCGATCCCAAAGCTGTGCCGGTGCTCTGCGTGCCTTGCAACACCTGGCCGCTAACCTGATAACCGCTGACGTGGCTGGAGTCGGGCGGCTGCACGGGCGCGTTTCTGTAATAGGTGTCGAGCGTCGATTGGTAGCGAGGATTTGGAACATAAGTGACGAGGTCCGCGATAGCTTCCGGCACAACAGGGTGGGTTGCATTATAATACACTCCCTGCGCTGCGGCCCCGTAAGCCATATTGTCGAAGACAACAGCTTCTCGCCCATACAGCGAGCCCATCAAGCCAGCCAGCCCGCCGCCAAGCGAATGACCTGTGAAGGTGACGTCCGGATTGTTGGTTGGCGATATATCTCGATAAAACTGGGCGGCCAATCCCGCTTGACCTGTCTGGCTGCCAATGCCGCCCAGCCAAGCGCTGATATCCGTAGGCGAGAAATTGAAAGAGGTGTCGTCAGTGCCGCGAAACGAAATGATCGTCTCGCCATGCCACTGATAAGCCACGGCGTAAAAGGAGGCTGCACGGGCAGTTCCGGCTGGATCGTCTGCGTTTCCAATAATGACAGCAGAACCAAGCTGTGTTCCGACATTATCATTACTCAAGTCATCGATTCCGGAGTTATAACCCCGATTGTATGAATCCATTGCCAAAACAGCTAAAAACAAATCGCGGTTCATTTGCTTCAATCCCCCTGAATAAATTGCCAACGGCTCACAGGCAAAACATTTGTAAATGGATTACCCGAGTCGGTTTGATAGTCCTTGATTCTTTCTAGCCACCCCAAAACTTTTCCGATTCCATCCGTAGGCGGATCATTGGTAATTTCCAAGGTAGCCTTGGTGAGCGCAAAGCCTTCCCCGAAAGCCGCGTTCAATCTTTCAGGCTCCACAAGCCTGACTGATTTTGGATCGCTGACATCTTCGAATCTCACCAGAGTTGGAAGCGACCGGAATGGAACATCTTTTGGCCCCGCCGCCTTCGCGGCTTTGATCTGAGCGGGCAGTCTGGATTCCTCGCCCCAGTTCCACTTGAATCCAAATATAACCACCGGAAGCCACTCGGCGTTCAAGGCTCCATCAAGCCTGCCAGGAGTGCTGTTGCGGCCTGAGCCATCCTTTGTCAGCGTCGCGAACAATACCTTTCCCTGCCCAAGATCGAGAGGTACGGCTTCGCCCGTCACTTCCATGTCGCCCTTGCGCCCGCCACCGTTCAAATTGAACTGACTGCCATAGGAAACCTGGATGACGCCCGATCCGGTTTTCGGACCATCCGGCGTCATCGCTTCAAGAGTGAGCCTGTATCTGAGGATCACCGTGGGATGCACGATGCTCGCGCACGCATACGCTCCCCCCAAAATCACGGCCAAGCCGATAAAGAAGTTGCGAACCCGTTTCATCTAGTTTGCGACCGATCAAGAAGTTCACGCACTTTACGTCAAGATTAACAAACTGGATTCCCCAACGTCAGTCAAGCAAAAAATTTACCTAAATCGTACTCACGTCAACCGAGCTGATATGCCAACTTCTGGCATCCAAAATGCAACCAAAACGCTCCAAAAAGCTCCCCAAATCTACGCCGCCGCGCGCACCAGAACATCCTCGCCGTCCATCTTCATGCTGAGCGCCATCCCCGCCGATTGCGAAAGCAGCCTGGCGTAGTAAGGCTGCACCAGCCGTGCATCGAGGCTCGTCAAATCCGCCGTGCCGTCAAGCACCCCTGCTATCGCTTCCGGCACCTTGGCGCGGTCGCCCTGGGCCCTCGCCGTCAGCTCCGCAGCCCCCGCCTGAACCGTCACCAGCCCGCCCCTGGGCACTCCGGACATGGCCATCAGCAGCATGTTAAGGAGGAGCTTAACCTGTTGTTTTGGCCGGTTTTCCCGTGGCGCCTGCCAATCGAGCCGAACCTTTTCGGAGCCCATGAAGGCGAGCGCGATTTCGCCCGCTTCCCCCATGTCGATCGAAGCCCCGGCCGAGCCCGCCGCGCCAAAAGCGATGCGGCAGAATTTGAGCTTGGCCGAAGCCGTTTTGGCGGAAGCCCGCACCATCTCCAGTGCCGTCTGCCTCGTCTCCTCGTCAATATCCTGATCGTCGAACAATTCCAAGCCGTTAGAGATCGCCCCCACGGGTGAAATGATGTCATGGCATACCCTGGAGCACAGCAGCGCGGCAAGGTCGAGGTCGGAAAGGCGTGGCTCGCTCATGGTTTCTCCGTCTGGCGATTCGCGTGAAGCTCTTCTATAGCTCCCCCATGCGCCTCGCACCATCGCCCTCCATGCAGCGTCTGATCGCCCTCGCCCGCGCCGCCGGGTCCGCCATAATGGCCATCTATGCCACTGATTTTACATCAAAAACCAAGAATGACCTGAGCCCCGTAACGGAGGCCGACGAGGCCGCCGAGAGGATCATTCTGGCCGGGCTGGCCAAGCTCCACCCCGCCATTCCGGTGATTTCCGAGGAGGCCGCCACCGCCGGCCGCATACCCCTCGTGGCCGATCACTTCTTTTTGGTGGACCCTCTCGATGGCACCAAGGAATTCATCTCCCGCAACGGCGAGTTCACCGTCAATATTGCCGAGATAAAACAAGGAGTTCCCGTGGCCGGCGTAGTCTATGCGCCAGCCCTCTCGCACCTGTTCTGGGGCGAAAACAACACCGCAGCACAAAGTTCCGGCGCGGGCGAATGGAAGCCCTTGCGGGTCCGCCCCCTCCCCACGGATGGCGCAACGGTGGTCGCCAGCCGCTCCCACCGCGACGCTGCGACCGACGAATACCTCAGCAAAATCAAGGTGAAATCCCTGTGTTCCGCCGGTTCCTCGCTGAAGTTTTGTTTGGTCGCCGCGGGCGAGGCCGATCTTTATCCGCGCTTTGGCCGCACCATGGAGTGGGATACAGCAGCCGGCCATGCCGTGCTTTTGGCGGCAGGAGGTAAGGTATTGACAACAGATGGTAATCCCCTTGTCTACGGCAAGCGCCAAGGGGGTTACGCCAATCCCGGCTTTATTGCCAGTTCCGGTCATTAGAAAGTCTTAACCAAGCTGTAAGCCACCTTTGCTAAGCTTAGCGCCAAGCTATTGAAATAACGAGGTATATGATGAAGAGATTTGTCGCGGTGATCGCCTTCGGCCTAACCCTGGGCTTGGCGCTCCCCGCCCCCGCCACGGCGCAAACCACCGGCTCCACCTCCAAGGCATCGCGCCAGACCTACACCAC
>JBOGOP010000415.1:0-3228 GCA_050747225.1 Pyrinomonadaceae bacterium
CGGCGGCGGTAATCGTCGGCTCCGGAGTGATTCTTTTCGATCCGATCTTCCAGGGGCTGGCAATCTCGCTCATGGCCGGAGAGGTCGCCTCGCTTTTGCTCTCTCGCATGACCGTGCCGGTTCTCTTTTATATGAGTGAGCGGAAGAAGTATGAGCGGCCCTCGGTTGAGTTGCTAATCCCTCCGCCTGAATCACTAGATGATTCTGAGGCTCGTGCTGTTGAGGCACCGACGTCGTCTGTCGAGGGCGTACCAGAGGTTGAAGCGGTGGAAGATTGCGAACCAGCTCGCGGGAATGAGCAGCCCATTGAAGCCGAGCACCGTCCGACGCCTGACATGCCAGACGTTGCCGACGGAGTTAACGAGGGCCAATCGCCAGGCACTGAGAAGACCGATTTACAATAGATGAGACTTTCTGCGGAATATGGTAACGCAAGACTTTAGGTTAACTGCTCGAAGCTAAATTCGATGAACTTGAAGGCAAAGAAAGATTGAAAAATATGAAAGTCAAAATGTATTGCCGCTCATGATGGGGCATGGAAATGTCTACGACGCAAACGTCCGGCTTCATCTGGGAAGCCGCTTGCAGCAGAGTGTTCCCGTCCTCGACTGCCCAACAACTTCGAACTCCGGATCGAGTTGCTGCATGACTTTCTCACGGACGTCCTTGTGATCATCGACCAATAATATGCGAGCGCGAACCCATGGCGCCGAGTTGGCGGGACGGTTTGAAGAGAAGAACATCATTCATGACCAACAGGCCAGCCGGCAGATCACCCTGTGGGCCTATGAGCAAGCACAACACGCAAACTCTGACGTTTGGCTATTAGGCAAGAAATTAGTAGCGCTGTCGTCATCATGGAGATCATCGTTTGAGGCCGGGCTTTGAGCGAGGCGACAAACAGGCTGGCTACCGGCCTTTTCTGTTTCTGTTGACTTCCATTTCAGATTGGAATAGAAGCAAGGCACCAAAGGCCAGACAGCGGAGCGCTTTCGGGCTGGGGGTGAATGACCCCGAATAGTCCCGAGTTACCTGCCGCAATCTGACAAATATTCGCTGTGGAACCGCGTTTTCCTGCTGGGGCCGCAGACCAAAGAGCGCGAGACCACAAGAGACTTCACTAACTTCAACTGAGGAGGATAGCGATGAAGCGTACTCTGGTTGCAGCGTTGTTGATTGCCGTAAGTACGGCGGGCTCCAGTGGGCTGGCAAGCCGCTCAATCTTTGTTAGCCAGACTGCTGACACTAGTGCTCAGAAACTCAACTCTCAGAAACCTGACCCGCCAAAGACTGATCAGGAGAAAATTGATCCCAAGAAGCTCGACCCGAAGGAGACCAACCCTAACAAGCTTGACCCTCAAAAGGTCGATCCCCAAAAGGTTGATCCCCAAAAAGTTGATCCCCAAAAAGTTGATCCCCAAAAGGTTGATCCCCAAAAGGTTGATCCCCAAAAGGTTGATCCCCAAAAGGTTGATCCCCAAAAGGTTGATCCCGGGAAGAGCGGCCCGCTGAAGGCTAACCCTCAGCCTGAGCCTCCAACGTTTCGGATCGATCCGAACCTAAAAGCACGGATGGGCCTGGTACCCGGAATCGATCGCGGGCCCCAGCGACCGCTGGCAAGCGTGACCGACGCAAAAGGCAACCAGGCCGACTTTGTTTTGAACGAACTCATTGTTTCTTCAGATGACATGGCCGAAGTCAACGGACTCGTCAGCCGTTGGCGAGGCCGTGTCCTTCGTACCATCAGCTTCGACAGAATCAAGTTGAAACGTGGCACACTCCGGGGACTTCCCAAGCTGCACTTGATCAAGATCGATCCGATGGGAGCAGATGCTTCGAGCATTTCGAAAGATCTTCGAATGATCGATCCACACTGCCGCGGCCAGCTGCGCATCTCGAACGAGGCCGGCCTCAAGTTACTCGCCGTCGCAGCCAGCGAAGCTGCTAATCAAAAAATAAGAGTCCTACTTAACTGGGTGATGTACGACAGCGATCTGACAACGGGCGTGACCTCCGAGCATCCTTCCGGCGCCGCAGGTTACAACCCGAATGCGTTCCAGTGGCCTTATATGAACCGAGGCAGCAGCCAGGACATTGGCGTCGCCGCCGCGTGGCAGGCGTTGGCGGTATCCGGCCGGTTGAGCAACCGAGTGCGCATCATGGTCGCTGACGGAGGCTTTACGATTAACGCCGACCTTCCTGATTGGCGAGAACATTTTGGTACCGGCGATTGGGGAACCCGTAGCTTTATTCCCTGTGGCGTCGGTAGCGGCTCATGTCGCTGGCACGGCACCGACGTGGTAGGAGTCGCCATGGCCAAATTCGATAACCGGTTTGGAATCGCGGGGCCCGCCGGACCCGTCGCTGAGCTGATCGCTACCGGGCGAGCAGCGGATTTCTTCGAGTTCTTTTACAGTTTCTTTGAAACCCTGGCTGCCCTTTCAGAGGGGCCCGACATCGTCAACATCAGCGCCGGGGCGAGAGTTCCAGCTGCCGCGGCGATATTTGCTGATCCTGTTTTGAGCGCCATTTACGGAGCTATGCGACTGGCAGGGACGCTGGTCTTTGCGGCCGCCGGCAACGAAGGGCAGGACGTGGATGCCGAGGATTGTTTCGGGTTTTGCTGGGAAGAAGCAGCCTGGCTTCCCTGCGAAGCCGGTTCGGTTATTTGTGTAGGCGGAATGGATTGGAATACGACGGCCCGGCACCCCAATTCCAACTGGGGCAGCAAGCATGAGTCAGCTTCGGTGGATATCTGGGGACCCTTCGTAGTTTGGGGATACAACGAGCCAGTATTGGGAGACTACTCGGCCAAAAAGATCTATGGAACCAGCTTCGCTTGCCCATTTGTCGCTGGTGTGGCTGCGCTCGTATGGGCGGCCGACCCGGGGCTGTCTCCTGGCAGAGTTTGGGAGATCATGGAGGCTACCGCGCACCATGGTGGTGTGTTTCCCTACTCGCACCCTGACCTGCGTGTCAACGCGTTCGCGGCGGTGAGGCGAGCCCTGGGTGACGTGAATTTACCACCGGCTTTGACCCTCGGGTTAGCGGGCGGTAGCACGTCCCCGGCAGCGCTGAACCGGGGCGTGAATTTGCACGCGAGTGCTAGCGACGCTGAAGACGGGACCCCCTGTTGCACGGTCACCTGGAATTTTCGGCCAAGCTACAGCACTGACAGTGGCCGCGCCGCCACGTTTGTCTTCAACACAACGGGAACCAGGACCATTA
>JBOGOP010000416.1:0-3189 GCA_050747225.1 Pyrinomonadaceae bacterium
GGGATCGATCCGATAATCATCATTTCACCGCCTCTATCGCATCAACAACCACTCGAACGACGATTTTCGTGCTCAACACCTGCGCTACCGCTTTATCGTTCAACCTAAGTCCGACAGGCTGCTAGCAGATCACCATCCGAGTTAAAGATAAGGCCCCTGGGTCCTTTGATGGGGCTATTCCCTTTCCTAACGAATTCATCCAGAAATCTCGCCCTGGAAAAGACCCCGGAGATGTTGGCCGAGGAAAAGGCGATGCTGGAGGCCCGCAGCAAATCGGCCAACGCGAGGGAGAAGTTTGCGGCCGGCATAGAGTTCGCCATCACGATGGCACCGCCCCGCTCGTTGGCTTCAAAACAAAATTCCCGCCCCTGATTTTCCCAATAAATGATTGGAGTGCGAAGCGAAAGCTTCGCACTCCAAATGTGAAAGACGAAGATGGGTTTGGACGGCGTCATTTTCGAAGACTTTCGACGTAATCCTTAATCGAGGGCAGCGCCGTCATTTTTTCATAGAAGAAGTTGTTGACGATGTTCAGCACTTCCGCTTGGGCGGCTTCCACTTGGGGTCCCAGGGGTGCGCCTTCTTCCTGGCGCGCCAGGTTGCGGTACAGACGGAGCAGATAGCGCACGATTTCCAATTCCTCTTCGCCTTCGAGCACTTTGATCACGGCCAGGATCAGATTGTCGGTCTGGTCGAGAATGCTGTCCAGGGAGAAAACGTCGCTCTTTTCCGCCGCTTCTTCGACGGTTTTCATGAGCGAATAGACCTGGTAGAGCAGGGCCGCGGGTTCGTCAAACAACTCTCGCAAGAACGCCGCGTCTTCATAGCGGCCATTCAAACGGAAAACGTTATACATGCGCTTGGCGGCTTTGCCATAATTGGGATGGTCGCCGGTGAAATATTTTGCGACTTCCTTTTCCAATTGTTTCATGTAGTCATCCAACGAGTCGGACGACACTTGCTTCACGAGCTTATTGAAAATGGGCGCCGATTGGGCATCCAGGTAAATTTCTTGAAAGTAGCCATCCAAGTAACCATCCAGCGGCGTAATTTTGCCATCGGGCGCTTCCCAGGTGACATCAAGCATATTGCTGGCATTGGCCAATTGACCGCGGCTGGCATCGGAAATCACCCAGTCCAACTTGCACCAACCGGGGTCGGAGGCCACCTCGTCCCACGTGATGACCACAGGCTTACCGGTCAAGTCCGTCGCCTCGAGTTGACCGGCGGCAATTTCATCCGGCAGCCAGGCAACGGGCGATTTTTTGCTATGGGTGCGCTCCCCGCGCCTCACCTCCTGCGGATAGTTGCCGAACTTGATTTCGATCAACTGGTAGTTGGGGCCGGACATGGATTTCATCGCTTTTTCGCGCATGATCCTCGCCAGCACGTTGCACGCCTCGGCGCGCGTGGGTGCGATAATGTTAACCCGCTCGAAGTAGTCGCAATCGCCGGGATAGGTCTGAATCTTGGATTGCGCGGCTGAGCCGGACAGCGCCAGCGCCGTCTCCACCTGGCCCGGGACGTCATCGAATTCAACGATTTTGCCGATGGCGCGAAAGCGCGCCAAATCCTGCGGATTGAAGTCCAGCATGGAGACTCTGTGACCAAAGACGCCACTCGCTTCTTCCATCACAATGTCGCTGCCCTCGGGGGTTGTGGCTACGGCGCTCATCCACCGCTCCAATTCCTTCTCATCGAGCTGAACGCCAAGGCGCTTGGCGGATTCCGCGACTCGGGCGCGAGCCGTTGCGGTTTGTTCGTTTGTTGTGTTCAAGTTGCTTCCTCTCTATTTATGGGTGAAATGATTGCGGCGCAAATTCTCCTGCAACATCATGCAAAAGATTTCGCCTTGTTCGATGGCATCATCCAATGCCACATGCGTGTGCGGCCTATCCTTTAACCAGCGCGCGGGCATTTTGTCGCGGCCGGACTCATGATAGGCTTTTCCAAGCACCGCCATGGCGTACGAACGAATATCCAACGCCAGGCGCGCGAACGGGCATTCGCGCACAAACGTCATGAGATACCAGTAAACGAACATGAAATCAAAAGCCGCCGGATAACCCACGAAAATCGGCTTGCCCGGCAATTGCTTCAGCCAGTGATCGTATCGACGCATCACCTCTTCCGGAGGCTGGAGATTCGTGCGACAGGCCGCCCACGCCGCCGGTTGTTGCAGCCACCACGCCATGGTGTCGGGATGGCTGGTGGCCGCGGGCAGCGGCTGTAGGTTGGCCGTAAAGGTTGCCAGCAGCGTCTTGTCGGCTGCATACGCCGCTGAACCGATACTCAACATCGAATGCGGCCCGGGAATAGGGCCATCCACCGCGATATCGGTGCTTATGTAAATCTCTGCGTGCATTCTTATTCGGGTGAGATTCGAGTGAGAAAGTTGATTCCTGTTACTGTTTCCGCAGCACCACCCCACTCGTCGGTATGACGGCAAAGTTTCCGCCGGGGTATAGAGTCTTTCACCGTGACTTCTTTACATCCGACAAAGTACATCATGCAGCGATTTTAGAAAAGGCCTCGGGATAGTGGTGGTCCCGGAGATCGAGCGAAGTTCCCATGACGCGGCGCCCGTAGTGGGTGACGCGCCAGCGGCGGGTCCGGGGGATCTTGCCGATCAGGCTGTGAGCGTGGAAGCGGCGAAAGGTGCGGCTGATCTTGGCGCTTTCTTTTCGGGGATCCTGACCGCAGGCCCAGAGATGACCCGTCGCTGCGAGCCGACAGTCGATCCATGAACGCCTTCGCACCGGCCATATCGCGGGTGTGCCCGAACCTCATCGGGAAGTAATCATCAAAATAAGTCGCCCAGGTAACCAGTCCGTCGTGAGGTAAAGCTCCTGACTGGATGGACCCATCCGGATGGGTCATCGCGGCACATAGGGCGTAGTCGGCATCGACGAGCTTGGCCTCATCCCATAGGGCAAAGCCACCGACGTTACCCTGGTCTCTTTAATTAAGTTCGGTAAACCCCCGGCTCTGCCGGGGGACTCACGTAGGTTTGACCTTTACGGCGCTTGCCGTGGACAACGCTTCGCGTTGCCCACCGCGCACCCCTTTGCCCACAAGCTCCACAGCCCGCAATCTATTTTCATCTTTTTTGAAAAACAAAACATACAAGGGTGGGGGTGTGGTGTTGAACGGTTCCTGGCGTCTCAACCCCCATCCTAACCTTCCCCC
>JBOGOP010000417.1:0-3184 GCA_050747225.1 Pyrinomonadaceae bacterium
CGTTTGTAGCGTGTTGGAGGTCATTGATGGCGCTCCCGTTGAGCAAATTGGAATGAATTGGGCAGTGCATTATTCGACACCCTCAAGATCAGCGTGGCATGCGGCGGGTGACAAGCTCGTGCCAAAACATTTCTGGTCCAGCGCATGGCCAAAGCATGTAGGCATGAGCAACCTATCACTACAACTTGAGAGGATCGACGAAGACAAAGGCAATGTAAACATAGTTTTTCAACCATCTGGCATTGTTGGGAACGGTGTGTACATCTCAGTAAATGATCACTATGAACTGAAAAGCTCGGATAAACAGTTTTACTCAGCCGACGCAGCGAAATTCATTCAGTCTCGGTGGAATCCTTCCAAAGAAATGGCCGAAAAAATGTTTCGTGACGTTTATACGGAGACTACAAGTGCTTGAGACAGGAACTCTGCAATCGCAGCGAAGTCAGAATTTGATTTCCACGTCCATGCCGTTGGATTCTTTTTCCGAGAAACCCAAAGTTACTGCTTCGCATTTGCTTCTTCCGGAAGTGGGCAATAGAAGAAGCTCACTGGGCACGCTTGAAATCAGTCGTGTTCCGGAACGAGCGCTCAACAAGCTATTGGATAAGAAGACGGGCCCATTAGGGATAGTTCCCCAAGCGCGCACCTCCTTTAAAGCATTGGAATCATGGGTCGGGCGGGTGATGGAGGTAGATCAAAATAACAGTAATTTCACTGCAATGGTGATCAGTGAGCTTCATTCTGAAACCCGCGAAGTTGCTGAATTCACATTCGAAGAAATTTCGGAAGACGACCAGTCACTAGTCAAGCCTGGAGCAATGTTCTATTGGTCAGTCGGCTATCAGATCAATGAATTTAATGGTCGTTCGACAGCATCTACTTTGCGTTTCAAACGGCTTCGGCATTGGACTCGCAAAGAACTTGAACATGCTGAAGTACGGGCCGAAGAATATTCAGATTGGTTTGTGAGAGGATCGAATGGCCCTGCTAACGCCTCCTCACCAGGATGACCTCGAGATCACTCTCATTGGCCCAAATGTAGGCGAATGCGTGATCATTCACCACAAAAGCAATTGGCTGTTAATAGATAGCTGCAAAGATAAGACGTCTGGGCTACCAGCTGCGCTCGTCTATTTGAATGGCTTGAACGTTGGTCCGGATCAAGTCAAGGTTATTGCATGTAGCCACTGGCACGACGATCACTTCAAAGGCCTTGGGCAACTTTATGAAGCATATCCAGCGGCCCAGTTCTGGATGTCTGGTGCGTTGGCAGTTAAAGATTTTGTCACCTTGGTCGAAGCCTATCGTGACTGGCCCGCAGGCTCTGAGCCTCACACTTCCGGTCTTAAAGAGCTAACGACTTGCATCGATCTAGCCCGGAAACGTGGAAGCGCGCCAAATTTCTCGACTCATGACCAGCGCATGTGGCTTGCAGCAGATGGATCAGCTGAGTTGTGGTCGCTTAGCCCTTCATCTGAAATGATTCGCCAAGGTTACCAGGATATTTCTCAGCTCATTCCAACGGCTTGGGGGGAGAAGAATGCGGCTGCAATTAAGGGTCCAAATCATATTGCTGTGGCCATGCATTTTCGGGCCGGTTCACATTCCGTTTTGCTGGGGTCAGATCTCGAAGAGCATAACAACCCATTAACTGGTTGGAGCGCCATTCTTGCCAGCAAAACTAAGCCTCCTCAACTGGCAAGCCTTTACAAAGTTGCGCACCATGGATCTGTAACGGCTGAGCACCCGGGGGTGTGGGGTAATCTGTTGACAGATCACCCGGTGTCAGTGTTAACGCCCTTTTCCCGTAGCCGGCTCCCGCGTGACACGGATATCGCGCGAATCAAAGCCGCCTCATCAAGAGTATTTCTTAGTTCTAAGCAAACGGATTCGGAAAATAAGCGCAAAGGTGCCCTTGGGAAAATGACCGCATCAAAAAAGATGAGGGTTCTCCATGGATTGCCTGGTGTGATTCAGTGCCGGGTAAGTACTTCAGACCCTAACGCAGAATGGAGCGTGATTTTGGATGGTTTGGCCACAAAACTTTAGCGCGGTTACGTGGTTATCCAAATGACTGGGAGCTCAAGCTTCGGGTGAGTTGGTTTTGCCGCCTGAGAATGGCTTCCCACGCCACCCACTGGGTGTGTCCGAATTGGACGGTTCATGCAAAATTTAATATGCCTGTCGCTTCATTAGTGAACGACTTCTTTCTGTCTATTGCGTTGAAAAACTCTGTCACGACACGCGTTGAGCACCGGTTCTGAAAATCGACCTCTCAGAATCGCCCAGAAGCGACGATCGCTCATCGGGTAAGGGGTAAGTGACCTCCCAAATTGACGGTGAACGGGCTGCAGCGAGTTTTTCAACACAATATGTCTGGAGCAGCCCCTCGGTCGCAGATACTCGACTGGCCAATACTTGGCCGAAAGCAATCATTTCGTGCGACCCATGCCAGCTATCGATAATCGAACATTGTCGATAGCCAGCAGAGGGAGGTGGTGTGCAACGACGTCCCGCAAATAACAACCGCTGTTCCACGGTAAGTACTTAATCCTGCTTGCAGCCTACAAAAGCTCAATCTCACTCAAAGTCAAAAAGCAACTCTCCCGCGTGATCGCCACAAAGTCCGCCAGCCAAGGTCGCGCGGACGTTGCTTCGGTACACGCCACATACAAGCGGCCGGTCAGTCCCTTCTTGCCCACAGGCCTCGCCGTTACGTAGCCGCGGTCCAGGTAGCTCTGCACCGCCCACAGCGGCAGCGTGGCCACGCCACGGCCGCTGGCCACCAGCTGCAGCATGGCGATCGTCAGCTCGGTGGTGCGGCGCGCCGGCTTGACGCCTGCCGGTTCGAGCACCTGGCGCACCAGGTCCAGCATCTCGTCGGGCACGGGGTAGGTGATCAGCGTTTCTTTCGCAAAGTCTTTGGCCGTGAGGTGGGTCTTGGCTGCAAGAGGGTGATTGTTGGCCAGCAGCGCCATGATCTCGAAGCGGAACAGCGGGTGGAAATCGACTGTCTCGCTGGCGTCTTCTTCCGACACGATGGCGATGTCGGCGCGGTCCTGCAGCACCAGCGCGATCGGGTCGGGATGAAAGCCCGAGACGATGTCCAGTTCTACTTCTGGCCAGCGCGTGCGGAAGGCGTCCATGGCGGGCATCAGCCAGTCGAAACAGGTATGGCATTCCA
>JBOGOP010000418.1:0-3181 GCA_050747225.1 Pyrinomonadaceae bacterium
ACTCGATAGTATTAATCCGGCCAATCGTTCGGAGGTGGTTGGCCGCTTTCAAAAGGCGACCACGGATTTGGCTAACCAAGCGGTCGAGTCGGCTGCCGCCGCTTTTGAAACCTGGAAGAAAACGAGTGCTGCCGCGCGCGCCGACCTGCTGTTTCGCGTTGCCGCAATTTTGCGCGAACGGAAGCATGAGCTGTCGGCCTGGATGATTCATGAGGTTGCGAAGACGTGGGCCGAGGCTGACGGCGATACCGCTGAGGCGATTGATTTCCTCGAGTTCTACGGCCGCGAGATGTTGCGCTATGCGGGCGATCAACCGTTGGTAAAACTTCCCGGTGAAGAAAATCATCTCAACTACATCCCGCTCGGCGTTGTGGCCGTGATTCCGCCGTGGAATTTTCCGCTCGCGATTATGGCCGGTATGACCAGCGCCGCTTTTGTTACCGGCAACACCGTTGTCCTGAAGCCATCGTCCGACGCACCGACGATAGCCTACAAGTTTTTCGAGATTCTTGAAGCGGCTGGTTTGCCGGCCGGCGTCGTCAACTTCATGACCGGATCGGGAGCGGAAGTGGGCGACGTGATTGTCGATCACCCGAAAACGCGGTTCATTGCTTTCACTGGATCAAAGGAAGTCGGACTGCGAATCAACGAGCGCGCGGCGAAGGTTCATGACGGACAAATTTGGATCAAACGTGTGGTTGCTGAAATGGGTGGCAAGGACGCAATCGTCGTGGCTGACGATGCGAACCTCGACGACGCGGCGACTGGAGTTGTGCAGTCAGCCTTTGGTTTCCAGGGACAGAAGTGTTCGGCCTGTTCCCGCGCCATCATCGATGCGCGAGTCTACGATCAGATGTTGGAAAAGATTGCGGAACGAACTGAGAAGATCAAGGTGGGTGACCCGAATGATGGCGCCACGAATATGAGTGCGGTCATTAACGAAAAGGCTTTCAAGACGATCAACGCCTACATCGAGAAGGGCAAGAGCGAAGGCGGACGAGTTTTGGCGGGCGGCGGTTCTGATGGCGAGCAAGGTTTCTTTATCGAACCGACTGTCATTGCTGATGTGAAGCCCGGCGCCACGATTGAACAGGAAGAAATATTCGGACCGGTGTTGGCAGTGATCAAAGCTGAGAACTACGACGACGCGTTGAAGATTGCCAACGGCACGCAATTCGGTTTGACTGGCGCCGTCTATAGTGCGGACGAAGCAAAGCTCGAGCGTGCGCGCCAGGAATTTCACGTTGGCAACCTCTATCTGAATCGAAAGTGCACCGGAGCGCTCGTGGGTGTCCACCCATTCGGCGGCTTCAATATGTCAGGCACTGATTCGAAGGCGGGTGGGCGCGACTATCTGTTGCTGTTTATGCAGGCCAAGGTGTCCGCCGAGAAGGTCGGAGCTGTGAGCGCGCCGGCAGAGAAGAGAGCGGCGATCTGAATCTTGCGGCTTGGCCGCCTTCCGTGCGGAATGGCTATGCCTTTCCGTAATTACTTAGAAATTGACAGAGGCTACGCCTCGACAAGAGGCGCAGCCTCCTTTCATTATTAGCTGAACGGTAAGGCATAGCCTTACCGCACGGAAGGCGGCAAAGCCGCGAAAATTATGCGGATCATTTTCATGGGCACGCCTGAGTCTGCTGTTCCGTCGCTCCAACGATTGCTGACGGATGGACATGAAGTGGTTGCGGTCTGGACTCAACCTGACAAGCCCGCCGGCCGTGGCGATAAAATGCACGCCCCGGCAATCAAACAGTTTGCACTCGAACATAGCCTGCCGGTCGCGCAGCCAAAAAAAATCAAGACCCAGGAAGCAAAGGAATTGTTTGGGTCGTACGACGCTAACGTTGCGGTCGTCGTCGCCTATGGTCGAATTCTTCCGCCGGAGTTTCTGCGCGCGCCGCGCCGCGGTTGTATTAACGTGCACTTCTCGCTGCTGCCGCTTTATCGCGGGGCCGCCCCGGCCAACTGGGCAATCGTGAACGGGGAAACGAAGACCGGTGTAACCACGATGTTCATCGAAGAGGAGTTGGATTCCGGGCCGATTCTTCTGCAGCGCGAAACGATGATCGGCCAGACAGAAACTGCGCCGGAACTAATGCAACGCCTGGCGGGGATCGGCGCCGACCTCTTGAGCGAAACGCTCTTGCAGCTTAATGTCATCACCCCACGACCCCAACACAATCGAGACGCCACCTTTGCGCCACTGCTGACGAAGCAAAACGGGCTCATAAATTGGTTGAACAACGCGGCAACCATTGAGCGCTGCGTGCGAGGCTTTCAGCCCTGGCCCGGAGCCTATACCCATCATAAATCGCACCGCTTGATCGTCAGGAAGTCGAGTCTTGCTGAAACTACTTCGGTCGACGCGGGCGCGGGCGAAGTGCTCGTTGCCCATGGCGATGATCTTGTCGTGAAATGTGGCGATAATACAGAGCTGCGGTTGCTTGAAGTGCAGCCGGAAGCCAAGCGCCGCATGAGCGTGCGGGATTTCCTCAACGGAACACATCTGAAGGTTGGCGATCGATTTGGTGAAGTCTAATTCTGTTTCGCCGGCGCGGCTAGCCGCATTTGAAATCCTGCGGCGCGTAGGAGAAGGCGCTTACGCTTCCGTTCTGTTGGCTTCACGAGAAACCGAATTGTCGCCGCTGGATCGGGCGCTCTGTCACGAATTGGTGATGGGTGTGCTGCGCCGGCAACTTTGGCTGGACCGACTCATCGAACACTACTCAAACCGCAAGGTTGCCGGACTGGATGAGTTGGTTCGCATCGTTCTCAGACTCGGTCTCTATCAGCTGCGGTTTCTTTCGCGTGTACCTGCCTCGGCCGCAGTCAACGAGTCCGTGAACCTGATTCAATTCGCGCGTTTGCGTTCGGCCGGGAGTTTCGTCAACGCGGTGTTGCGGCGCGCGACGCGCGAGCCGGAAATAGATCCGGCAATCGATATTCACGAGCCATTCGAGCGCTTATCCGTTGCTACCTCCCATCCTCAATGGTTGCTCAAACGCTGGGGCGAGGCATTCGGTATCACACAAGCTGAAGCGTTCGCGCGAGCCAATAACGAGCCGGCGCCAATCGCTTTCCGAGTAGTGAACCACCGTGCGGACGAAGCCGAAGTCTGTCGGGATTTGCGAACAGCAGGAGCTGAACTGGTTCCTTCAAGAGTCGCCGCCGGGGCATGGCA
>JBOGOP010000419.1:0-3167 GCA_050747225.1 Pyrinomonadaceae bacterium
AAATCACCCTAAGCTACAATAAAGCCTTTTCGTGTTAGTTCGTGTCCTTTCGTGGATCGCATCCTGGTGAACGTACGGTCATAACCCACGGCCACGATCTAACGAAGTGTGTTACGTGTCTGTTGAGACATGGTCCCAATCAGCGTTGTCTCCATATCCTACCAACCAATTGAGCGCTTGATGTCTTTCGACCACTACGTCTGAATCAAGTCCACCTGGTACAGCCTTACCGTTTAAGCGCGCATCCACGCAAGCCCAGTCGTAACGATAGATCAAGTCTACTACGTCAAGGATTTCACCAGCGGTGCGCAAGCGAGCGTCTCGGATAAATTCAGCAGCGGTTCGTTCCACCATTATTCCTACGGCTCTCGGAACGTCACAAATCTGGTCCGGCCTGCCAAGCTCTTCAACGTAATGCAACGCCCAAAGCAGAACCCAGTAAGCCTCGTAACGCCAAACAAACTGTTTGCGCTCGTGTTCTGAAGGCGCATCGCTAAGGATAAAGTGTAGTTCGTTAGGAGTAAGAACATCCGTCAACTTGTATTGATCGATGAGTGCTAAGACTCGCGATTGCTCAAGTCCTTCACCTTTGCAGGCCACAATGTTTAGGGCCATTGCTCGCCAGGCAACTTCCTTATGGTCTCGTATCTGTGCCGTCTCCTCATTTTCTACCACCGGCAAGTGCGAGGCAAACGGTACGCCTTCCTCCAGCAGGATAGCTTCAGATTTTCGCTTTCGTTCAAGGGCGCTGTTTGAGGTCATTAGCCTGGAGTCAATTGACAGGTGCACTTAATTGCCGCGGAACAATGGTATGAGTACGGAGTTGGCAGGTATTATCCGATGTCGCCTTTCATTCGAGTGACTATCCGTCCTCGTTGAAGATCGCTTAGTGCGCCACACCAGTTCTACGAGGATGCGGGAAGTTTTTTTAGCGACTCCGCTATCAATTTATTCAGCGACTTAGGATTCTTGAGAACTTTGCTGGCAGACAGGGGTTTCGTGAACACCAGCACTTCGCCCGTGTGCACATCGACGATGCCGACTGTGATGAACAGCAACGGGAAATCGAAGTTAAAAGGATTCAACAAAGAGAAGGCGGTCTTGCCTTTGGTGAACACTCTTCCCTGGCCGCGAATGAAGATCAGCGCATCCGCCGTCTTATCGACATTCAGTACCATAACCTCGTCTCCCAACGAAAAGCGCCCTTTCTTTATGTCCTTCGACTTGTTGACCAGCTTGGGCAAAAGAGCGTCGTAACGTCCCTGGATATTGGCGAGAGTGTACTTGCGATCCTCAGCCAGGGGCTCAGATTTTTGGTCCGAAAGGGCTCGGCACGAGGGTGATTTTCTTTGCCTGCAAAGCTTGCCCAACCGCATCGAGGACTTTAATACTTGCCTCCTCCGACTCCGCAATCATCATCTCCGACCCTTTCGCACTTTCTTTCATGAGCTCAACTTTTGGGGGAAGAATAACGGCACTGCGTACGGTCACCGTCTTCGCCTTGATTTTGGGGTGGAGGTATTGCGCCTCAGCAGGTTGGCAAACGAGCACGCTGCAAGTGAAGAGCAAAAGCCCGAGAAAGATTCTCATCAATAATTCTCCTGCGGCGGACTTGTTGGGCTGGTGTCATCTGGCGAAACCCCTCTAAGAGCCTGAAGGCGGCGTCGGAACCTTTCCATATCCGCTGCGTTTAGGGGCGCCAATTCGATGTACTTGCGGTATTGACTAATCGCTTCTTCTTTTCGTCCGGCCTTTTCGTAAAGCATACCCAATCCACGGTGAACCAGGTAGTTGAAACGATTCAATTCCAAAGCCCGAAGGTACAGTTGTTCCGCTTTTTCCTGGTTCGCTTTCCATGCCTCCTGCCCGGCAACGGTCTTCATCAACTCTACTTCTTGTTCTTCCAGTGTTCGCCGCCGGCGATTCTTGGCGGCCTTCTTTTTTTCACCACCGGTAAGCTCTTTCGCTGTCAGCTGTGGTGCGCGAGGACCAAGGGCTCGATATGACTCGGCAAGGTAATAGACGTTTGCAGATATGTCGGGATGAAAATCAACCAGCTTTTGGCTAACGAACACCGCAGTGCGAAAACGTTCATCCAGAATTGCGAGCTCAACGTCCTGCCGATCAGCCTGCTCCATTTGCGCCAGGTATTCCGCCTTCGCCGTTTTCAACTGCTCGTCAGACATTTTGTTAGCAGTGCTGCCGATACCGTTGCTAAGGTAAGTGACGCGGTCCTGAAGTTTTGGATGGTCGCTGTAGAACGAGTTAAGTTGCTCCCCCTCGATATCCTTCTGCAGAAGTTTGATCGTATTCACCATTTCGTCCGACTGGTATCCGGCAGCCGTCAAGTTCTTTAGCCCTTCGACGTCCGCCTCTTTTTCGAGCTCGCGGCTGTAACCAAAAATACTCAGCACCAAAATGAATGGTGAGATGTTGGCGATTAGACCGATTGCCGTCCCCGCAGCGCCGCCGACAGGATTCCATGTACTTATCGTGCTCAGTATGTTGATGGCCAGAACCTTCTTTCTAATACTGCGATTCTGCACATAAGTATGGCGCCGGGAAACGTGTGTAACTTCATGCGCCAGCACGCTGGCCAGTTGGGCTTCGTCATCCAACAAAGCCAGCAATCCGGTGTTGATGTAAATAGATCCATTCGGCAGGGCGAAAGCGTTCGGCGTGGGATCTCTCAGCGCATGAAATTTCCAGTTGACGTTTTCTATATTCTTGTCCGCCACTACTCTTTGCCCGACGCGGTCCAGATACGCTTCGAGTTCGCCGTTGTGATAAACGAGACCTTCCTTATCAAAACGCTGATCGAGCAGATTCACTTGTTCCAGCAAATCCAGATCGACTTTGCCGAACTTAAAGGTCTCGTTCGTCTTCGCGGTGGCCTGTGTGGATACTGCTGCCGGTTTCGGCGTGTAACCAGTGACTGGCAGAGAACTCAGCAGGAGACTCAGAGCTAGCAGGACGATTTGAGATTTTCTTTGCATGTTCAAGGCAGTAACTCTGGTGTGTAGGAGAATGTCGGTTGCGACCTTAACCTTTCTTTGGAGTGCGGTGACCTGTCACCGCTTTAGCCTTGGGCGGCTTGACGCCCATCGCTTTAGTGAGCTTCGACTTCGCGGTCGTCGCGACAGGTCGCGACTGACCAAAGCGGTGAC
>JBOGOP010000420.1:0-3152 GCA_050747225.1 Pyrinomonadaceae bacterium
GACAGGTCACCGCACTCCAAGGAGTTGACGCTAAACGGCAGCCATTACCTCGGCCTCAAGCTTCTTCGCAAGTGAACCGCGCCAGGCGTTTTCCAGTTCACCGACCGCAGACGAGATGACCTCTGCATCGCCACAGCTGATTCGCAGCCTATCGCCGCCCACCTGACCAAGGATCGTGAAAGGACAATTCGCGCGCGCGGCAAGATCTTCCACCAGAGCCAGCGAGGCTGCGGGAAAGCTAAGAATGATTCGCGAGGGAGACTCGCTAAAGAGCACGCTGGCCGTGGACAACGAACTCTCAGCAGTGGAAATCTCAGCGCCAATACTGGAACGATTCAGCGAGGAAAAACAACTTTCGGCGAGGGCTACGGCCAGTCCGCCATCGGCACAGTCGTGAGCTGACGCGAGCAAGCCCGCTTCGGCTGCTTCGAGACATACACGCTGCACCGCGGACTCGAGTTGCAGATCGATGGTGGGCACCGAACCGCTCTCAATCATCTGTTCACTGGAAACGCCATCAATCGTCGCTCGGTACTCGCTGATCGAAAGATCGTCCGCGGTGTTTCCCAACAAGGCGATCACGTCACCCGCTTGTTTGAAGCCGGGTTGCACTACGCGGCGCACGTCTTCCACCAGGCCAATCATTCCAATCACCGGAGTGGGAATAATTCCGCGCCCTTCAGTTTCGTTGTAGAACGAGACGTTGCCGGAAACGACTGGCGTATTGAAAGCGCGACAAGCTTCGGCCATGCCATCGACGACTTCTGAAAATGACCACATCACTTCCGGGCGTTCCGGCGACGCAAAGTTCAGGCAGTTGGTGACAGCGAGCGGTCGCGCGCCAACACAGACGACGTTGCGGGCCGCTTCAGCGACGATCAGTTTTGCGCCTTCGCGCGGATTTGCAGCGCAGTAGCGACCATTGCCGTCGAGCGACATTGCCAGGGCGCGGCGCGTTTCTTTGATTCGCACGACAGCGGCGTCGGCGCCCGGTAACACAGCCGTGTTGGTTCTGACCATGTGGTCGTACTGACGGTAGACGAATTGTTTTGAGGAAAGGTTTGGTGATGCAAGAAGTTTCAGTAACGAGTCGTTGTGGTTTTGGGCTTTGAGCTTTGTACTTTGATCTTCGGACTTTGGACTTTGGACTTTTGACTTTGGACTGGCCATAGGCCGTTCGTACAGTGGAGCTTCGTCAGTGAGTGCGGAGACCGGAATGTCAGCAACGGTCTCGCCCTCGTGGATCACGCGCATGTTGTGACCCTCACGCACCCTGCCAATAACTACCGCATCGAGATCCCACTTGCGAAAAATATCAATCACTTCCCGTTCGCGACCGGAATGCGCAACGATCAGCATGCGCTCTTGCGACTCCGACAGCAGCATCTCGTAAGCCGTCATGCCCTGTTCGCGTTGCGGCACCAGCGACAAATCTATTTCTATTCCCGTATTCGCCCGCGCCGCCATTTCGCAGGAAGACGATGTCAATCCGGCAGCGCCCATGTCCTGGATTCCCGCTACGGCTCCACTGCGCATCGCCTCGAGACAGGCTTCAAGCAGCAACTTCTCCAGAAACGGATCACCGACCTGGACCGTCGGACGCTTTGCCAGTGCCGCGTCATCAAACTCCGCGGAGGCCATGGTGGCGCCATGAATTCCATCGCGCCCGGTTTTTGCGCCGACGTAAAGGATCGGATTGCCAACTCCGGTTGCCTTGCCGAAAAAGATTTGATCCCGCTTGACCAAACCGAGCGCGAACGCATTCACAAGTGGATTGAGTGAGTAGGCATCGTCGAAAGCTACTTCGCCGCCGACTGTCGCCACGCCAAACGCGTTGCCGTAATGGGCAATCCCGCCGACAACGCCGGCCAGCAGGGAGCGATTGCGCCGGCCGTGTTTGGGGTGATCAAGCGAGCCAAAGCGCAGGCTGTTCATCGCGGCGATCGGGCGCGCGCCCATCGTGAAAACGTCGCGCAGGATGCCGCCGACGCCAGTCGCGGCGCCTT
Organism: Pyrinomonadaceae bacterium; assembly: GCA_050747225.1. Lineage (GTDB taxonomy): Bacteria > Acidobacteriota > Blastocatellia > Pyrinomonadales > Pyrinomonadaceae > PSRF01. Next base: position 2,007 of record JBOGOP010000420.1, read on the forward strand.
GAAAAGGTTCGATAAAAGAAGGGTGATTGTGCGACTCGATCTTGAAAGCAGCGCACCACCCGTCGCCCACATCAACGATGCCGGCATTCTCGCCCGGCGGTACGATGATGCGTTCGCCAGTGGTAGGCAGCCGGTGCAGGTGAACGCGCGAAGATTTATACGAACAGTGTTCCGACCACATCACCGAGAAGATGCCAAGCTCGGCAAACGTCGGCTCGCGTCCCATGAGCGACGTGATCCGAGCAAACTCTTCTGTGCTGAGATTGTGGGCGGAGACGACGTCGGGAGTGATGTCCATAAGAAAAGTGATGAGTGAGTGATGAGTACTGAGTGATGACTCGAAAGCAGCTGTTCCCGCTTTACTCAGTACTCATCACTCAGTACTCATTACTTTTTCAATAGCGGCGCGCAGTTCGCTGGCGTTGACGCGGCCGAAATGTTTGTAGACCACCTCACCCTTGTTGTTGTAGAGGAAGGTCGCCGGCAAAGCGCCACTCCACTCGCGATCCACCATATTGATTGCCGGCTCCGGGTCAGCCACGTTCAGCAAATAGACAGGCATCTTCGCGTTCATCGTCTGCAGAAACTTCGGCACCGCAGTCTTAATGTCTGCCAGGTCGTCGAGTGAGATCGCGATGAAGTCGAGCCCTTTGGCGCGATAGTCGCTGTCGATCTTCACCAGATCGGGAAACTCGTCGCGACAGGGATCGCACCAGGTAGCCCAGTAATTGACCAGGAGCGGGCGCTTGCCATCTCGCTTCAGCAGGGCCTGCATCTCCTCGGCGTTAACCGCGCGCACCGCCTCCGCAGATTTCGCTACGGGAGTGCGAGGCTTATGGGCGCGTTTACCCTGCGCCGCCGCCGAGAAATTCAGTAACAAGATACTGACGAGGACGACGGCGCTGCCAACAACCAGGCGAACGCGAATGGGTTTTGCCGAGTTTGTCATCAAACCAGTCTATTCAGCGGCGCGCTTGATTGAGCAGCCGAAGGCGTTGGCAGTAGCTTTTGGAACCGGTTTTCCGGCCAGCGTAGCCTCGAGCGCATCGCGCAGTTCGCTGCTTTGGACTTGTGCGATATCGCGGCTGTTGTCTATGCGGCCGTGATAGAGAAGCTTGTTGCCGGCATCAAGGAAATATGCTTCGG
>JBOGOP010000421.1:0-3146 GCA_050747225.1 Pyrinomonadaceae bacterium
CAGGCTACAACAAACCCTCTCGCGGCATACCAATCGGCGACGGCGCGCATGTCCCGGTTGACTCCAAAAATTTCCTGCAAAAGGACTAGTCCGGGACCTTCTCCGCCCGATGGCAACGCCAGGTAGGCTGCAAACTCCTGGCCTTCTGATGAGCCAATCGTGATCATGCTGTCCTTTCAGTTGCAGCGCACACCGGAGGAGCGATCTGCACGCAAGTCAGTGCGGTGTTCATTCTTGCTGGAGCTAAAAACAAATCCAACCGATACCAGTGCTTCGAGAGTGCGCAGCCCGAGGATTACCATTGCGCCAGCTAGAAGCTCAATGAACGGGATGACGGCACCAACGGCCCAAAGAGACCAGACAGGGAGAAACGTATCACTAATCTAAGAACTTCCAACAGGTATAGAGTATGTGATGGCAGCATTAAGCTGGAAGCCGCTTCTGCACAGTTGTTAGGTCCGGCGGACTATGCCGGCAAGCAGAGTATCGTGCTGCTCTTTTATCGGGGCACGGGGCATGTGGTGACCCGTTTTACTTGCTGCATCTTGGCAAGGTGTGTCACGTTTACGATCGGATCAAGTTCGGTGCGGAAGTGCTGACAGTCTCGCCTGACTCTCCGGATTCACTGCGCAAGGCGAAAACAGAAACACCGTGTCCCCTGCTATCGGATGAAAAGGAAGAGGTGCTCCTCCGGTATGGCGTTAAGAACGATTGGACACCATACAAGCGTGGCATCCCTCATCCATTCATCTACATCATTGACCTTGCCGGTATGGTGCGCTTTGTTGAAGTCCGACAGAATTACTTCTTTCGCATCAAGATGAGCACGATTCTTGACGAGCTGCATTATCACTCAAAAGCGGTTTCAGTCCCAACCAGATGCGCCAGCCGTTCGAGCTCTTGCCGGAACGGGAATAAAAAAGGCCGTGATTGGTATTGAATGATTGCGATGAGATGGGTGTGAGCTCTCCAACGGGGCGCCATTTCACGTCGAATAGCGTGAAGCACTCGAAGTGCTTCGCGTTACCCAGCAATTCACGAGGTCTGAACGGCTGAGAGTAGCGGAGCTGGCTTTCGACGCATTTCTTACCTACTTATTAAACAAGTGTTCCCCAAGGCACGGATCCCTCGAAACGATCTGCTCCTACCGCTGGCGCAAGCGAGCAGAGATCATTTAAGATGGCGACGTTTACAGCATAATTTCTCTTGGACCTGCTGGTCCAATAATGCCTGTAAACTGTTGATTCTAAAGGATTTACGCCCGCTTGGCTCAGCAACAGAGCACTCGTCTATAGGTTGCGTCGATAAAGAACTTACAAAACGGCCTTTCGTCCGTTGCGGACTTATTGCGGACTTTTCCTAGGAAGTGGGTAAATACTCTAGCGCATAGACTTAGAATAGTTAAGGATCGCTAACCTTCCAAACAGACAGTTCGGGAAGCGCATCTTGCCCCATGGATTTTTCCACCTGCCATCCGCGAGCGCTATCAATCTATTGCTTTTCAAAACCAAAGAGGCGCATACAGTGAGGACATGCAACATAAATTGGCTGTGGCCGCCCAGCTAAGATCAGCGACAGTTTCTCGCCTTACCATCCCTCCCGCTTACCAACTACAATACATGTTCTACCGTTTCGGCTCGTCGCACTTTGATTTTCACTTCCACCCGTGAACCGAGCCGGTTGATGATCGACATCAGGCGATCGACGGTGAACCGCCCGAGGTCCGCGTTGCGGATGCGCGAGAAGTCGGCCGCCGCAATCCCGGTGCGGCCCTGTGCGCTGCGGACGCTCAGACCCTCCCGGTCGAGCGCCTTGATGATTTCGGCGGCCAGAATGGCCTTGAACTGATCGACATCCGCATTCTTGTGTCCGAGGTCGCGAAAAACATTTCCGCTTCCCCTCACTACCTCCAGCTTTTCACTTTTCATCGCAACATCTCCTTCAGTCTCTTCAAACGGTCCTTCACCAGATCGATTTCACGTTTGGGCGTCTTGATGCCCTGCGTCGATTTCTTCTGAAACGCATGGACAACCCAAATGTCCTGGCCAAGCTGCACGGCATAAACTACCCGGAACGCATCCCCCCTAAACGACAGGGCAATCTCGATCACGCCCGACCCGATCCCGTGCATCGGTTTCGCAATGTGCCTTGCCGCCCTCGGCGGCGATCGTCAAGGCGGCAAGACAAATCGACCTGGCCCCATCCGGGAACGAATCGAAGTCCTTGAGCGCCGCTTTGATCCATGAAACGGGCCGTGTTCTTCTGGTCATTTGCCGTCGGTATTCATCGTTTCGCTAATTCGCATCCATCTATCCATGTTGTCGTATTTGACAACACCTGTCAAGCGTGTCAAGCGTGGCGAAAAGAGTGGGGGATTCAGGCAAGGAGGGTGCATGGTCAAGTGCATTTGGATACCAAGATCGTTTAAGTTGACCATACCCGGTCGGGTCCTGCATTACAATGAGTAAAGGAGGAGATGACCCAATGGAAACAAGCTACGTCATGGAGGTTGATGGCGCTTTTCGGATCACAGGCAGTCGTGTCTCGCTTGATTCAGTTGTCTATGATTTTCTGAGTGGGCTTTCTCCGGAGAGTATCGCCGATAACTATGACACCCTGACGCTTGAGCAGGTTTACGGCGCGATTACCTACTATCTCGCTCACCGCACCGAAGTCGACGCCCATCTTCGGCGAAACCTTGCCAAATTTGATGCCCTGCGTCTCCAAGCGCGTGCAGCTCACCCACTCTTGTATCAGAAGCTTGAAGCAGTACAGGTTCGGTCTTGAAGGTTCGGTTTCAAGCAGATGCCGATCTGCGCCGACCCATCATCGCGGGCCTCAGACGCCGCGAGCCAACTATTGTTTCAGGACAGCTCATGAGGCTGGTCTCGCTGGTCTGAATGTCGCGACCGTACTGGCGATTGCTGCCGACGAGGGGAGACTTCTCGTGTCCCACGATGTCAGAGCTATGCCGGAACACTTTGCTCGGCCGATAAGGAGAATTACTCCATCCTTTCTGCGGTCGCAAAACAATCCTCATGGACGCTCTTCGTGGCGGGTCTTCCCTGTCAGCTCTTCAAAACGGAGGGTGAGGTAATAAGTGCAACAATCCCTGGTACTCGACTTTCCAACCACCAGCATAAGCA
>JBOGOP010000422.1:0-3105 GCA_050747225.1 Pyrinomonadaceae bacterium
AAATCGGAGATCCAATTTTCTAAGAGGAACACATCACGGCGTTCAACTGGGCCGGCCCCCAGGAAATCGACGACATGATGCACATGGCGGTGCGCATCAACGATTTCCTCTCCGGCCTGTTCCTCGGCATCGGCATCAAGCTCGTCGATTTCAAGATCGAGTTCGGCCGGCTCTATGAAAACGACATGATGCGCATCGTGCTCGCCGATGAGATCAGCCCCGACAGTTGCCGCCTGTGGGACATCAAGACCAATGACAAGCTCGACAAGGACCGCTTCCGCCGTGACATGGGAGGCCTGGTGGAAGCCTATCAGGATGTGGCCCGCAGGCTCGGCATCATCCCCGCCACCGAGCAGCCGGAACGCTCGCGGCCCAAGCTGGTGAAAAGCGATACGTGATGAAGGCCAAGGTAAAGGTCACCCTCAAGAACGGCATCCTCGATCCCCAGGGCAAGGCCATCGAGGGCGCGCTCGGCTCCTTGGGCTTCTCTGGCGTGGGGCATGTGCGTCAGGGCAAGTACTTCGAGATCGACCTCGCCGAAACCGACAAGGCCAATGCCCTGAACCAGGTGAAAGCCATGTGCGAGAGGCTGATCGCCAATACGGTGATCGAAAACTACGACATCGAACTCGCATCATCATGAAATCCGCCGTCATCCTCTTCCCCGGCCTCAATCGCGAAACCGACATGATGACGGCCCTCGAGGCCATTACCGGCAGCAAACCTGCATTGGTGTGGCACACCGATATCAAACTTCCCAAGGCCGACCTCGTAGTCATCCCCGGCGGCTTTTCCTATGGCGACTATCTCCGCTGCGGCGCCATCGCGGCGCGTTCACCCATCATGGCCGATATCCGTGCCAAAGCCTTGCAGGGACTCAAGGTTCTCGGCGTGTGCAATGGCTTTCAAATTCTCACCGAGGCGGGGCTTCTGCCCGGCGCCCTCATTCGCAACGCCGGTCTCCGCTTCGTTTGCCGGGAAGTGCGGCTCAGGGTGGAAAACACCCGCACCTGGTTCACCAACCGGCTCAACCAGGGCGCCGTCGTCTCCTGCCCGGTGGCCCATGGCGAGGGCAATTACATCTGCGACGCGGAAACCTTGACGCGCCTGGAGGGCGAGGGCCGCATCGTGTTCCGCTATGCCGAGGGCAGCAATCCCAACGGCGCCATCAACGATATCGCCGGCATCGTCAACGAGACGGGCAACGTCATCGGCATGATGCCCCACCCGGAAAACATGATCGAGCCGCTGCACGGCAAGACCGACTGCCGCCCGCTGTTTGAAAGCCTGCTGGCGGCGTAATCCCTGGTGGGCGCAGTAGGACTCGAACCTACGACCCGCTGATTAAGAGTCAGCTGCTCTACCACCTGAGCTATGCGCCCTCGCCACGAGGCAAGGCGAGGGTCTATAGGTCGTGGGCCCGGTCCTGTCTACTCCTATAGGTGTAGAGGCGGCTCACGCGATGCGGTATTGATCGATGACCCACAGCCATGTGCCGTCGCTCTGCCGGCGGGCGACTTCGGCGGTGACACTGCCATCGGCGCTCCGCGTTGAAGTGAGCGCCAGATCGCCGCTGATCAGGGCCGGTTGCTGAACACCGAATTCAAATTTCCGGCCCGTTGCCACCAGTTCGACGTAGAACGCACCGATTGCGTCCCTGCCTCGAATCAACCGCCCTTCACCGCAGTCAACTACGGCATGGGGTTCAAACAGGGCCGTCATTCCCTCGGCGTCTCCAGCGCTCAGCCGGGAAACCAGCAGCCGCTCCAAATCCTGAGGATCACGCGCCGGCTCATGGCTTGCTTCATCGGCCATAACGGGGCCCCTTCGAGGGCAATCCAATTAAACTGAGAGACTACTGATCCACAATGACATGAGTCACTGGGTATTGACAAAGATGGCTATTGGGAACATAAAGTGAACATAACTCTAGTTTTTTGGATTGGATCATGAGCCATAATCAATTGCAGAATCATAGCTCGCCGCCGAATATCTTTCCATGAAACTCGCGCTCTCCTCGTACCATAAAACGAAACTAGGTTCAGTTTATCACGCAGATAGCTTGCACGTTATGGCATCAATGAAGGCCGGAAGCGTGGATTTGGTAATGACCAGCCCGCCATTCGGACTTACGCGAGAAAAAGAATATGGGAATCAACGCGAAGACGCCTACCTGGAATGGTTTGGAGATTTTGCAAAGCAATTTCATCGAATCCTAAAAGATAGCGGAAGCCTCGTTATCGATCTTGGAGGGGCTTGGAAGCCGGGAACCCCAACTAGAAGTCTGTATCATTTCAAACTTCTGATAATGCTTTGTGAGGAATTCGGATTTCACTTGGCGCAAGACTTTTATTGGTGGAACCCTTCAAAACTTCCTACGCCAGCCGAATGGGTCAATATCCGGCGTATTCGCGTAAAGGATGCGATCAATACGGTTTGGTGGCTTTCCAAAACAGAATGGCCGCGAGCAAGCAACCGGCGTGTGCTTCAACCATATAGCCCAAGCATGGAACATCTGTTGGCAAACGGATATAAAGCCAAGATGCGCCCATCGGGGCACGATATCAGCGGCAAATTTTCCATCAACAATGGTGCGGCTATTCCACCAAACCTGATTGCAATACCAAATACAGAAAGCAACAGTGCTTATATGAGGTATTGCCAAGAACAGGATTTGAAAGCGCACCCCGCGAGATTTCCAGCAGAACTTCCAGAGTATTTTATCCGTATGCTGACCGATCCCGGTGATTTCGTTTTCGATCCGTTTGGGGGAAGTTGTATTACAGGAGAGGTCGCTGAGCGGCTTAACCGCCGCTGGGCGTGTGCGGAATTAGTTGAAGATTACCTTTTGGGAGCAATGGGCAGGTTCGACCAGCATCAAGCTACACCTCGCCTTACACCCAAGTTGGATGATGGATATTACAAGATTCCTCGGCCCAGCTTGTTGTGGAATGGACCCGATCCAGTTCCCCTTCAATCAGACGGGGGAAAGACACGCCCAAAGGCCGTTGAAAAACCCCGTTCACCGCCAAACGTCAAAAGCAGAGACGCTTCAACGCCAATTTCGCTTATGGCTTTCTCAAAAACGATTGATTGACCGTGGCT
>JBOGOP010000423.1:0-3090 GCA_050747225.1 Pyrinomonadaceae bacterium
CGACACCATCGCGGTCATTCCACAGGTTGCACTGGTGCCCGCGCCGTTGTGGGCGATCAGATGAACTTCGGCGGCGTCCCCAGCCTCGATGGCAAGACGCAGCCTCTCGAGACTTAAGGGCATATGATCGAGATATAGATCCAGGATTTCACGAAACTCATCCGGTTCGCTTCCCAGTGCCTGATAAAGTAGTTCCAGATCCACTGGCGGGGTAGCGTCATCATCCACTGGCTGACTGGCTTTGTTGTTCTCTGCTTTCGCAAACAAACTCTCCAACACTTTCTGAAGCTCTTCAGGCTTGACGGGTTTAGACACGTAGTCGTCCATGCCGGCCGCGATACATTTGTCGCGATCGCCGCGGAGTGCATTGGCCGTCATAGCCACGATTGGAGTATGCGTCGATGCTCCCTCGCGACGGCGAATTTCGCTGGTGGCTTCGTAGCCGTCCATCTCCGGCATCTGGCAGTCCATCAACACCAGGTCGTAGCGGATTCTGGTGAGCGCTTCCAGAACTTCTCGACCATTAGCGACGGCATCGGCGCGGTAACCCAGCTTGAGTAGCTGACGAACCGCAACCTTCTGATTCACGATGTTGTCCTCGGCCAAAAGAATTAGTTTGTCTGACATGGTGACTCTTTCTTCAAGGACGTGTCGCGTAACAAGGCCCGGCGTACAGCCACAAGTTTCGCCTTGATCGACTAAGACCATTGGCTGATTGACCACGCTGGCGAGGCAGTTGAACAATTGTGACTGACGAACGGGCTTGGTGAGATAAGCGGCTACTCCGACTTGACGGGCGGTGGTGCTATCTCCACGTTGTCCGAAGGAGGTCAACAAAACCAAATGCATTGCGGCCAGTTTGGGATCGCCTTTGATGGAGCGGGCCAGCTCAAAACCATCCATTCCAGGCATCATTAAATCAAGAACGCCGAGATCATAGTGGAGGCCCTGGGCAGCTGCGGCGCGTAGTAACTCAAGCGCTTTTATTCCCGAATCTGCTTCGTCATAAACGATTCCCCATGAACCCATCTGGTGTGACAAGATTTTCCGGTTGGTTGCGTTGTCGTCAACAATTAAAGCGCGCAAATTATCGAGACTCACCACCTCGGGTCGAGTATCCACCGCAGCTTCGAGCTGTTTGCCGAAGCGGCCAGTGAACCAAAACGTTGAACCCTGACCTGGCAGGCTGGTAACGCCGATCTGTCCACCCATTAACTCGACTAACTGCTTGGAGATGGCCAGGCCCAGGCCTGTCCCACCATACTTGCGCGTGGTCGAGCCATCGGCCTGCGTAAAGGCGTGGAACAGTTTTCTTTGTGCCGCTTCCGGAATGCCAATTCCCGTATCGCTGACAGTGAAGCGCACCACAACAGACTCGTCGTTTTCGCTCTCTTTCGTGGCTCGTACGACAACCTCGCCCACTTCGGTAAACTTCAGCGCGTTGCCGATTAGGTTAGTAAGCACTTGCCGCAGACGGCCGGGGTCGCCTCGCAGCGCTGTCGGCACATCGCTGTAAACCAAAGAGGCAAGTTCGATCTTCTTTCCGTGCGCGCGCTCCGCGAGTACTCCAACCGTGCTTTCGATCGCATTGTTGAGATCAAAGTCGAGAGTCTCAAACTGAAGCTTGCCAGCCTCAATTTTGGAGAAATCAAGAATGTCGTTGATGATCGTTAAGAGCGTATCACCGCTTGACTTGATGGTTTCCGCAAACTCGCGCTGGTCAGTGCTCAGCTTTGTGTCGAGTAAAAGTTCTGTCATTCCGATCACGCCGTTCATCGGCGTGCGGATCTCGTGACTCATGTTCGCCAGGAATTCGGATTTGAGTCGTGCAGATTCCAGCGCCGTGTCGTGTGCTTCTTTCAGCTCAGTCTCAATTTGCTTACGTTCAGTTACGTCCTGTGCAGTTCCAAACAACCGGATCGCATTTCCCTGAGTGTCCAGACCAAGGTTTCCGCTCGAATGGACGATTCGCGCTTCCCCATCGGGTCGAGTAACGCGGAAATGGATATCAAACGGTTCCTTTGTATCGATTGACCGCTTGACTGCGTCATTAAGCAGTTTTCGATCATCAGGATGAATTAGCTGCGTGATAGCTGCCTCATAACTCACATTGAATCCCTGCGGGTCAACGCCGAAGATGTGATAGTGCTCGTCAGACCAGGTAAGAGTGTTAGTGATCAGATCCCAGTTCCAACTGCCAATATGGGCCAGCCGTTGAGCTTCAGCTAACTGGTGTTCGCTCAGCTTCAGTTTCTCCTCCGCTTGTTTACGTGCGGTGATGTCGTGTGAAATTCCAATCAGGCCGATGATGTTTCCCTGCAGGTCGCGGTAGACACTCTTCGTGCATAGATAGTCACGGATAAGCCCGGAACACGTTGCTGTTCCTTCAAAGACCTCGGTCTCGCCAGTCTCGGCGACCTTGCGGTCGGACAACACGAATTGTCTTGCTGTTTCAGGGGGATAGAGGTCAGTGTCTGTCTTGCCAAGAATCTCTGCGACCGGTTTTTTCGCAAAGTCGGCTGCGGCTGGATTGATCATCAGATACCGGCTTTGCAGATCCTTCACAAAGATTGAATCGCTTGTTCCCTCAATGACTGCCGTCAATATGCTATTACTCTGTCGCAGCGCCTCCTCGGCCCTCTTGCGCTCAATGGCCACGGCAATCTGTCCGCCAACTGAACTGAGAAACTCAAGGTCGTCTGCTGAATAAGCTTCGCTGTCGGTGTAGTGTTGGACAACCAGGACGCCCATCACTCCAGAGGGCGTTCGCAAAGGAATTCCCAACCACGCTGCCGGCGGCGTTCCGACGGATTCCAACTCACCCCGATCGACCAGTTGCCGAAAGAGTTCATCAGTCATAAGCATTGGCTGGCCAGCGCGGAAAACATAATCAGTACGCGTCTTTGCCAGTTCCGATGGCGGCGGGGCGTCGTCGTACTGGTCGACGAAAAATTCCATCGTGAAGAGATTGGACTTCTTATCGTAAAGAGCGACAAAGCAATTCTCCGCAAAGATAACGTTCTTCAGCGATTGATGAATGCGGTTTAGAAGCTCATCCAGATTCGACGTAACACCCACGCTTTCCGTGAC
>JBOGOP010000424.1:0-3083 GCA_050747225.1 Pyrinomonadaceae bacterium
CGGTAGACGACGCCGGGAAAGGAATATTATTACGCTGCCCAAGGTAGTCAGCGAAGAAGAACGTGCGGTTATTAACAATCGGACCACCAATAGTTCCACCAAACTCATGAATCTGCTGCACGGCCTTATTAAAAGGACTCAGGTCGCTGACGCCGCGACCAATGGCATCGCTGCGATCCCTTTTGAGCTTCGGATGATAAGCGTTGAGCGCTGAGTTCTGTCCGTAGTAATAACCCGATCCATGAAACTGGTTGGTGCCGGACTTGATCGTAGTATTAATCACTGCCCCAGCCGCGCGACCTACTTCCGCAGGCGGGATGCTGGTAGTGACTTTAAACTCAGCAATCGCGTCAGGATTCGGGAATACGCCAATGGTGCCAAACTGCGGCTCGTTATTATCCACGCCATCAAGCGAGAAATTATTATTGGTGGAGCGCTGGCCGTTTACGGTCAATGCGCCACTTCCAGAGCGGGCGAAGCGAGAATTTTCCGTCGAACCTTGCGAGTTGCTACTTCCTGGCCCACCATCTCCCGCTCTTGGATCACCATTATTGAACTGACGGGCGTCAGGACCTGTGCCTCCGAAGCCTGTATTTCCCGCAGCCGCAACACCAGGCATTAACGTCGCCAGTTGTGTGAAGTTGCGACCGGAGAGTGGGAGTTCGGTCACTTCACGACCCGTTACGACGTTGCCACGATCGCTCGACTCCGTCTCAACCAGCGTTGGGGCAGCTGAAATAGTTACCTCGCCCGTGACAGTACCGGGCGCCATGGTCAAATCCACTCTCAACCTGTCCTGGGTTTGCAGGGTAATGTTTTCCTGCGTGACTGTTTGGAATCCCTGTTTCGTCACAGTGACTTTGTAAATACCAATATCGAGCAAGGGCAACTGGTAGTTGCCTGAGTTGTCGGTGGTTGCGTTTCGTGTTGCTCCGGTGTCGACTTTGGTTCCGGTAACCGTGGCATCGGACAAAGCTCCACCGTTGCTGTCGGTAACCGTCCCGACAATGTCGGCTTTATTACTTTGTGCGAGGGTAGGAACCGTAACTGCAATTAGCAGAACAACGAAGGCGCCAACACTTTTTAGGAGGTTACTAGGCATGTCTGATCCTTTATGGGATAGAAAGAGCAGAGCTACACTTCATGCTTTCCCGGCATAAAATGCGGACTCTCGCTCTGATTGAAGGGAGCGGCTAAGGGTTACCCAAAACCCTGGCCCGCCTTCAATACAGTTACTGGTTCATCTGAAATCCAAATGAAAAGCCAATGGATAGGCTTTTGACAGTTTGTTGCCACAACGAACGAAGTATTTATTACAGTTTGGCAAGTCTGTCAATAGTTTTCTAGCCAAAGAGTTAAATAATTCCTGACGACGGTCCGGCAAGGGCTCCGTCTCGACTGTCGCAACCCATGAACCTGGCCTGGATTTGCCAACTTATCACCCATTGTCACGCGGCAAATGCTGCCGCAAACTTGCCGGCAAGCACGAGGCTTAATGCTCCTCTTAAGGCCGGATCTTCTCCCAAAGTGGAAGGCAGGATTTTCGCGGATGGCAATCCGCGGCGAATACTGTGCTCGATCGTCTCCTTCAGTGCGCCCTCAATCAGCGACCAGGCGCGGGCTATCTCTCCGCCGACAACGACCGCTTCGGGACTAAAGCCGACAACTAGATTTGAGATTCCAACGCCGAGACAAAGAGCAGTATCAATGAGTGCAGCTTTGGCGTTATCTTCGCCGCTGAGTCCGAGGTCCACCAGTTCTCGGAAACCAGGTTGGGCCACCTGATTGTCCCCAGCCAGCTTCCGGTAACGAGCCAGCGCCGCGCGCTCTGATGAGAAAGCTTCCCAACAATCGCGATTGCCGCAGGAGCACGGAACCGGTGCGTGTGTCCCGATAACCATGTGCCCAAATTCTCCGGCTGCTCCACGCTGACCGCGATAAACCTGACCATCAAAAATGATCCCGGTGCCGACACCTTCAGCTACCAACACCATGATGAAGTCTCGCGCATCGCTCACTTCCGGACGCCCAAACCATAGCTCGGCAAGTGCAACTGCATTTGCGTCGTTATCGATAATGACGGGCAGTCCGACCGCCGTGGAGATCACTTTGGAAATAGGAGTATCACGCCATTTGAAGTATGGGACATAGATAGCGTTTCCCGTGGATGGATCAACTAAACCGGGAAGGCTCACGCCAACGGCTTCGATCGTGCCTGTGTTTCTCGTCGAAAATTCCCGGACTACGGCAATTACTTCGCCCAGAGTTTTATCAGGATCAATATCAGTTGGAAACTTTCTTTGTTCGATGATACGCCCTGCTAGATCGCTGGTCGCCACGGTGGTAGTGGTCGGGGTCACAGCGACTCCAACGGCTATCGCTTCTTTTGTTCGGAGTCTGAGAAGAGTAGGCCTGCGGCCTCCGGTTGACTCGCCTTCGCCTATTTCTTCGACCAAACCTTCCGCTGTTAGCGCTTCGACGATGGCCGAAATGGTTGACCGCTGCAAATCCGACTCACGCGCAATCTCAGCACGCGAAATCGGCTCGCGTTCGCGAATGTAGTTCAATACGATCTGCCGATTGATATCTCGGATTGTATTGAGACGCGCTGCCTGGGTCTTTCTCAGATCAAGTCTTCGCAAAATTCAATGCTCCAGTCGAGAGAGAGCCACTTCTCGTTCGTATTGGGACAGGATTATTGGCTCCTTCCCCTCCCCTGAGTAATAGTCATGCCTTTATCAATGGCCGGAACATCAAACGTTTCAACGGCGCCATTGGCCCATTGAATTTCCAGTCTGTCGACTTTGGTCGCGGCACCTAGCCCAAAGTGCATTGTTAGGTCGTTTTGCGAACAATAGACCGCGCCACTGATTACATCGAGTCTTTGTCGAATGTTACCGGTAGTCAAGTAGGCGATGCTGCCGATGGCATCGCGAGGTGTCTTTTTTGAGGGGTCGCCGACGAGTCGCACACTTAGCCAATGGCCCGCAGGCGCGGCGACGTTTCGCAAGACAGACGGCTTGGAATCCATGTTGTTTATCACCAGGTCGAGCCTCCCGTCTTGATCCAGATCGCCAATGGCG
>JBOGOP010000425.1:0-3075 GCA_050747225.1 Pyrinomonadaceae bacterium
ACGTCTTTCAGTACGTCACCTTTCGCACGGCCTATGCCTCGATCACGGCGTTACTGCTTTCGCTGATTTTTGGCGGTCGGTTGATTCGCGCCTTGAAGACCTGGAACATCGGACAGCAGATTCGAGAAGAGGGGCCGCAGGGGCACAAGGCCAAGCACGGCACACCAACGATGGGCGGCGTACTGATAATTGGCTCAGTGGTGATTTCAACTTTGCTGTGGGCCAAGCCATCGAGTGTCTATGTCTGGACCGTGGTGATAGCGACCCTGGCCTTCGGGGCGATCGGATTCGCCGACGACTACTACAAGATGTCGAAGCAGCGCAGCCTTGGATTGACCGGCAAGCAAAAGTTGCTGGGACAGCTGGTGATCGCGATCGGTGTTTGGGCGGTGCTGTACGTCTTAACCAAGTATTTCGCCAGCGACTATTCGTGGAACGTCAGCATTCCGTTTATCAAAGCCACCGCGAATCCCACCGGAATCAGTTTCATCGGACCGTTTCTCTATTTGCTCTTCATAGTCATCGTTTTGCTGGGATTTTCAAACGGAGTGAATTTGACAGACGGTTTGGACGGACTGGCGATAAGCGTGACCTTCATCGCGATGACGGCGCTGACCGCGTTGACTTATCTCAGCAGTGATAAGAGATGGGCGACCTATTTGGAGTTAACACACCGGCCGGAAGCTGCCGAATTAACTGTTTTCTGCGGCGCCATGGCTGGGGCGAGCCTTGGGTTCCTTTGGTACAACGCGCCCCCGGCGGAAGTTTTTATGGGCGACGTTGGCAGCCTCGCGATCGGCGGCGCCCTGGGTACGGTGGCGGTGCTGACAAAGCAGGAATTCATGCTGCTGATGGTGGGCGGCGTATTTGTGATTGAGGCGTTGTCAGTGACCTTGCAGGTGGGCGTCTTCAAGATGACGAAGCGCACGACGGGCACCGGGAGGCGGCTGTTTAAGATGACGCCGTTGCACCACCACTTTGAAATGCAGGACTGGAAGGAGTCGAAGATAGTCTTTCGGTTCCTGATACTGGCGATACTGTTTGCGCTGTTGAGTCTGTCGACGTTGAAGCTGCGGTAGGACAGGCATTCCTGCCTGTCCGTGGTTATGAAAAGGACAGACAGGAATGTCTGTCCTACTCGGGTGAGTCTGTCGACGTTGAAACTGAGGTAATGTGCAGTAAGCAGTAAGCAGTAAGCAGTAAGCAGTGAGCAGTGAGCAGTGAGCAGTGAGCGGTAAGCAGTGAGCGGAGTCGGAGTGAAGATGTTGTCCTTAGCAAAAACCATGAGCATCAGCAGGAATAAGAATCCGGAGCGTACGCTCCCACAGCTTACTGCTTACGGCTCACTGCTCACTCAATGAACGTCGCGGGCAAGAAGATACTGGTGATGGGCGCGGCGCGCAGCGGGGTGGCCTGCGCGAAATTTTTGCTAGCACGCGGCGCGACAGTCGCGCTTAACGATGCGAAGCCACTCGAGAATTGGAGTGCCGAAGCGCTCGCGCTGAAGAACGAAGGGGTGGGTTGTTTGGGTGGCGAACTGCCCGGTTGGCTGCTCGACCAACTCGATCTGGTTGTAATCAGTCCGGGAGTTCCAACGAAAGCGATTCCGCTTCGTTACGCAGAGCGCGCGGGCGCCGAGGTCATCGGCGAAGTTGAATTGGCTTCGCGGTATTTGAAAGGGCGGATAGTCGCAATCACCGGCTCGAATGGTAAGACAACCACAACTTCGTTGATTGGGGAGTTACTTAAAGACGCCGGCTTGCAAACCTTAGTGGGCGGAAACATCGGAACGCCGCTCATTTCGTTAGTTGAAAGTTCGCGGGATGACGGTTGGATAGTGGTTGAGATGTCGAGTTTTCAGCTGGAGACAATAAAGGAGTTTCGCGCGACGGTTGCCGTGGCTCTAAACGTTACGCCTAACCATATGGATCGCTACGAATCATTTACTGACTATGCGGCGGCGAAGCACCGCATTTTCATGAATCAGGGGCCGGGAGATATCGCCATTCTAAACGCTGACGACGAAATCGTCTCCAGCTGGGCCAAGGGATTGCGCGCGCATGTCACGCGTTTCAGTGTGAACCGAGAGCTCGAAGAAGGACTTTTCCTGCGAGGCCGCGAGGTCGTTTCTCGCGCGCCCGGCGGTGAGCGTGTCTTGTTAATGTCGGATGAGATGAAACTTCGCGGTTTGCACAATGTCGAAAATGTGCTGGCGGCCGTTGCTGCCGGACTCGCATGCGGCGCTGCTCCCGATTCGATGCGCGAGACGATCAGGAAATTTGAGCCCGTTGAGCATCGGCTGGAGTTTGTCGCCGAAGTCGACGGCATAAAGTTCTACAACGATTCGAAAGCCACCAGCGTAGACGCGACTGTGAAAGCGCTTGAAGCATTTGCGGACGAAGCGGGAAAAATAGTTCTGATTTTGGGCGGACGGGGAAAGAAAGCTTCCTATGCGCCGCTGGCGTCGCTGGTTCGTGAGCGAGTTCGGAAGCTGATACTCGTCGGCGAGGATGCGGAAACAATTGAAGACGAACTGGGAGATTTAGCCCCAAACGAGCGGGCCAGAGATATGGGCGAAGCGGTCAGGCTCTCGTTTCAGGCGGCGCAAGCGGGCGACACCGTTTTGCTGGCGCCAGCCTGCGCGAGCTTCGATATGTTTGAGACTTATGAGCATCGCGGACGCGTCTTCAAAAAGGAAGTCCAAAGTCTAAAGTCCAAGGTCCAAAGTCCATCTTGGTAGCGTGAATGGGAACATGAAATTGAAAGCTGAACAAATCAAAACAGACTTTGGACTTTGGACTTTGGACTCTGGACTTTTGGTTTAGTCATGGCAAGAAAGTTATACCCAGACAAGTGGCTTTTCGCGGCAACCATCGGGTTGGCGCTGTTTGGTGTGGTCATGGTTTACAGCGCCTCCGCGGTGTTGGCCCAGAGCGAACATCATGGCAGTTTTTATTACGTCATCAAGCAGTCGATCTGGACCGGGATAGGTTTGGTAGCGATGCTGATCGCAATGCAGGTTGACTATCACCGCTTGCGAGATCGGCGAGTCGTTTATGGACTGCTGATCTTGAC
>JBOGOP010000426.1:0-3056 GCA_050747225.1 Pyrinomonadaceae bacterium
AGCCTGTGCTGGCGCCCATTTCGTTGCCCGAGAGCTGGCCGGCATGGGCCATGCGACCAAGCTGATTTCTCCACAGTTCGTTCGGCCTTTCGTCAAAGGCAACAAGAACGACTTCGTCGATGCCGAAGCCATCTGCGAAGCCGCTTCGCGTCCATCGATGCGTTTCGTGACACCCAAGACCGAGGCACAGCAAACCCTTTCGGTTCTGCATCGGATGCGCGAATCACTGGTGCGCGATCGCAGCAAAACCATCAATCAAACGCATTTTTATGGGCGCACGCAAAACCTCGGCCTGATATAGGTCGCCCGGTAATTGCGTGGACGTCGACTGGACCGCTTGGCCGCATTCGGCTTGAAGCCATGATTGAATGCTTGAAAACAGTGAAGTTCAGGAACAACCGGGTTCGGTCGGCAGCAGCCGGTGGACGGAGCGATAGCAAAAGAATGGCGGCGCCTGGTCGGCAGCCTAAACTGATCCAGTAGCTTGGGCTGGCCGTCCATGTCGCATTTCCCCCTGAGTGCTTTCGCGTCTCTAGCGACTAGATTCAAGCAGGACAAGGACTTACAGGGCGACAAAGAACGTTATCAGACAAAAATGGCGGAAAAACGCGCCACTTATGTCGTTTACTTATAGCTAGGCGTCACAAGGCACTCTCAGCGCATCCGTGAAAGCTCGCAGTCCCAACTCATTCCGTACTCAGAATCGAAAGGAGATTTCACCATGTCTACTGGCACCGTCCGACTTCACCGAGTGCTCCGTGCGAGTCCGGAGCGCATCTATCGTGCTTTCCTCAATGCCGACGCAATAGCCAAGTGGCTCCCGCCGTACGGCTTTACCTGCCAGGTTCATCACATGGATGCCAAAGTCGGCGGCACCTTCAAGATGTCCTTCACCAACTTCACGACAGGCCACGGTCACTCCTTCGGCGGAAAGTATCGTGAGTTAGTGCCACATGAGCGCATTCGCTACTCGGACAAGTTCGATGACCCGAACTTGCCCGGAGAGATGGAGACGACAGTGTCCCTGCTGCAGGTCTCCTGTGGAACTGAGTTGAACGTCGTGCAAGAAGGAGTTCCGGAAATCATTCCACTCGAGATGTGCTATCTCGGCTGGCAAGAATCTCTCGCACAACTTGCGAACTTGGTCGAGCCCGTGATTCCGGAGTAACGGGGTGACGCCTAGCGGACCGGCCACAAAAAGCCGTAGCCGGCCGCTGAGCTTGGGCGCTAGGTACCTAAAGATCTACTCGGGAGTGTGGAAATGAGTGAAAACGCTCAGCGGCCCCTTGTCGGCGTCGGGCACGTTACCCTCGATACAGACCGAATGGAGGAATCTGCTCAGTTCATGCGCATGATCGGCATGCGGCCCGTATTTCAGGGGCCTGAAGTCTCCGTTTATGAACTGCGTGGGGGAACACACCTCATCCTCTTGCTGAAAAGCGAAGTGGTTCCCGGTAATGCCCCCTTCGATCTCATGGTTGATGATCTTCACGCAACCCACCAACTTTTTACGTCGCTGGGGCTTGCCCCAACGCCAATCGAAGCTCGGCCAGCAATTGATCACGAGATTTTCTGTGTCCGTGAGCCCGCCGGCCATGTCATCACTTTTTTCTCAAGTCATGTATCGGGCAATCCGGTATGAGGCAGCGTCGGTGCCTAACAAATCGTTGAATGCCGACAATTCACCCTACGGCTGAATGGCGGCTTTGACTCCAACGTTAGGCATTACAACTAACCCAGAGTCAAACAGTGAGGTGATAGCGTGAGCAACAAAATACTTGTCGCTCTAACCAGCTTTGAAAAGTATCCAAACATGACCCGAGCAACGGGCTTGTGGCTTGGTGAGGCGGTCCATTTCGTCAAGAAAGTCGAAGCGATAAAAGCACGCACTTGGCTCGTTTTGCTGGAGACGATTCTGACCGTCACACTTCTGTCCTCGTGCAGCAGCCAGCAGTTTCAGACCAGTGGCACACAATCAGACAAAGGAGGCGGTATGAACGTGTCTGTTACGCAAGGTGTAGTCATCGAAATCGTGACATTCAAGCTCAAGCAGGGCGCTACGGCCGAAGAATTCCGTCCATTGGACAAAGCAGTTGAGTTGCAACACGTGGTAAAGCAACCCGGCTTCATCTCGCGGGAGTCGGCAGCGGGCGAAAACGGCGAATGGCTTGTGGTCGTGCATTGGCGCTCGGTCGAGGATGCAGAAGCTTCCATGGCAAGTTTCTCCAGCGCGCCAGCCGCCGCGCAGTTCATGTCGAAGCTCCATGCAAACACCATGAGCATGAAACGCTACATGAGCAAATAACCCCTTCTGGCAAAACCCCGCATCAGGTGGCGCTGTTGCTGATTTACTAATTGCTGCAATGAAGAGCAATGCCTAACAAGGCGTTAGGCGGCAAGCAGATTTCGGTAGTTACACAAAACCCACAAAGGAATCAGCCATGTCAGCACAATCACAAAAGCCTAGCCTCTACGAGCGTCTCGGAGGGATTTACCCCATCGCTGTCGTCGTCGATGACTTTATCGACCGCGTCATGACAGACGCCCGCCTCAATGCGAACCCGGCGGTCAATGAAGCTCACCACAAAGTGCCGCCCGCCGGCTTCAAATATCTTGTCACCGAAATGGTCGGCTGGGCGACTGGCGGCCCCCAGACATACACCGGACGCTCGATGCGCGACGCTCATCAGCACCTGAATATCACGCCTAAAGAGTGGGAGGCGTTCATGGATGACTTTCAGCAGACGCTGGACAAATTCAAGGTTCCCGCCGCCGAGCAGGCAGAGCTCAAAGCAATTGTCCAGAGCACCTATGGCGACATCGTAGCTGGCAAGGGATGAAGCCGCCTAACAGCACCCCAGCCGACCGCAGATCCCGACGCCTTAGCCGCGGCTCATGACCCCGCGAACGGGCTCGGTGCGGCCATGAGTCTGCGCGCTGATGGGTGCGCCGGCCGCGCGCAGGGCCTCGCGTTGCTGGGCAATCGGCGTGCGCGCGCAGAGCGCCTCGAAGGCCGCCAATTTGCTGAAAGCCGGGAGTTTCAGGGTTGCCTCCAT
>JBOGOP010000427.1:0-3054 GCA_050747225.1 Pyrinomonadaceae bacterium
AGGTCTTGCACGTGACTCCCACTGGGCAACAGGTAATGGAGCTAACCAATACCGGCTCAATCAGCTTGCTTGGATCTGGAGACGACGGGGGAGCACAACTCGATGGGACAGCTGGACGTCTCACGCTCGGCGGCAATAAACGCGTGGGTGAAGTCGTTATTCGCGATGCCGCTAAGCAGAAAAACATTGTCCTCGATGCTGCAACTGCGTCAGTGCGCGTGGGGCACACCGGCGCTAAAGGAGACGTCTTCGTGCTGGATGTTTCCGGCCGGAGTGTCTTTCATTTGGACGGAGACAATGCCACGCTTTCGGTTGGGGCCCTCGGCAATGAAGGCGACATTATCGTGCGAGACGGTGAAGCTCGCCCGGTGTTACGGCTTGACGGGAATAGCGCCGTGCTTATTGTCGGCGCGCAGGGCAATGCCGGCGACATAGTCATGCGAGATGTGGCGGGCCGGGATGCCGTCCGCCTCGCCGGTGACAATGCGCTATTTCGGCTCGGAGATACCGGGAACGGCGGCGACATTATCGTCAGAGATAATGGCGGTCGCGACGCCCTCCGCTTCTCAGGCAACAGTGCGCTACTTCGAGTCGGAGCGAACGGGAATTTCGGTAACATCAGTGTCCGGGACGGCAGTGATCGTGAGGTCTTCGATTTTAATGGCGCCAATGCCGTGCTGAGAATCGGCAGTACAGGCAATGAAGGAGACATTGTTGTCCGTAACAATCTCGGCGCCGAGGTGATTCACTTGGACGGAGGAACGGGCGACATCATCCTGAGCAATGCCGATTGTGCGGAAGACTTCGATGTGAGTCCTGTAGCTGAGGTCGAACCGGGTATGGTCATGGTGCTAAGCCCGGAGGGTAGTTTAAGACCCAGTACGGTTGCCTACGACAAGACCGTCGCTGGAGTGATCTCGGGAGCGGGTGAATTCAAACCTGGTATCGTTCTGGACCGGCACAGCTCAAAGACGCAAAGAATTCCGCTCGCCCTGGTTGGCAAAGTGTATTGCAAGGTCGATGCGAGCTACTCGTCAATTGAGGTGGGTGATCTGCTGACGACATCGGCGACCCCCGGACATGCTATGAAGGCGACCGAACCACAGCGTGCGTTCGGCGCGGTGATTGGGAAGGCCCTCAAAGCACTCCCGGTCGACAGGGGACTGATCCCAATCCTCGTTGCCTTACAGTAAAGGAGGCTCGATGTGGCATCGCTACGACACTTCGCCAGTTGCATCGGACTGTCGCGCAACTTTTCAGTGCTCAATGACTTTTATGGATACATCACAGGTCCGCCAAAAGCGCTATCGCTACTGCGGCAAATTCGTTTGCTGAAGGGCAAGCACATTCATTTCAACCTCATAATTGTCGGCCTCGAGTCTTTCGACGACATCGACCAGGCTGAGATTGATAACGCCGTGGATGCTACGCGCGATTTCTACGTGCAGGTCGACTTGGGCGTTGGCCGTGTCAAGCGCTTCATTATCACCACGGCCCAGGCGAATGGGCGCGATAACATCGATAACGACAGTGAGGCCGAGGATCTTACTCAGGAATGGACCATCGACAATGATGCCCTTGACGTGTTCTTCGTTCTAACGTACGCGGGGCTGACTACAGGTCGCTCTGCGGTACTGGGTGGGTGCGACAAGGACTCAAAAGGAATGAGTGGCAGCGTGGTGGCCATCGATAGTCCGAAACGCACAACAGGTTTCACTCTGGCTCATGAGGTGGCTCACTACTTAGGAGTGGATCATACCGAGGATGAGGATAATCTGATGTTCTTCAAGGTGCCTAACGGCGGGACTCTTTCCGATGCACAGGGATTCTTTATGCGGCAGCATTGCTTCGTGAAGGCAGGCTGTTAGTGAGGAAAGGGAGGTCATGGGATGTCAGTCAAAACAGCTGCGCCAGTTAGACGAATCTCCGAGGGTGAAAAGCGCCGTCCGGATCAACTCAGCCTCCGGGGCTTGCGCGACGCGGTGGCAGGCAAGGATGTTGGGTTTTCTCGGCAAGGAGCGATGGCCGGCTTGTTGGCGTCGGATTTCCCCAACAAGGATCACGATTTTGCCGCCGTACTTGAGAACGAACAGGAGGCGCCGAGGATTCGCTACCTGGCCGCTGTAACTTTAGCGAAAGTTGAAACACCGGCAGCACAAGATTTACTGATTAGGAGCCTGCGTATTCGCGACCAGCGGGTGCGCGCCGGCGTTCTCGTTGGACTAGGGCGTATTGGCGACCAAGCCGCACTGGAAGCCATTGAGCGGCAAAAAGACAATTCACGCGAGGCGCATTTCGCAGCCGCGCTGATCGCGCACCGGATCGGAGCGGTGGGCCACGATCTGCCGGTTCCAGAGGATCGCAATTTTGTGGATCTTCCGGCGAACGTTGGTCGGCCGGTGCAGTGGGAGCGCCCCGCGCCCAGCGACGTTGAAGTCTGCCTGCGCTCTTTAGTTAGCGATCCGTTCGGTGTCAGGTTTGCTGAGGATCCCGCATATCAGATTCGCTGTGGCAACCGGTTTCTAATGGCGCTATTTAACCGCGAGCTCGTCGCAGGAGACACACTCAGAATAGTGCGTGAGCGGAAAACAATTGCTGGTGTGGTAGCCCTGAGAAATGAAACCAATGGCCTCTACTCCGTCTCCCTGTTATTGCTTACCTCGCCCGACCCGAAAACCCGAGGAATCAACCTGCTCCTGCATCAGACAAAAGGTCAACTTGCCTATGGAGCCAGGGTGAGGGTAAGAGAAGACGCAGCCGAGTTTTCGATCCGGGCCTTGCCACGCCCAGGTGCTATTCCGGTGCAAGTCGAAGGAATTTTTCAGGCAGGGAAGGTTGAGATCACAAGCGCGCTTTCGGCCATGTTCGTTCAGAGTCGCCGCCAACCCAGCCCTTGGCCACCAAACCGGGCCTGAAGGGTTCGCAGACTCGGAGTAATGTCGCTACTTACCCGGCCCGAACTTCAGCAAGTGAGGAGGAAGTTCTTTTGTGCGGGTTGTTCTATAAAATTCACTAGGATTGGTTAACTCTAAAATCCCGGATATCGTTGAAAGG
>JBOGOP010000428.1:0-3053 GCA_050747225.1 Pyrinomonadaceae bacterium
CAACTCCGGCGTCTTTGAGTAGCCTGATTGCGTCGAGCGTCTTCCAGGGATCGCAGCCCTTCGGTGGCAGGACTTCGCAGGTGGTGACAAATTCACCTCGCGCGATTTTGCGGGCCCAGTGCGATCGCTCCTCTGCGGGCACGACAGTCACGTCCGGCGGTTTCAACTCATGAACGGCTACGTGTACCGGCGCGACAACTGGTTGGGTGCGCGGATTAAACTGACGAACAGCGTCAGCAATCCACTTGATATGCGCTGGAGTCGTCCCGCAGCAACCGCCGACAAAGCGCGCGCCCGCCTGGATCATGCGCCTGGAATACTCAGCCATGTACTCAGGCGAGCACATGTAAAACTGACGTCCCTGGACGTCGCGTGGTAAGCCTGCGTTCGGTTGCGCCGAGAGTTTACGATTTGTAACCGGGACCATCTTTTCGATCGCGTTGAGGACGATCGCCGGGCCGACGCCGCAGTTCAGCCCGATAACGTCAGCGCCCCATTCGTCCAGTTGAGTTGTGAACGACTCAGGAGTAGCGCCGAATACGGTGTTGCCGTCAACCTGAATCGTCATCTGCGCGACGATAGGCAAGTCACACAATTCGCGCACGGCCCGGATTGCCTGATGTAGTTCCGAAAGATCCGCGAAGGTTTCCAGCACAAACAAATCAACGCCGCCTTCAAGCAACGCTGATATCTGCGCCGTAAACATCTCCTTAGCTTCATCGAAAGAGGTAGGTCCATAAGGCTCGATGCGCAAGCCGAGCGGACCAACCGCCCCGGCAACATACGCTCGGTTGCCCGCCGCCTCGCGCGCAATCCGTGCCGCGGCAATATTGATATCGCGCAGACTGCCTTCCAGACCGTATGGCTGTAATTTGTTTGCCGTCGCGCTGTAGGTATTGGTTTCGATGATATCGGCGCCGGCACGAACATATTCGGTGTGAACGTCACGCACCAGATCCGGCGCGACCAGATTCAGTTCGTCGTAGGAGCGGTTGATGTAGATGCCTTTGGCGTAGAGCATCGTACCCATCGCGCCGTCGAAGACGTGAATGCGATCCAAATCGAGGATGTCTCTAAAAGGTTCCATCACCTACCGTCTGGTCTTTGCTCTTTGGTCTTCGGTCTTTGCCTTTCGCTAAGAGAACTCGGCTGGTGATCAACTAAGACCAACCGCTAAGACTCGAACAAAGACCAAAAGCCCAAGACCTAAGACCAAAGAGAAATCCCGCGCTAAACAACGCGGGACTTCGGTACTACCTGAAGTTTTTCGGGTCTGGTCCTTTCGGGCTTGCCCGAGCTGTTTAGCCGTTTGTTTTACGTGGCCGCAAGTCGCCTTAACTCACCACGTTTTTCATTTGTGCTTATACGCCGCTTGAAACGGGACTGTCAAGCAGGGACTGAACTCAGGGACGCCAATTTGTTTCGGGAGTCGCTCACAGCTCTGGATGAGGGAAATATATGAGTGGTGGGCTGCTCACAGGGTAGAGAACCGAACACCGGGCAATGAAGACAGCGCTATTCATTGTCCGGCGCCCAGTCTCTTCATTCAAGTAGAAGCGCTGGAAATCCTAGCCTCCGGCGGTATTTCTTGGTCCGGCGATTTTCCCATAAACATCGGTTGCGAAGCTGGCCAACAAGAAGGCCCCCACCGACGAAACCGCAGCGGGCAGAGCCTGAGTCCAGGGTTCAGGATGGGGTCCAAATACTTTCGTGTAAGCCAGGCCGCCAATGATGCCGGCCAGGACACCAATGATTCTGGAGACAAGCCACCACGGTTCGGGATCGGGGGGCGGCGGACCAACTCCAGGGGGCAGCTTTATTCGCCGGGGTTCGCTGCCACACCAACCAGCCAGCGCCCAAAGAGCAAAAAGTGGAATCATTTTGTGACCTCCATTGGTAGGGATGAACTAGTTTTGGGGAATAGAGTATCGATTTGGAAAATCAATCAAAGACTACTCTGAGGCGACTGCCCAGGGCACGTGGGATAGCGAGTGGCTTATACACCTTCCGGGCTGGAGATACAATCCTGGCGTTGCGCCATCGGAGTGGACTGTGGGGAGCGTGAGCAGATTGCCTTAGCGTCCGCGCGGTCCCGCTCCGTCATTCCCTAGAACACATACCCAATGCTGACTGTGCCGCGCACGGAAGGTTGGTAACCAACGCGGCCTTCAGGAGCGATGAAGAGCCGTTTGGTCAGAAACATCTTCACACCTGCCCCGGCGCTGATTGCGAACGAAGTGTAGGAAGTATCGAAAACGCGTGGCTGGCCCGTGACGAAGTCATTCCCAAAGAACTCGCTGCGATGGCGCAAGACACCTGCACCCGCAACTACGTAAGGTACGAATCGTTTGCCGGAGTCAGCGAAATCGTAGGCAGCACTCACCTGAGTAAGGTAGTCCCGATCGTTGGGGTTGTTAGTCATGTAAAGGAACTCGGGCTCGATACTGACCCGACGCGTGACATAAACGCGAAATGATCCTCCGACAACTGCGTGCGGAATCCTGCCGTCGTCGGCAGTAAATCCTGACGCGCCTCCGGTTAATCGTATTTCCGCTTTCGGTCGCGGCGGATCTTCGTCCTGGGCCAGGGCCGGGAGGAAACAGAACAACATCAGCGCGGCACTCATGAACAAATAGCCTAGGGCCGGCGTCCTGGTGATCGATGACAGCTTCATTAGTCGTGACTCCTGCGGTCGGGGTTAAGAACAGAACCGCGGGCGACATCGCAACCGCCATGCCCACTGCAACCTTCAACAAAAACCGTTTGCGCGGCAGGGAGGTGCGCGGAGCCAGACGATCAAATTGCTCCATCCGAAATAACATAACGACTTATGCGATTGTTTCCCCGACGGGACCACGACACTAGCGACGACTCCTTGGAGTGCGGCGACCTGTCGCCGCTTTGGTCGGGGCGGCTTGACGCCCTATTCTTGCAATCGCTTCAAGCCAACCGCGGCCGCGACAGGTCGCGACCGGCCAAAGCGGTGACGGGTCACCGCACTCCAAGGAGTTGTCGCTAACTTGTTCCGACGTTCCTAAAGGTCTATCGGACAA
>JBOGOP010000429.1:0-3053 GCA_050747225.1 Pyrinomonadaceae bacterium
AAGCCAGGCGCTATTCCAAAGACTTGCGGAAATCGAGCGAGAGGGCGTTAAACGGCTTGTCGCTTTACTTGCAGGAAGCGTTCTTTATAACGCGCTGGACAGAGGTCGAGGAAACACACTTGAACGCTTATCTGGTTCATCTGCACCAAACCACCGATCAGAAAGCGTCATCCTTAAGGCAAACCGTATCGAGAATCAGACGCTTTTTCTCCTGGCTTTATCAGTCGAATAAAGTGCTGGCAAACGCCGCCGAAAACTTCCAATTGCCGAAAGCCGGCCATACGTTGCCGATCGTCTTAACCGAAGCGGAAATCTCGCGCATCATCGAGCAGCCCGACACGGAGAAAGCGATCGGCGTCCGTGACCGAGCCATCCTCGAAACTCTCTACGCCTGCGGCATCCGGCACGGCGAGCTTTTCAAGCTGAATATGCGCGACTTCGACGGGCGAACTTTGCGGATCGGCAGAGGCAAGGGCGGACGCGAGCGCATAGTTCCTTTGACGGAAACCGCTTGCAATTGGATAGAGAAATATATCGCCACGGCACGGGTCGAACTGATGAGCGGAGCGTATTGGGGAAAGGGCAGAAGCCGCCAAAAGAGAACCGTTACAAACCCAACCGCGCTCTGGCTCGCGGTCACGGCAAAGCGTCTTTCATATCCGCAAATCTGGTGGCGGGTAAAAACTCACGCCAAAGCCGCAAAACTGGATGCAACCGTCCACACCTTCCGCCACTCGATAGCGACCCATCTTTTGCGACACGGCGCAAGCATCCGCCATATTCAAAAACTGCTCGGACACGGCAGCCTCGACACCACCCAAATCTACACCCGGGTCGAAATCGGCGATCTAAAAAAAGCGGTCGATAAAGCGAAGGTCGCCATGCTCGCAACTCCCACTGAATGCCAAAAACCTTAATCAAGAATCAAAACAAGCGTAGGAAAACAGGCGAGGTAAAGCTATAATCGATCCGGCACACAGAATGCTTTTTCTTTAGCCGCTTCTTCAGCCGCCGCTCTTTGAAAATTGAACAGACCGCACGCGAACCAAAAACGGCGCCCGCGAGAAAAAAGTCAAACTACCTTCTCTTAACCGCCTATGAAAGGGATATTGAAAGTAGCCTAGACTTTGCTCAGGCCAGGTACTACAACTCCGCACACGGACGCTTTACAACGGTCGATCCGCTAGCGGCGTCAGCCTCGCAATCTGACCCTCAAACATTCAACCGGTACGTCTATGTTCGTAACTCGCCTTTGGTGATGACCGACCCGACCGGAATGATCGGCGATTATTTCAGCTACAACGGAACGTATCTGGGACATGATGATATCGATGACCAGAGGGTCTATTTCGCAACAGAAATCGGACGCCATGGGAACGATGTTGATTTAGACAGGAGAACCATCCGCGAAACGACACTCGCTGAAGTTTTCAAAGCCCAAGATCGGGCTGTTGCGATAACGCCCGGCACCGATAACACGATTCAGGAACTCTCCCAAGAGGTAACTCAGGGAGTCACCGATGGTTTCACCGGAATCGCAAAAGGAGTTGGAAACGCCCCGGCCGTTGCATTGAACGGCGCGACTGGTTGCATCTTTAACTGCGGCGTCCAGGGGGCGTATTTCCAAGGTTCCAATCCGCTCGCGGTGCCACTGCCCTTCGCTTACAATAATGCAAGGGAAGCAGATTACGGATCAGCCAGTAGCACTGGTACTCTCCTCGGCTTAGGCGTCGCGGGTGCCGCCGTTGCCCCAAGCGCTGCCGCGCCATCGGTGGTCCCGGCTGCGGAAAGTGCGAATGCAACAAACTTTATATATTCGTCTAGAGTACTCGTAAGGAGCGCGCAGGAATCGGGACCATATCACAATTTTCCTATGAGCTTTGACAGCCAAATCGTTTCGAACGGCACGAGAACAGGTACGTCAAATTTCGTGATGTATAGGCAGCCGGGCACGATCAATGGAAGATCAGGTGTATTTGAAATTGGAGCGCGCCCGTCGGCGTCTGGTCGTACAGAGGTCATTACACACCGCTTCTTTCGACCGTAGCCGAATACCTTCTGGAACTATGGAAACGAACATCGAAATCGACCGAACCTTCGACGGAGACTATGACTGTCAGGTGCTAGATGAGATGCCGAACGGCACCGCGATATCTTATCTTCCGGCCCAACCACAACAAGTCGGACAGGATGGAATCTTAGTCCGAATTTCCCCAACGAAGGGTGTCCCCTGGGTGGGGCTATTTTCATCCATTAAAAAATATCCTGGCGCTTTGTCACGCGTGATGTTTACACCGAATCCTAATCTTGTTTGTGTCATTTGTTCGGGGGATGCAGTAATAACGGACGTGGTGAGTCCCGATCAATATACACTTCTCGATTTCGAACCAATTACTGACGCAATAGCAGTTAAGGAACGGAAGATGATCGTGTTTGCAGGCTTTACAAAGCTGGTGGCGCTCGACGGTTCTGGTGTTATATGGGAGACATCAAGAGTAGCATGGGATGAGCTAAGGATAACGGGCGTCGATAATTCACGCGTAATCGGTGAGTATTGGGATGTCGCAACTGAAAAACAAGTTCAATTTGACCTGAGTTTGGCTACCGGTGAAGTTGACGGAGGTGTAGATGAATCTGCGTTTTGAGCACAGACTGGAATGACGCCTGCATAACAGTTCTGTTCCCGAAGCACTAATATTTACCCGACGCAATGATAGAAAAGGAGTTTGAAAATTAAGATGAATATTCGAAACCTCGCCATCGCTACGCTTTTTTCCACGATTTTTCTATGCTCGACCACCTTCGGACAGCGGCCAACCCTGACACCGTCGCCGAAACCAGATACTGAACAACCGGCGGGCGTATTTAGAGTGACGCGGACCTCTCCGCTCGAACAAGAGCTAGTCAGGAGTGAGATCGAACCTCGATCAAAGCGGTTCGAAATGAACCTGCGGTTTCTGCGGGCGAAGTATTCGAAGACGGCTCGGCAGAATGCTGTCGAGCACCAATATCTTTGGGACTATTTCCCCGAGGCTATGGTCACTGTCCAGTTC
>JBOGOP010000430.1:0-3048 GCA_050747225.1 Pyrinomonadaceae bacterium
GTACACCTCGCAACTGCGCGGCCTGGGTGGTTCGAGAGCCGTCCTGGGAAAGCGTTTGAGTGATTTTGGCGATTCGATAGGGAATGGACAGGCCGGCGAGCGTTATTGGAGCATTCCCACGCCGGCGGCTAAGGAGCTGGTGGAACTGGGAACTCAGGCCGTTCATCCTTTCGTCAAAAAAAGTCCGCCGCTTAAGTTTCGCCATTTTCGCAAATTCCTGGAGACTTTCCGCTGGCATGACCTTGATGAAGTGCTGCCGGCGGGTGAGGGTCACTGTCTGGATGTTGGCTGCGGCGATGGACGCCATCGCAACCTTATTCAGACTCGCGGTTACAAATGGATTGGCGTCGACCAACGAAGTTCAGCCGCCGCTGTGGCTCAGTCGGACGCGGCGGCGTTGCCCGTGTCGGACCAGAGTGTGGCTGCAGTTGTCATCTGGCAGGTAATGGAATACGTGGAGCAACCTGAAGCCTTGATCGCCGAAGCAGCACGTGTGTTGGAAACTGGTGGGGCGTTTTGTGGCAGTGCTTCGTTTCTCGAACCTGTTCACGGCCATACCTACTTCAACGTGAGCCCGCTAATTCTTGAAAGGCTACTGGGGAAATATGGATTCGTGGATGTCGAGATCAAGGCGGGGCTGAACGGATTTGCCTTGATGTTGTGGACGTGGCTGCGGCGCTGCGGGATTCCCTTTGCTGATCGTCTAGCCCTACCTGCGACGTTCGTAGGACTGGCTCCACTGGCATCAATAATCTTTCTTTCGAGCTGGTTTCGAATGGTAGTCAAACGTGGCGATGGTCATACCATGCGCTGGCTCACGCAGACCGCGCCGCTCGAATTTGCCGGGCATGTCATGTTTTCGGCAAGGAAGAAGAAACAGTAGACAGGAGACAGTAGTCAGGAGTCAGTAGAAAGTAATCGCACATTTTGCTCACTGACTTATCAAATCTGAAATCTGAAATCTGAAATCTGAAATCTGAAATCGTACCCCTGACCCCTGACCCCCAATCCCCGACCCCTTTCCACATGCACATCTCGTTTTTACTTTCGGCTTTTCATTCCGCCTCAGCAGGCGGCGGTGCCGAATCATATGTCAGCACCATGGCCGACGCGCTGCTTGAACGAGGTCATCGCGTCTCGATCATTGCACTCGGTGAGCCGAGTGTTAGCAATGGCCGCCTGCGGACAATTCAGGTTGCCAGACCAAACTTGCATTGGTTCCTTTATCGAGGCTTGCCCTTTGCCAAGTCGTTTGCAATGCCGGTCCGGGAAATTGAATGGTCGCGTTGTGCGTGGTCAGCACTGGCCGAACTGAATAAGCAGGACCCAGTTGATCTGGTGGAGACTGGAGAAAACATCGCGCTTCACCAGGCAGCGTTTGGTGCAAAACCGCCGGTGGTTGTTCGCGGTCATGGCAATGCGCTGTCGATCAAACGGTTCAGCGGTAAGCGAGTGGGATGGGGAGATCGATTGGGCCGAAGACTCCAACTCGCCGGCATGCGTCGCGCAAACGCGATTACCGCAGTAAGTAAATTCCAGGCAAGAGAGCTGGGCAAAGATCTTTCGCTTCCGGAAGTGGCAATTCACGTCATTCCGAACCCAATCTCACCGGCGCTGCTGCAACAGGCACTGGAGCAGCCGAGAGTCGAGTGGGCGAAACCTGTTGTCCTCTACACCGGGCGGATTGAATTGAATAAGGGAAGTCTGGAGCTGTTGCGTTCAGTGGATCAAGTTGCTTCACAGTTTCCGGAGGTTGAATACGTGATGGCCGGCGGCCGTCATAATTCGATAGATGAGAGTTCGCTGGAAAAGGCCCTGGGAAGAAATGGGACGCGTAAACATGTGCGACTGCTGGGACACGTTCCGTGGCAGGAGCTGGCGGACCAGTATCGTCGCGCCGGTGTGTTTGTGATGCCTTCATATTATGAAACCTTCGGCATCAGCGTAATCGAAGCGATGGCGTTTGGTTTGCCCGTGGTGGCGGCGAATGTTGGCGGTTTGCCTGAAGTTGTCGAAGACGGGGTTACTGGCATTCTAGTGCCGCCAAAAGATTCAGAAGCGCTGGCGGAGGCGTTGCTCAGATTGCTGCGCGACCCTGATTTATGCGCGCGCATGGGGCGGGCGGGACGCGAGCGAGTGCGCGCTGAATTCACGGTCGACCGGATCGTCTCGCAGACCCTCGACGTCTACCAATCAGTTATCAGGAATTAGGCTTAGGAACGAACAAGCGATGCGCGTCGTCATGCTTTCAAACAGTTTTCCGCCGGAGATTGGCGGTATTCAGGAGCATGTATCGAACCTCGCTCAGACACTCGCGCGACAGGGACATCAACTCAAAGTCGTAACCGTGCGTCGTAACAAGTCTGAGCGCGTTCGCGACACCTTCGCAGGTCTCGACGTGACTCGCGTGCCGCAACTGAATCTGCCGAAGACACTGACCGCACAATATCTCGCAATCACGACAGCGCTCTTGATTGCTATGCGCCTTCGCGGGCAAGCCGACGTTGTCCACTATCACACATTCTGGCCCGATGCCTTTACTGCCTTCATCGTCAACAAATTTGTGCCGACGGTCTATACAGCCCATGAATCCCGCTTCCTGCTCATGGCGGAACAACCGAAGTCGCGACGATGGTTGAAGCTGGCGCTGCGCCCGTTTCAGGGAATTCTGGCGCCGAGCACAGAGCTCCTGGAAGTTTCGCGTCAGCTTGGAGTTAGCGCCGAGAAAAGTGTTTTCATCGCAAACGCCGTCGATGCCAACAAGTTTCGACCAGAGGTAACGAGCGGTACAGTGCGAGCGCGCTATGGCATTCCGGCGGATCATTGTCTGATTCTGTGTCCGCGACGACTGGTGCCGAAGAACGGTCTTGAGTTTTTGATCGAGAGTCTCCCGTTAATCCGCCGCCGCTTCAGTGATGTCTCGGTGTTAATCGCTGGTGATGGGCCTGAGAGAGAAAAACTGCAAGCTCGTGTTCGCGAGTTAGGCCTTCAGGACTCCGTGATCTTCGCCGGCAATCAGGACAACGACAAACTGCCGGAGTTCTATGC
>JBOGOP010000431.1:0-3043 GCA_050747225.1 Pyrinomonadaceae bacterium
AAGTTTGTCGATGGCGCGATGAAGCGTGTCGCCACCAAAGCTGACGGTTGGATGAGCGTGCAACTGGCGCCGAAACTTTTCTCCACGCTGCGGGAAAAGCTTTATGGATTTCTCGAGGCTGAGAAGCGCGATCCAGACACCTTCCCCAACACCCTTTACCACAATATTAATATTGGAAGTGATCGCCAGAAATCGCTGGACGAATCTCAAAAATTCCTGGACGCCTACTACGGCCCAGGGATCTTCTCGGAATCGATGACGGCAGCGTGGACGGCGGCTGGATCGCCGGAGGAGTGCATTGAGCATCTGCGGGAGTTGATATCTGAGGGGGCCCGCGGCATCACGTTTCGGCTCACCTCCTGGCAGCAGCGAGAACAGTACGAGCGTCTGGTGAATGAAGTTCTGCCACACGTCGTGGAGTAATGAGATAGCAGAAGGGAATTGAACGATGCTTACTGGAATAGACCACTTTATCATTCTCATCCCGGAGCTCGAGACAGGGATTAAGAATTACGAGCAACTTGGTTTTAAGGTAGTGCCGGGCGGAACACATCCCACCGGCACACACAATGCCCTGCTTGGGTTTGCCGACGGAAGCTATCTGGAGCTGCTGGCTTTCTTCGAGCCGAAGCCGGAATCCAAGTTGTGGCCCAAGCTTGAGCAAGGCGGAGGCTTGGTCGACTGGTGTGTGCAGACGGACAACCTGCTAGCTGACATGGCGGCATTTCGCAAAGCGGGGGTCGAAATGAGCGACCCAATGCCGCTCAGCCGCGTCCGACCCGATGGTTACAAACTCGATTGGGTGCTCTCCGTTCACGGCGGCTCGCACCGAGGCGTGGTCCCATTCCTGATCGAAGATCGGACGCCGCGCGATGAGCGAGTGCCAAAGGAGAAGATTCATCCGAACAAGGTAACCGGCGTCGACACGTTGACAATTGTGGTTGACGACGTAGAGACCGTTCGCGGCTGGTATGCGAGCGTTCTCGGCACTGAAGGGCTGAAGATTGAGCGCGCTGACTTGGAGACCGCGGGCGTGCGTTTCATGATTGGGCCGCATGGTGTCGATTTTGTTGCGCCAGCAGGATCAAGCGGCACGCTTAGTGACTGGATGCGCAGCCGCGGCCCATCTCCCTACGCAGCGACACTCACGACCGCTGCGGGGAAAGCAGGCTTGCTAGATGAGACTAAGAGTCTGGGCGCCCGACTCTTCCTAACGTGATTAATAGGCATGAGATCTATACCAATTGATAAATTCGTCTGTGGTCTGTGCGCGATACCAGAAGGACAATTCTCCGTGGGTACGGTGTACGACTATCTTAAGTTACACCCGGTGGACGAAAAGACACTCGAGCCGTATCTGTTCTTCAGTAAAAATCATTACACCCGCAACTTGATCTTCAAAAATGATCTCTTCGAACTGCTCGCTATCTGCTGGGAGGTGGGACAGGCTTCACCCATTCACAACCATGCCGATCAGAACTGTTGGATGACAATGCCAATCGGCAGACTTCGAGTGCAGAACTTTCGCATTGTTGAGCAGAATGAGCCGACCGGACATTGTTGGCTGGAACAAACGGAGGCAGTAGACATTTACAACTTGTTGCCAGCCGAAGTAGATCCCGAGGAACCGGTGCATCAGGTCCTGAATCTTCGGGAGTTTGCAGAGCGAGCGGTGAGCCTACACATTTACTCCCGACCGTTTGATCGCTGTCTCGTATATTCGCCGGCCAAAGGCGAATACAGTGAGGTGCAAACGCATTACACCAGTGAGTACGGCAAGTTGGAAGAAGGCGAGAGATTGTAAAAAGAAAGGCAAGTAAAAGGTAAAAGGCAAGAGTCGAATCCAAAAGAGAATGGTGCGGTGATCAACCTCATAGCGAATAACTTTTGCTCAAAGTACATATGAATATAAAAAGCTTAGGCGCAACAGCCGAGAAACCGCGAGCTATAGCGGGCAATGCCCTGGGCGCAATGCGTCCGATCCCTTACATGGGCGTCATCTATGTGGTTGCCGAGGCTATGAAATTGGGTTTTTGGAACGGGCATCCCGATTGGTGCAATCTGGGCCAGGGCCAGCCAGAGGTCGGGGAAATGGAAGGCGCGCCACGACGCATCAGCGAAATCCAGATGGAGCCTAACGATCACGCTTACGGCCCGATCGGCGGCACCAACGAACTAAGACAGACAGTAGCGGACCACTACAATAGACTTTATCGGCAGGGTAAGAAATCCAAGTACACAGCGGCAAACGTCAGCATCGCTTCCGGTGGACGCTTAATGCTCTCGCGCGTCTTCGCGTCCCTGGGTGAGGTCACGCTCGGATATCAGGTGCCGGATTACACAGCGTATGAAGACATGATCAATTATCACCAGCACCGATTTACTCCTATAGTGATTCCAGCCCATGAGGCAGACGGGTTCTGCATTCCAGCTTCGGTCCTTGAGAGTGAAATCGTCAGTCGAGGAATTGAAGCCTTAGTACTGAGTA
The DNA here is from genome assembly GCA_050747225.1 of Pyrinomonadaceae bacterium. Lineage (GTDB taxonomy): Bacteria > Acidobacteriota > Blastocatellia > Pyrinomonadales > Pyrinomonadaceae > PSRF01. The sequence goes on from JBOGOP010000431.1 coordinate 2,489, forward strand.
ACCCATGCAATCCAACCGGTCACGTTGTCCAGGGCGAAGAACTTTCAAACTACGTCGAGATCGCTCGAGAATATAAAACGACCTTGATCTTGGATGAGTTCTACTCTCATTTTATTTATCAGGCTAATGGCGCGCCCGCAGCCGGCCCCGTCTCAGGTGCGGCTTTTGTAGATGACGTGGACAAAGATCCGGTTGTGTTGATAGATGGTCTGACGAAGTCTTTTCGCTATCCTGGCTGGCGCGTCGGTTGGGCCGTTGGACCTCCCGCGATGATTGAAACGCTGGGCCGGGCGGCCAGCGCAATCGATGGCGGTCCCGGTCAGCCAATACAACGCGCTGCAATGAAAGTGCTCGAACCGGAACGCGCCGCCGCCGAAAGCGTTGCGCTGCGTCACGTATTTTCCAGGAAGCGAAATTTGATGGTTAGCAGGCTCAAGGATATGGGCATTCGCTGTTCCCCGGAGCCGAATAGCACTTTTTATTGTTGGACGTCGGTGGACAAGTTGCCCGCTCCTCTGAATGACGGTGAGGCGTTTTTCCATGAAGGTCTTAAGC
>JBOGOP010000432.1:0-3042 GCA_050747225.1 Pyrinomonadaceae bacterium
AACGACTCGATGTTGCGGAGGCATCAAGACGACTGGGCGCGTCAGCCGGAATCGATTTGTCGAGCACTTCTCGAACCAGTGCTCTTATACGATCGCGAGTGGAATTGTCAGGCATAGAAGAAGTAGTCAGTAGTCAGTAGTCAGTAGTCAGTAGTCAGTAGTCAGAAAGAACAGTTTATTCCCGTTGACCGCAGTCTACTGTATCCTGTCTACTGCTTGTCAGTTTATCCCGTGTTGACTGCAATCTTCTCCAGACACCATCCGCAAGTAACGCAGCAAACTACTGTCTCCTGTCTACTGTATTCTGTCTACTGCTTTACCCCAGCGCCTCGTCACGTAAATCAAGCAATCGTCCTGCTGACGCCACCACTTTGCCGCCGCGTATTTTGAAATCAACTCGGCCCACGTAGATGCCGCTCCTGCCAACCTGGAAAATTATCGTGTCGCCACCTGATGGCGCTTTAGTTATTACCGGCTCCTTCATGAATGTATGCGTGTGGCCGCTGGCGATGAAGTCGATGCCATCAACCTGCGCTGCAACCTGACTGTCGCCAATGGCACCCCCTCTGGGATTTGCATAATACCCAAGATGCGACATACCAACCACCAGGGTACAGCGTTCGCGCTCTCGCAGGACTTTCACCGCCTCCCTTGCCGCTTTCACCGGATCGTTGTACTTCACGCCTTTGAAATTTTCCGGTGTGATCAGATTGTCTGGGCTTACACCCATGCCAAAGAGTCCGACGCGCACGCCACCAATCACACGTACAACGTAAGGTTTTACTCGTTTCTCAAGCGCTGTACCGGTGACGTCATAGTTGCAGGAAACGAATTCAAAGTTAGCAAACTTCATTGCGGCGGCGAGAGCATCAACACCGTTATCAAAATCGTGATTGCCGAGGGTCACCACGTCGTAGCCGATCAACGACATCGACTTATATTCAACTTCGCCTTTATAAAAATTAAAGTAAGGCGTGCCCTGAAAAACATCACCGGCGTCGACCATTAGCGTGTTTGGGTTTTCTTTGCGTATTCGCTTCACTAAAGTGGCACGCCGCGCGACGCCACCCTTGTCCGGATACTGTCCGTCGTTTGCCGGCAAAGGATCGATCTGTGAATGAGTGTCGTTAGTGTGCAAAATTGTGATTAGCTTCTCACCAGCTGCTACTTCCAAAAGCGGCGCGCCGATCGCCGGCAAGACCGGCGTTGATAGTAGATGCAAAGCTGAACGCGGAGACATGACAACTGCGGCGCCGGCCATTGAAGCTTTGAGAAAACCGCGCCTGGTAATCATTTCGGTTCCTCCGCTCCGCCCGATGCCTCTTTATCGAAAACGAAACGGCCGTCTAAAGTTGCCTTGATATCGCGCCCAGCCGCACTTTCGGTTTTTACGTAATCAGTCATCGCATCGCGAGTGGTGAGCCCAAGCGGTCTTGTGTTGGTAGCTTTCTTCAGCACCGTCGCATAGTCGCTTCCCGTTACATTGAGCAAATAGTCAATGCTGATTACGGTGTAGACCGCAGCCGGATCGATCTCTTTCTCTGCGCCATCAATCAAAAACTGCGCGCTTTCCAACTCCAGTTGCTTATCGCTATTTACTTTATACTTGATTCGCATCCCGGATTGCGCATCACGGTGTGAGACGACCACGCGCAACAGATCCAACACTTGCGTTCCGGTTAGATCGAATGCGATCAGCGCGTTCTCGAATGGCAGTAGTTCAAAAATGTCACGGTAGGTGAGCGTGCCCTCGGCAACGACGTTCTTGCGCAATCCGCCACTATTGGTAACTGCCAACAGGATCGGTTTGCCCAGTTTCCCGCTCGCCTGTGCGCGCATTCCATCAGTGACAAAATTGCCAAGTGAACCAGCGCCCACGCCGCCCTTTTTAAGATCGCCTACTAGTTTCCCGATGGGTTGGTCCAAGGCGCGTACCGTAGGACTATAAGTCTCGAGCATCTTGTCGACAGCTGCATCATCCGGCAGGCTCGAGTCGACGGCAGTCTCGGTAACGCGAGCGCTGGTGTTGGCGGGGGTGGAAACAGGATTAGCGGTGGGGGTCGGCTGTGCTGCCGCCTGAGCAAGCGCAGACTGCGCTCCACCGGCGAGTACGCAAAGCAACAGCGCCCAACTAAGAAGCGCCACTTTAGGTCCTGACACGGCTTTGGATTCCTCTTGAGAGAAGCGAAAATATAACAGTCCAAATTTCTGGACACGATTGACCTGCACGGAGAGCTTGAATAGTATGTCGCACCATAAGGCAGATTCGCAACAGCGTTTTCCGCCCAACGATCTCAATCATATTCAACCCACTCGAGGAGACGATTAACTTGGCTACTTCTTCCGCGCAAATACCGTCGGAGTTCAGCAATCCAAACCTTGAGGTGCTCCTCTCTGAGGAACAAATACAAACGCGCATCAGGGAACTCGGCGCCGAAATCACGCGCGAATATGCGGGCCTTAACCCGCTACTCGTAGGAGTGCTGAAAGGCGCGTGCTTTTTCCTCAGCGATCTTCTGCGGGCGATAGATACGCGATTGGGTATCGAGTTCATGGCGATTTCCAGTTACGGCTCCTCCACGCGCACGTCAGGCGAGGTCCGCATCATGAAGGATCTGGATGTGCCGATCGAGGGTCGTCACATACTGGTAGTGGAAGACATCGTCGACACTGGCCTGACTCTTTCTTACCTGCTCCAAAACCTGGAGTCGCGCGGTGCCGCCAGCGTGAAACTGGCAGCGTTGCTCGACAAGTTTGAGCGGCGCGAGAAGGAAGTGAAGATTGACTATCTGGGCTTCCAGATTCCCGATGCCTTCGTCGTCGGGTATGGACTTGATTATGCTGAACGCTATCGCAACTTACCGTTTATCGCTGTACTAAAGAATCCGGAACAAGGCTAGCTTTGAGCGATTTGCCCGGGACGCAAGCATCTCGCCCACAATGCTCAAGCGATTTGCTGGGAGCGCGGGCGTCCCGCCCGCAAACGAGCGCGTAGCGCGAAGAGAGCGGTTCCTGAGTTACAACCTTTAGCGTAACGCATGC
>JBOGOP010000433.1:0-2983 GCA_050747225.1 Pyrinomonadaceae bacterium
GGCGTTAGTTCCCAACGGATCGTCTTTCGAAGCGAAGGCGATGTGTGATCCATCCTGCGAGATTGCCGGGGCTGGAGCGCGTGTCGCGGCTAGCTGAACGAAAGTCGTTGGATCAATAGCAACGTTGGCGCGAATCGCACGAAAAGATTCCGGGCCTCCGGCCGTGGCAACGTCTGCGGTCGATTCAAACGCCACCATATGCCCGTCGCCACTAATCGAGGGGTTGGCGCTGATGCTTTCTTCGGCGGTGTTGGTGATGCGTCGCAGCGGCGACTGCGTGCGCGCGCTTTGCCAGGCCGTGGCGCAGACAGCCGCGGCGGTGAGGCAGACATAGAGGAGCCTTCTGTGGCGATGTCGATTTCCAGATCGATGCATTCGATCAGTTTCTGATCCTGATAAGCGTAGGTTAGGCGGATAAGCGGTCCGTCAGATCTGGGATGCCCCTAGGGCTGGGTTCTCCCGGAAATGATCAGCGGCAGGTCTGCTAGAATAACCGAACTAATAACTGGGGAGATTGGGTGTATCTCCGAGTACTGGTGAAGTTTGAATCCTGACGGAACATTCTCATTAGCAGCGTGGCTTCAGCCCGGTGATCAGTGTTCGTGATCGGAAAGGAAACCGTTTAAACGGTTTCAAGTCGTACAGGTCGCCAAATTCACCGGGCTAAAGCCACGGTGCTAATGAAACCCCTATAGGCAAATTGCACCAGTACCTATCTCCGAAGCAACACGGATTCTATCGTTGTTTATGAGAAAGACAACCCGATCGCTGAGTAAGCCAATCTTGTGCGTTGCAAGAACAGTTGCATGAGTGCTCGAACGTAAGAACGGGGACAGGAGCGTATTGATGAAGATTCTGATTGGTGGCTCGCATGGGCTGGTGGGGACCGCCCTTATCAAATCGTTAGAGGCGGCGGGGCACGAAGTTTTCCGGCTTGTCAGATATGCACCGCATTCGAAAACCGAAGTTGAGTGGAGCCCCGATCGCTATAGCATTGCCCTGGCGCGCATCGAAGGGTTCGATGCCGTTGTGAATCTCGCCGGCGAGAGCATTGCCGACGGCCGCTGGACTGACGAGAAGAAACGTCGCATCCGTGAGAGCCGCGTGAAAGGCACCAAGCTGCTCGGCGACGCGCTGGCAAACCTGGCGGTCCCGCCAAAGACTTTTATTTGCGCTTCGGCAATCGGCTACTACGGAAATCGTGGCGACGAAACTCTGACGGAAAACAGCGCGCCCGGGAATGACTTTCTCGCAACCGTTTGTTCCGAATGGGAACAAGCGACCGCGCTGGCGACCGAGAAGGGAATTCGAGTGGTGAACACTCGCTTCGGAGTCATCTTAGGCACTGAAGGCGGTGCACTAAAGAAGATGTTGTTGCCGTTTCGTCTGGGGCTGGGTGGAAAAATCGGCAGCGGGAAGCAGTGGATGAGTTGGATTGCGCTTGATGACGTTGTCGCCGCTCTCAACTTTGCGCTGACAAACGGCGAGCTGGCGGGTCCGGTGAATTTCGTAGCGCCGAACCCGGTGACCAATGCGGAGTTTACCAAGACCCTGGGTCGAGTGCTTTCGCGTCCGACGCTGTTTCCGATGCCGTCGTTCGCGGTCAGGCTTCTGTTTGGGGAGATGGGTGAGGCGTTGTTGCTGGGCAGCCAACGAGTCGCGCCGAAGCAGTTAATGGCGGAGGGATATGAATTTCGCTATTCGCAGCTTGAGGAGGCGCTTACTCAGATTTTGGAAAAGCCAAAGGGTTAACTGGTAGCGGGTCAGTTGAGATTTACAGCGTTCGCAGCGCCAAAGGCGCGGAATGTGAAAGCCTGGGGCAACGCCCCAGGCGGGAGCCAACGACGCTCCCGAGCGCTGAAGGCGCGCAATGATAGTGACGTCGATCAGAACGCTCGTGTTTTCCCTAAACCAGCGCATTTCGCGCCTTCAGCGCTTTACGACTTCTATCCACCTTCACCTGGGGCGTTGCCCCAGGCTTTCACATTCCGCGCCGTTGGCGCTGCCTCGGGTTGCCGAAAGTCACTTGCTTGAAGCTTGTATTTCTTTTGTTTTGGCGAATCCTTCCAGCACCTCAAAAACTTCCAACGCATACTTGACGTTGCCGAACGGCGCCGAGACCTGCACACCCTGAATCACGTCTTTCACCTCAAGCAACGACTCGCGCGCAATCTTCAAACCTTCATCGCGTCCGGATTCTTTGCTAATCGCTGACGCGGCGCGCATGCGTTCCATGATTTCGGGAGTAACACGAACGCCGGGCACTTCATTGTGCAAAAATTCCGCGTTGCGGAAGGAAACGAGCGGCCAGATGCCGGCCACAATCGGAATGCGACAGTGTTCAATCCGCTTGAGAAACACGCTCAGCTGTTCAGTGTCGAACACCGGTTGAGTAATGGCATATTCGGCCCCGGCCTCGATCTTCCATTCGAAGCGCTTGATTTCTTCTTCAAGGTTAACTGCGCCTGGGTTGACGCCAACGCCGATCGAGAAGGCGGTAGGTTTGCCCGTCGGGTTGTTGCCAAGGTCCAGCCCGTGGTTCAGCTTGTTCACCATGTTCGTCAGACCAATAGCGTCGATATCGAACACGGCGGTAGCGTCGGGATAAGGCCCCATCTTCGGCGGATCACCGGTAATCAAGAGTAAGTTATGCAAGCCAAGCGCGGCTGCACCCAGCAGGTCAGACATCATGCCGAGCAGATTGCGATCGCGGCAGCAATAATGCAGCACGCTTTCAATTCCTATCTCCCGCTCGACAAGGATCGCAGTGGCCATCGCTCCCATGCGCGTCTGCGCCCGCGGTCCGTCAGGAATGTTGACGCCATCAACTCCGGCGTCTTTGAGTAGCCTGATCGAATCGAGCGTCTTCCAGGGATCGCAGCCCTTCGGTGGCAGGACTTCGCAGGTGGTGACAAATTCACCTCGCGCGATTTTGCGGGCCCAGTGCGATCGCTCCTCTGCGGGCACGACAGTCACGTCCGGC
>JBOGOP010000434.1:0-2976 GCA_050747225.1 Pyrinomonadaceae bacterium
ACACTACAGCCAGTTCAAAACTTGACCCCTTGTGTCTACGCGCCTTCCCAAGACCCCTACCTCCAAAAATCAGCAATTCTTGAAGTGAGTTGAGAAAGTTGGGCTAGTGCTTATGCTTTCAAGCCGGATGAAGCCATAATAGCTCTGAAATGGAGTTATTATGGAGCCTCACCATGCCAGTGAACCTGTCAATCAAGAACGCCCTCGAAGAAAGCGTTAGGACCCCGGAGCCACTGAGCCCAGACGACGTGCTGAAGGAAGTGCAGCGTCTCACCTTGCAGACTCCGGCGGAAGCCGCGAAACTCATCCGCACAGACCGCGATGTCCGTTAAGGTCGTCGATGCATCCGCTATCGCTGCCCTGCTGTTTGGTGAGCCCGAAGCGCCCACAATAGCCGCGCAGCTACGGAACACGAAGCTTGCGGCGCCTACCTTGCTCCCGTTTGAAGTTGCAAGTGTCTGCCTGAAAAAGCTTCACCGTCACCCGGATCAAGCGGGAAGCCAGCCACCGATGGAAGCGGAACAGTGGATCGTTGTCCGTGAACACATACTTTGGGTGCGCCAGGGAAGCTTGGGCAATTGGGGAGGAGCGGAAAGGAGGCTGCTCTGAAACTTTGCAAAGAAACTTTGCAAAGGGACCCAGTGGGTGAGAACCCCACCCGGCAAAGGCTAGCCACCAGCCGGAAGCGAGTCTTGCGTGGCATTCGGGGAAACCCATGCGGCGAAGCGTAGACAGCGAGTGTGCAGGCCGTGTGATTGAGCCTCGAAATTGTGAAAATTGTGGGTGCCGACGCTGTTCAATTGGCGGAAGGCAGCATCGAATCGCCGCGAAGGCTTGGCGAGGAGAACCCGCCGGGGTCGAAGAGCAGGGCATGTACAGATGGGGGTCCCCCAGGAACCTGGGAGGTCCTGTCATCTCCACTGAAAAGAGGAACTGGCGGCGGGGAAGCCAGGCACGAATTCCCCTGGCCCGCAACTGCAGCGTCTGGTGGATGCGGGAGCAAACGACAGGCGCTAGGTGGTACGGCCAAACGAAGGCGACGAAGTGCGGTCGGACGGGTGGCAGGAAGTCGGAGCTTCCCATAGTACCTGTGAAGCCGGGGAACGGACCGGAGCGGACCCGGTGGAGGTAAGGGGAGCCAGATGATGGAGCCGCTGGAGCGCAAACATGGCGGGTGCACAGGAACCCGGTGCCGTGTCAACGAAACAACAGCGGATAGCGCGATTGGGCGCACGATACCCGAGCCGAGCATTCACCTCTCTGGCTCACGTGATGGACCTTGAGTGGATGCGGGAAGCCACGCTGGGATTGGAGTTGCCGGTGCCGGAACTTGGCACTAGCGTCTTTATTGTCCCCGCACATACGGTGAAGAACCGCATGGATAGACTCGTGGTGCTCAACCGCGTAGCGAAGTCGGTCGTTGATTCAGTGCGTGGCGAGCATACCGACCACGTGTTTACGTTCGACGGTCATAGGATTCTCCGGATTAACAACTCTGCTTGGCGGAAAGCACGAAAACGTGCGCAACTATCGCACGTGCGGGTCCATGATCTGAAGCACACCTTTGGGCGACGTCTGCGCGCGGCGGGTGTCAGCTTCGAAGACCGGCAGGACCTTCTAGGACACAAGTCTGGACGAATAACGACACACTACTCCGCGGCGGAGCTAACCAATTTAGTCGATGCAAGTCGATGCAGCTAACGCTGTTTGCGGGACCGAGTCCCGCAAAAGTCCCGGATTGGTTTTGTTGCGTGGAAAAGTGTGGAGCTAACCTATTGATTATTGGTGGCCAGGGACAGAATCGAACTGCCGACACAGGGATTTTCAGGCCCCTGCTCTACCTATAAGTCATTGATTTAACATTACAGTTGCCCGAGCCCGTTGCACACAGAATGTCGTACGGTGTCTAACCGTGTCTAACGACGTCACGCAAAAGTCCCGCAAGCCAAAATCTTGGATCAGCGTCCTGCCCGTGTCACGCGACGCGCTGACCAGGCAGGATGCTCGTGACGACCACACCCCCGCACGGTTCGATTTAGGACCGAGCACCTAGGTGTCGTGAGTCGAATGAGGTATAATATGACCAATTAATTAGTCATAATCATGATGCGCACTGTTAGTCTTGCCGAAGCAAAGGCCCATTTGAGTGAGTTGGTCAACCGCGTCGAAAACGGCGAGGAGGTCATCATCACGCGCCACGGTCAGCCCGTGGCCCGGATAGCCGCCGTTGAGAGGCCGAAGGTTCCCGTTCAGTCCCGCGCCGCTTTTCGTGCCCACATGCCAGGGTGGCGCGCGCCAAGCAGTGATCTCATACGCGCGCTACGCGACGAAGAACGATAGAGCACGGTGCGCCTTCGGTGTTCTACTTCGATACGAGCTTCCTTCCGCCGCTTGTCCTGGAAGAGAAGTCCAGCCGGAAAATAGAAGCGTATGTAACCACCCTTCCCGCCGGTGACCTCTACCTTAGCCACTGGACGCGGCTTGAGTTTTCGAGCTTGGTGGCCCGCGAAGTGAGGATGCGTGGCCTGACACCCGAAGAGGGACAGGCCGTCCTCTTACAATTCGACCAGCTGGTTGAAGAATCCTATCGAGTAATCCTACCCACCGCCCTCGACTACGAACTCGCGCGTGAATATCTTAAGCAGTTCGCGACCGGCCTGAGGGCGGGCGACGCCCTTCACCTCGCGATCGCCAGTAATCATGGGGCCACTAAGATCCTTACCCTCGACGAAGGGATGCTCAAGGCCGGAAAACAATTTAAGCTACCCGTGTCACCGGGCATCCGCTTGTAGAAGTCCTTGGATCTGCATTCGCGAGAGTCGTAGGGCTGGGCGGCGCGGCTTTTTATCGATTACTTATCTCCTAGATTCCGTCGCAATAAAATTCTTATAACACCGCGTAGATTGACGTAGATTGAGTTCTTGGACACTACGCAATCAGCGGGTCGACCTCCATGGCGGTGTTCATCGCGTGGTC
>JBOGOP010000435.1:0-2974 GCA_050747225.1 Pyrinomonadaceae bacterium
GGCTCGATCTGGCCGTGGCAGGTGACGCAGCCGTCGAGCTTTGAGGGTTGGGATGTTTGATCTTGAGCTGAAAATGCAATGATCGGTTTTGACGGGGGGAACGTTGCCGCTGTTTTCGATCCCCGCGAGCTCGAGAAGACCGTCAACCCGAGAGCGACGCTAAGCAACAGACCGATTGCGATTTGGGATAGGCTCGTCTTAGTCATGACCGTACTTAGCGACAACGAACACACACCTCAAAGAGTGTGCGACGTGGCCCGACCAACTTAGGCCCAGCGGGCCGTCATTCAATAGCCACGTCCCGTAAGGGCGTGGACCAAGCGCCAGGAAATGATTGAGGTCCGATAGGACCGTCACCGCATCTCCTCCTGATGGGTTTCGCACCTTCGGAGCTCACCCTCTTTGACCGTTCGCAACCCCGCGCTAACGCACGGGGCTATTTAATGCCGCCGCTTCGCGGCTTCAGTTCTCAGAACACCAGCTTCACCTGCGTAAACAGCGAATACAGCGGCTTGCTCGGACTGATCACATCCGGCTCGCAGAAATCGCCTACGCCCGGCGGACAGTTGCGCGAGCGGTCGGTAAAGATGTCGCGAAAGCCCCGACCCGTTTGCAGCGTCGCAGCCCCAAACGTAACTGTCACGTTGTTTATTAAGAACGGCCGGTAGGCTACGCCTAAACTATAGTCCCAGCCGATGTCGTGTCGAATACGATTCTGAAACAAAACGTATTCCAGCGGCTCAGGGCGATGAAAACGAAGATAGTTGACATTGAAAACTGTTTTGATTCGCTGCGTAAGTTCAACATCAACTCCGGCGTTGTAGATAAAGATTCCGGGATTGACGAAATTCGCCTGACCCTGGGTTTTGCTGCTGCGCAAACTCGGCAGGATGCTGTTGGGCTGCACCAGCCCCACGCCCGTTTGCGTGAGACGAATGCCGTTGCGATTCCAGTACGAGAATTGGCCGCCCACGAAATTCGGATCGTCGAAGATCGCGTCGAAGCCGGTGGCCTTGCCATCCGTCGGATTTGAATCGCCCTGTGCAAAGAAGAACGAACCCTTAAAGCGCAGGTAATCATGATCGACTGACGCTTCAACTGCACCCATGTTTGATCTCACCCGCACGCTGCGACCCGCGATCGGATTTCGATCGTCACGCCCAAACGCATAATAGTAAGCGTGTGTCAGATTAAGTTTGCCCAGATGTCCGTCGCCACTGAGTCCAAGATAACCAACCTTGATCGCGTGCGGCCGAACATCGCCAATCAAAGCCGGACGAACCAGGAACCCGTTTCGATCATATTGGACACTGCGCCGATCGTCGTTGTAATGGAGACTTCCCTGAATGGTGAAGCCCTTGCGAATGAAGTCCTGTCGAAAAATGTTGGCGATGTAAACGTTCTGATGGCGCGTGTCGAAACGATTGAGTCCGCTGTTCGTGTCCTTCTCCAGCATCGAGAAGTATGCAGCATTAAACTGAACGCGATTATTATCGGCGGCGCCGAAGAAGCGCAGGCCGAGGTTGTTGTCTGAAAAGATGAAGCCACGAAAGTCTGACACAAACGGCTGAATCCCGGCCCGCATGGAAACGAAATCGTAGTTTGCGTTCACGTCCCACAGCTTCACTTCGGCAAAAGCTTCTTCGAGAGAGACATGCGTATCGGTGCGGTTCGTGCCGCGCCTGACGTCGATGTTTACAACGCCATTCTCACGAGCGTTGAGATAGTTGGGAATGCTTAAGGTTGGCGAGATCTTGATCGCCCAGTCACGCGGCTTGAAGGTGGAATCACCGTGGAATAGCTCAAAACTGAGCTGGATAGTTTCACTGGCGGCAAACTGCTCTGGTTGACCAAAGAATTCCCCGCTGCCGGGATCGTCGGCGCTTACTCCGGAAGAAGTCGGGGCTCGCCGCTGTTCAACTCCGGTAGTGCTGACGGCGGAGAGAATCATGAAAAGCTTATTGCCCTTGATCGGGTAGTCGCCTTTCAGCACGCTCTGATTGTATGGATCCCACCAACGCCCGCGCTTAAACGGAATGTCGCGTCCGCGCGCGGCGCGGTCTCCATAGCGATCGTATTCGGGAAAGCCAATGCGCCAGCGATCGCGCGCTTCGCGTCGCGCCGGATCTATTTGTGGTTCGGATGGAACCGTTTCCCTGCCGGCGTGGCCGGTTGGTTTGTCGCCCGGCTGTTGGGGCATCTCCTTGAGTTCAATCTGATCGAGAGGAATATCTACCGACGTTTCCTTGCCGGCTTCGACGATGACATTCTCGAGCGCTTCACCGCGGGGAATAGCAAAGTCACCGTAGTTTTTATCTTTGTCAAACTTCGCCAAATTCGGTGGAGCCACACGCAGGCGGTAAGCACCGGCCGCCAATCGTAAGGTGTAGGTGCCGTCGGGGTTACTGCGCACGCGTTTCCATTTGCCGCTAACCTGATTGGTAGCGACGACTGTCACGCCTGGCGCCGGCGCACCGGAAGCTACGCGCACTGTTCCCTTAATCCGTCCCGACTGCTGGCCCAACACCGCTACACCGAGCGCGTGCAGCATCACCATAGGGAGAAGGAAAATTAGAATCTTTGGCATGACAGGGAAACTTGGAGCTCGACTGCCTTGTAACATACGACTGCGAGTGAGGCAATTAGTTTTCTGAAGTAGCTGGCAATGTGATTCTCAATTCCTTCCCAGGTGTTGCACAAAAAGTTGTTTCCGTTCGCAGCGCCAAAGGCGCGGAATGTGAAAGCCTGGGGCAACGCCCCAGGTAGGAGCCAGCGACTCTCCCGAGCGCTGAAGGCGCGCGATGATTGTGACGTCGGACGGAACGCTCCTGTTTCGGCTTTGCACAAAAAGTCGGGAACGCTGCGGTTAATGCATCTGAGCCCGCGGGAGCGGGCGGCAGCTCAACAAATCCAGGGCTGTCGCCCGCTCCCGCGGGCTATCCTTATCCTCAAACGGATACCTGGGGTTCCGCTG
>JBOGOP010000436.1:0-2951 GCA_050747225.1 Pyrinomonadaceae bacterium
AATGGCGTCGTCACGCGTTGGGCGACGACGTAAGGATTGATGAAGATGCCGGAGCCGATGATGCCGCCCATCACGATCATCGTAGCGTCAAATAACCCGAGCCCGCGCACCAATCCCGGGGCGGCGGCGGTCGTTTCAGCGGAATGGTTGACTGAGTCCATTTTCGATCACAGGCCGATGGTGGTGCGGAACAGACGTCGGAACAAGGTCCACTAAAACACACAAAAGTACACTAAAGATATTTCGTGTTAGTTCGTGTCCTTTCGTGGATCGCCTATGCCGGTCCTTCGGTCAGGCCAAAGCGGTGACAGGTCACCGCACTCCAAAGAGTTGACAGCTCTGATATAACAGTCAGGCTTCTTTATGACAATCCTGAACTTACGAGCCAGCGTCTGTCGTTCACAACACCAAATGACTACTCAAGCGAACTTCTCCCTCGGTATTTACGATCGCAAGACTATTCTTTGGTCGTGGCTCTTTCCGCTCAGTTACCTGATCCACATCGCCGAAGAATACTGGGGCGGCGAAGGTTACCCGGCTTACCTGCTCCGTCTCAGAGGCGTGCACATGTCAACGGGGCGTTTCCTGGCAGCCCAGAGTGTAGGTTTTATTCTGGTAACAATCGGAGTGATACTTGCGCGCAAACTTAAGTTTCTCCCCATGATGCTTGTTATTTTGGGCGCTTTGGTGGCGGGCAATGCTCTCACTCACACAGTCACCGCGCTCAGCATTTTCGAATACGGGCCCGGCCTGTGGTCCTCAATTTTCATCTGGGGTCCGCTCGGAATAGCCACCATCATTCGATACAAAAGCACCATCGACGAGCAATGGCAGTATTGGCTTGCAATAGCAATAGGCATCGCTATCAATGTCATCGTAGGAATTCTGGCAATGCGCGGTGGGAGAGTTGTGTGAAGGCTGTAGACAGCAAACAGTAGACGGTAGTCAGTAGTCAGTAGTCAGTAGTCAGTAAAAAGCAGACAGCAGGCTGTCCCGAAATCGGTTGGCCTGCTGTCTACTGTTTACTGACTACTGTTTACTGTCTACTGTTTTTAGAAGCCGTTGCTTGCTCCCTTGAACCCATGCATCGCCTGCTTAAGTCCCCAACTAATAACGCGCATGTTGTCGTAGCAATAACCGAGAATGTAGTTGCAGGTCGAGAGACAGTGTTTGGTGCATTCAACTTTCATTTCGTCCAGCTGCTTCACATCAAACTTGTCGTTACCGACAGTGCCCCAGTCATGCGTCGCTGAATACATCGGGAAACACGGCGCCAGCGAACCATCTGTGCGAATGATCAGCGAATTCTGTCCGGCGCGGCACTGCCAGGGTGGTACCTGACCACGCATCAGCAGTTTCATATCTTCCATGTGCTGCGTCGGGTTCGCCATCTTGTAACCCTTGTTGACACGCAGGTCCTGCAGATAGTCGAGTAGGGCATCAACCTTCGGCCAGTCGTCGGGAGTCAGATAAGTCTGATTCTCGTTGAGATGTTTGAAGTGGGTTTGCTCCATCATCGGCGTTTCGTTCACGTGATAATCCGTGGCGATGCCATTGTCGTGGGCAATTTCGGTCAGTTCTTTAACATCGTCCATGTTGTTATGGCAGATGTTGATATTGAACATGACTGAGTAGCCATAGTGATGCTGACGTTTGACGAGGTAATCGAAGTAAGGACGAATCGGATCCAGGGCTTTCGGGAGCGACTTACGCTCTTTGACGGAATCAACCGCCAGATTAAACGTCGCAATACCCGCATCACCAAGCCGATCGATCACGTCGGGCTTCATCAAGCGGCCGTTGGTCGGCAGATAGACGAAGATGTCCCGCTTCGCACTGTAGTCGACGATCTTGTGAATGAACTTTGGCCGCAGCAGCGGTTCGCCACCCATCAAGGCCAACACGCGCGAGCCGATTGAATGGAGCCAATCGATAGAGCGCTTGGCGACGTCTTCGGTCATGCCCTTGACGGCATTGTTGTAAGACCAGCAATAGTGACAATCGAGGTTGCACTTCCATTCGGTAAACAAGTACGGAATGATCGGGCGCAGCGTATTGCTGTGCCAACGCGACTTGAAATAGGGAGAACCCCAGCTCTTCCAGGTCCGAATGGCATTAAACTTCTGATACTCCTTCCGTGTCATCGGCGCCGGATCAGGCTTTTGCGGATAAACCGGCTCCGGCAGCACTTCCTGTGGCATCGGTTCGAGCTTTGGCGCTGCTTCCGATTTGTAAAGGATCTGATGGAGCTTTTGATCTATGCGGAAAGGTTGGGCGGAACTTCCTGCCTCAAGGTTCTCCTGAATTTCTGCCATGTTGCTTCCTCTCTGAATTCAATCAAGCGCACAAGTATCGCTTACTGGAAAATCAACCACAACTGTGGAAAGAGTTTTACTAACAACTATTCGATCAGCGGAGTCGACCAGCTCCCGGTAGAGGACGCCAGCCGCTGCGATCTCAGGTTCCCAAATCGACGCGAATATTCGCCGATTTTCCACGGAATTGCAAGCGTCTAAGCCTATTTGGAGTCGGTTTTTTGCCCTCAGGTTGCGCCGCCGTTTGAATCGCGTTACGCTTGCCGCTTTTGTCGGACGCCTTTGTTCACCCAATGTGGTCTCAAAGGGAAACTGAAGGACCAATACCGTGGCAGTCGAGGCTTATTCAATCACAACCGCAGGTTCGTGCCCCAGGCTTTTCGCGGAACGAGGGATCGTTTCCGTAAACAGAACCTTGCTCGTCGCCCTGCTGACGGTGCTGGTCTTTGTCGGTTTTGGCTTCCGCGTCTCGGGCTTGAGTGTTGAGGGCCTAAGTGAGGACGAACTGAACAAGCTGCAGGCCGTTCAAGAGTACCGCGAGCACGGCCTGACATCGGCTAACAGCGAGCATCCCCTGCTGATGAAAGCGCTGCTGACAGCCAGCGTCGTGTTTGTCGACAAATGGAACAGCATTCC
>JBOGOP010000437.1:0-2951 GCA_050747225.1 Pyrinomonadaceae bacterium
CCGGGTCTATTGGGGCGCGACGGCCGTGCGCTCCTGGTGTCTTATCTGCCCCTCGGCTATCTCTTGCTTCCCACCACTGAATGAGGGCTTGTTGCCATCAAGGCGGCAAGCGATCGTTTTTTTTGCCACCTCCGCTGCCGAGCGAGTGATTGTAGGGAGGCATTCGCGGATGTCATGACTGACCTCAGGGATCTGAGATTGATATAGTGCCCGATCAGCGTATCTGGTGCGATGCCCGTAGCCACCAACCGGTAACGCGGTGTGTGGTCGCTCAGCCAGCGTAGCGTGCGCCGCGCGCACGATTGAAGTCCACTTTCTCGTTTCGTGCGCATGGCGCACGCTACGCTGGCTGCGTCCTACCACTGAATGAGGGCTTGCCGCCACCAAGGCGGGAAGCGATCGTTTTTTTCTGCCACCTCCGCTGCCGAGCGAGTGATTGTAGGGAGGCATTCGCGGGTGATAGCGTTCGGCCAGTCGCGACGGTGGCGCGCGGATCAACGCGAACGTTATGTACCATTTAGACTTGTGCTCGTGACTGAAGCTTTTGCAAGATATGATTCTATGGAATCGGTAAGCCAATAATGCTAGGTGACGAAATGAAAGATTCTGTTGCAACAGCTGTAACAAAGCTGCTTCAGGACTTTTTAGCACGAGACTTTGTTTACGTACTTGGAGGGTTCTCAATTGAGATCTGTTTCTACTTCCTTGTTTTGGATCTTTGCCTACGCTGTCGCCGGACCCATTTCAGGGATTTCTGCTAATAGGAAGTGCTTACGTAATTGGTTATGCAGTTCAGGATCTTCTCAGTCTTACTCCTTTGGTTACAACCTCTACGCGCGTTAATCCAAGGAGATTTGTGCAATGGCTTTACAAGCGTTTCGATGGGACGTCCTGGGTTAAGCCAAGCAAAGTATTAAGTCGAGCAGACAGAGAATTGCTTTATGCTCATGTCTCTGAACATAGCCTATCGGTTCTTCGCCGGATGATCTTTCTAAAAGACATTGGAGCCACTATGGGATCATCTTGGTTTCTTTGTGCTCTATTTCTTTTCGTTAAGTTCTTTCTCTCAAAAACATGCCTTTCCCTCCAAGAGAGCGAATTGTTATCGATTGCAATCGGTCTTACTATTCTTAGTCTAGGATTGCTAGGGTTGGGAAGAGTGAAGTCAGAGCAACAGAAATTGTTCATGTTCGAATTATATGAAGAGGTCAAAAAAAAGCTGATTTCGAAAGATTCTGCTAATCAATCACACGGACCTTCTAGCAAGAAAGTTGAAGGTCCGCCATCTCTTGCCATCGAGGATTAAGCGTATGCAAGCGCCGACGCTGCAAATAGGGGACCGCAGCATTGGAGCAGGCAGCCCTTGTTTCATCGTCGCAGAAGTGGCTCTTGCGCACGATGGTAGTTTAGGCTCAGCGCATGCGTTCATAGAACTCGCTGCGGATGCAGGCGTAGATGCTGTCAAGTTTCAGACTCACATTGCGAATAGGGAGAGCTCACCAAGAGAGCGGTTTAGGCTTCCCGTGAGCTCGCAAGATCGAACACGTTTTGACTACTGGCTCAGAACTGCGTTTACAGAGGAGCAGTGGTTGGATCTGCATCAGCACGCACAGGCACGACGGCTTGTATTTTACAGCTCAGCGTTCTCTATCGCAGCCGTGGATCTTCTCCAACGAATTGGCGTGCCGCTGTGGAAAATACCATCCGGAGAGGTAACAAATCGACCCCTTCTCGAGCGCATCGCACAAACCAAACTCCCCGTGGTCCTTTCGACGGGGTTAGGCTACGTAAAAGAAATCGACGAAGCGGTACAGCTGCTCGTAGGTCGCAACATCCATGTCGCTGTTATGCAGGCAACGAGCGAGTATCCTTGTCCTCCGGAACACCTGGGCCTCAATCTTCTGGATTTCTTTCGGCAACGTTATAGGTGCCCGGTCGGTCTGTCCGATCATTCGGGCACGGTATACGCGGGTATCGCCGCTGCAGCCCTTGGAGCGGACATAATCGAAATCCATATTGCGTTCTCGCGAGAAGCTTTCGGCCTAGACGTTTCGGTGTCTTTGACGCCGGATCAATTACGAGAACTAGTGAAGGGTATTCGGTTCGTTGAACGGGCGTTGGCGAACCCGGTAGAGAAGGATCGAGTGACGCAATCATTGGAGGGCCTGCGCGGTTTGTTTTTTCACAGTGTAGTCACTTCACGGGACTTGGCGGCTAGCTCGATCTTGGCCCGAAATGACCTCGAGACGAGAAAGCCTCAGGATGGCATTCCCGCCTCCCAGCTGTTGAATTGCGTGGGGCGAAGGCTACGGCATGGTTTACGGGCCGGCGATCCAATTCGGAATGAAGACCTTGAATAAAACGGTCCTCGGAAAGGGGGCGCCTCGACAAAGAACACGGGAGTATCAGCTAACCTTTAGCTGCTGCGGACGGGCCGCCAGTGCTGGCCCGTCGCAGAGCACAACGTTGAGGCTTGATATTTCTCTCTTTGAGTTTGCCGCGAGTGTCTCTCCTTCAGGTCGGAAGCCGAAATTCAAACTGAGACACTACCTATCTTTCCGCCACCCGTCTGCCGAGCGATACGCGGATCTTATGCCGGTCAAATCTCCGAGATCTAAGATTGAAATAGTGCCCGATCAGCGTATCCTCGTTCGATGGCGGTAGCCTCCAACCTGTAACACGGTTCGTGGTCGCCGAGGAGCGGATTGGGTTCTCCCCAGGCATGCCAACAATACGAGGATCCGGGGTACTTCACGGGAGACTGTACCATACCGGGGCCACCGGATTGAGTTAAGAACTAACCAACGATATTTGAAATTGTCGACTCCAGAAATGTAGGGTGGGTTCGGCATGCTGTTTATGCCGCAACCCACCGACTCGGCCCGCGTAGCGGGCCTCCTTTTCAAGCCGTCCTCGAAGGTGTCGGCCTGCGGCCGGCGGTTGGTGGGTTA
>JBOGOP010000438.1:0-2948 GCA_050747225.1 Pyrinomonadaceae bacterium
TCCAACCCCAGCGCCGGGAGCGGGCCGTCGCCGTGTGCAAATATTCCGTCCACTATTCCACCCCTGAAAATCAGTTCATCACTAATCGTGAAAACACCGCCATCAATTAGCGTGATCATGCTCAGCTGTCGAGATTACCACCATCCCTGCTCCGAAAGGCGCATTCACCATCAACTTCACCACGTTCATACCTGGCAACCACGCGAACACTCGTGTGCCATGCGTTACTGCCCTACCCGCGGATCCTGGCCCTCTCATACCATTTGTAGGGTTTCTCTTCGTTCGCTTCGATGATCGGGGTTTCGACCCGAACGCGACCAGCTATCGGACGCGACAATTGGTAACCGTGGTTCCTGACGAGGCCTCAGATCCAGACGGCTTCGTAGAAGGCAGTAAGCAAGAAGCCCTCGCGAATCCCACGAAGTTGTACGCAAGAGACGCTTTACCGATTATCGATGACAGCGATGATGACGGTGTGCTCCATGACTGCCATAGTCTTCATGACATAAAGGAGCCCGTTAAAGATATGCATATTGACGATCCGGTGCGGCTCGGCCCCCAGACAGTATCTGTGCGTCTACATGGCCATGCGGGTACGAGTTTTCCGTTCCGGTTCCTGAGGCCCTGTCCGATCAGCTGGGATTTGACAGTAGTGATTGATAGCTCAGGACCTAAGCCCACTGCCAAGGTAACAGGAGCCCATGACGGGTTCCCGGCCTACGAAATCTATGTCAATAATCACGCCGTCTACACGCGCCCTCCTATCAAGTTTTCGCGTCTTTGCGGGAAGCTGGACGTGAGCGTTGATACTCCGCCTATTGACGTAGGCGACTGATCGCGCGTCGGTCGCGGTTAGGAGGCTGCTAAAGAGGATAGGGATCTACGATCCGTGAAAGCGGGGGCAGACACATTAAAGATAATCTAGGTCGGGTAGTTAGTGATGTCACCATCACTCAGCCCCCTGTACGCGGAGATAGGGGTATGCTCTAGCATTGATGCATTTTAGGAGCATGTTCAAAGGTGTCAGGCTTGCTTTGTTGCGTTCTCTGCCTAACTCGGCAGTGGAGTCGGACCCGCCTCGATTCGTGCGGCTTTGAGTGTCGGGGCTTCGGTGAGGTAATGGGTGTCGTTACGTTTAGTGACTTCGTTGTCGGCGGGCCGCTCACTTTGGTTCGTTAGCTGACAGAGAAACAACATGACGCGTGAAGACGAAACGAACGATTCCTACGCACCACTTGCGGCCGCCATCGCAAATCCAGCGATGCAGTCACGCGTCGGCTTTGGCACGTTTCGCAAACATCGACAAGTCTTTGAACAATCGCACCGCCTGATTGCAAGATCGAGTCTACTCGCGCCACCAGAGACCGCAGTTCACGCCCTTTGGCCACTCGATCCGGATTACTTGCACTTTGCGCTTCGGCACGGTGAGTACAATCATTCACACTTCTTCCGCTACTTGACGTCGCCGCGCGTATTCCAACCTCGGTGCGTCTGGGCATTATTCTGGGCTCTCGTGAAGTCCGAACATCAGTTCGCGAACAAATTCCTTCCATTCTGGAGCCATGAAGAACGGCTCACGGGGCACTTCATTTCGCAAATCTGCGAGCGAATTGATGAATTCGCGGTTCATTGGTCCAGCCTCGCCGGCGGTGATCCGAAGCGATCGTGGTTAGATGTCTGGTACGCTGACACGGCAACAGGCAGTCTCGAAAAGGTCACAGGTGCTGACCTTGGACTCATTGTGCATGGCCAATACGCGGGAGATGAAGAGTTCTTCAAGGTCGCTCGGTTCCAAGTCAAGAAAGTACCTTCAAGCAACACGGCCCGCATTGACCTCAATCAGACCAAGGCTCTGCTGCAAAGCGAAGGCCTTGGCCATTACTTGTTTTTCACGGGCAAGATCGCCAAGATTGGCGGCGACCACCGTCGGTCGCGCCGGCCTCAGCGTTTGAGCACAATCTCAAGCAGGCCGAACAGGCACGGGCTGAACCCAAATCAACTCGTAAGGAACTCGGCGAAGAGAATATTCAAAACGTCGATAATTCGTCGTTCGATTTCGCCACTTTTCTCACGTTCGCAGTTGCCGACCCGCCGCCGATTTCGGTGCCTTCGCACGCTCCAAATCCGCAGCTGTTCGGCTTCTGATGGGTGGCGGTGCGCCCACGCGTCTCGCGGTTATCTCACTCGGGGCTCCGGTCCAGCGGACTGATTGGCTGCATGAAATGGCCGAATACGTCAGAATACCCAGAGGTGAAAAGGAGTGAGCGAGATGTCAGCTAACAACAGCATGCAGCGGACGGCGCTCCGCGCCGCCGCTGATGCTAAGCGTTGGGCTTCCATGTGCGAAGCCAGTCGCGCCCTCTACTGGCTGTTAGGGAGAAGATCTCATGCAAATATCCGAAAAGCGGTCCTACTTCATCGTCATTTCTATGGTGCTCATTGCTTCTGTTAGCGGATGCTCCGTCGTACCACTTCGCCAGGCTGCGTCGGCTCAGGTAATTCCCTGCGCCGCTCCTGACATTGTCATTTCTGGTGGGCCTGGGGTCTTGGTCCAGACTTGGACCGCCACCTGTAAGGGAAAAACTTACCGGTGCTCCGCTAGTGCGCCTGGAGACGGGACCTATCAAAATGTGTCGTGCAGAGAGTAAATCCAACACTCGGATTGGGACGTGCCAGCTTTCGCGGGTGTGTCTTTGGCTGAGCACGCCACGGACTCGTTCCTCAAGTTATAACAATCAGGGCCACACAGCGGCCCAACAAGGCGCTCCAGCCGACCGTTTTGCCTCCGCTTCGCTACGGCAAACCGGCGGCTGAGCTTGGGCGTTGGGGATGCGCCGGGACAAACCGGCAAGGTGTGAAGGAGTGAAAGTCTCCGACAGTGAAGGTTTAGCCAACCACACTGGCCCCGAGTCATGCGTTGTAGTCGGTAACGGCTGCGGCGAAGCGTT
>JBOGOP010000439.1:0-2924 GCA_050747225.1 Pyrinomonadaceae bacterium
GACAGAAGATGCCAAAGAAAGCAGCTAAACAAGCCATGAAAATGAAGCCGTCGCACTTCGGCGAACGGCTTGCCGAAGCACGGCGGGCGGCCAAGCTGACTCAGGGTGAACTAGCTGATAAGGCGGGTATTCATATCTCGCACGTGCAACGCGTCGAAGCTGGCACGTCCCAGCCCACGGTGGACGTGCTCAAGCGCTTAGCAGAAGCCTTGAATGCCTCGCTTGATCTCCTGGTGTTCGATCGCACCAGCGAAGCCGCCGCTCAACGACTCGCCGACACTGAACTGATCGAGCACTTCGCCGCCGTCGAACACTTCGCCGACGACGACAAACAAGCCGTCAAGAAGATCATTGCCGCCATGATTGTGAAGCAAAGAGTCGAGGCCGCCGTCAGGTGAAAAGACTCCACATCTGCAACTCCGCTTCGATCAGATCAGACGACTCCCTCGCAAAGAACAGGAGTTCGTCATCAGATTCATCGATACTGTCTTAGAAAAAGCTCAGAAGGCGTGAGGTCAAGAAGCTCTACTGACTGATGTGCATCGGTACAATAACTTTCGAGCTTGTGCTGTGTGGGACCTTGGGAGCAACGATCACATACGCGGAAGTAGAGTTCCACTCAATGGGCTTGCTGCAACGCAATTCATATTTGCCGGCCGGGATCTTCGGGAAAGAAAACTCTCCATCGACTCCAGTTACACAAGCCGCTATTCTGCGCTGCTGAGCTTTCTTTGCTTCACGTTCCTTCCAATCCATTAACAGACCTTCTGGTTTGTCATAGACCTCGACCAGCACCCCGGCTAACGGTTGGTCATTAGCAGCTACAACAACTTTGCCGCGCAGTGATTTGAAGATTTCATCCTCTTTGATTACTACATTCTGTTGTCCCCAACTCGTCTTTTCATCAGGCGAAGCTGGCAAGCATTGGCACTTCTCCTTTTGAGGATGACTGCTCAAAGAGAGGAGTACTAGCAATGTCGCTGTTAGTTTCATCATGCTCACTATTTCTTTGGTATCCTTACATCCAAGTACGCCCCAGCAAAGCCACCGCTTATGTTGAGCGCTTTCCTGATGGCCGCCTCACGCACGATTGCATGAGCATGGGCTGCTCCATAGTCCATTCTTCCAGCACCTTGTTCAGCAAACTTTCGATTCTCGGTGGATTCATGGATAAAGAGATTGACCGGACGTACTACCTGTCCAACTCCAGCCTCTTGAGCGGTTTTTACATCGGCAGGAGCAGGGCTCAACGTTCCGTAATCTGTCTTCTCTTCTGTGATGACTGTGTTGGTGTTGATAGCGATAACGGCAAACACAGGATCTCCGTTTGCAAGGTTGGCGGGCTGATCGGCATTCGTCCTTCCGGTTGTGCCAACTTGCGTTCCGCAGCCAGACACGTAATTCCCTCCACAGGTAAACCGGTTCGATATCGCCTTTCCTGCGTTCGTTAGCTTGCCTTTGTCGTCTCGCGTTCCCTGGAACAAATCGGCTGCCGCTCCACCTTCTGTGCCGGCAAAGTAAACATAGTTTTCCGTGGCACCAACTAATCCAGCAAGTTCTTGCACTCCAGCATTCGCATTCGCCACCTCGTGAGCGTCGACACCGGCATTAAGAGTAACTTGACCATCACTGATGTGGAAATAGGTGTCGAAGGTCTCTTGTCCGCCAACCATCTCATAAAGAATATTTGTTCTTAGCCGGTCTTGATTGCCACTCAAAGAAACCTTTTCTCCGCTTGGATCCACGAACTTGAGTGGATTATTTCTCGAGTAAGCGTAGAGATTGAATCGTTGCGGATCAATTAGCATCATAAACTGAAAGTACATCGGGTCCGTTGTAGTGAACCTTCCCTGCGTGCTCGCATAGTACCGCGCGCCGAAATAGTCGAGCCCGGTTTCGTTGTCTCGTTCTTTTGAGGTGAACTTAGTCTAATACTCCTACTGCGGCGCTCAATAGCCCAAGCCTTCAGGAAGCCTTACCACCTGACTAAAGTTCTTGCCAACCACCGCGATCTCAACCCATCCCTTTCCGTGCTGCCAGCGGAAAGACGCGACCAATTGTGTTCCCGAAGGTAGCCCCTGAAATCGCCAGCCACTTAGGCAAGCCTCGACAGCTCCTTTGCGCACATACCTATCTTGGATTTTACTTACTTTGACCGGTCTACCCTCTTTGTCCAGTTGAAAAGAATAACTCACGCTAAAACTTGCATTCGCCTGTTTAATCGAGTTCTGAATCTCAAGATCGCATACCGAGATCTCGGTCCTGAACCGCTCTTGAGGCGGAATGTTGATACAGAGAATCAAGAGCAATGCCAAGCAACCAATCATGTTACTATCCTCCCCTTCGAGACTATTGATGCTTTGGTTTTAAGAAACTCGGGGTATTTGGAGAGCCTCTAAAGTTCCTCTTTGATCGCTGCTCAACGTTTCCAAATTGAGCCTCGGTTGGTCCACCCTTATCGCCATGGCCAAAGGGTTTACCCTCAAGGAAAAGCCGACCATGGACATACATTTCGTGACCCGTCGTCGCGACTCTTTCTTCCATCGGCATATTGGACGCGGCGCCGGTTCCATCAGAAATTGTGATTCGGAGATTTCCCGAAGGCGACTGCCCTGGGGTTTGCGTATAGCCATAGGTTCCTTCATTGCCAAATGTCATGTTATTAGCCAGCGCTTCCGCCTGTTCCCGAGTATTCCCCAATTTCATTTCGTCTTTCGCAAATCCCTCAATGAAGTCCTTCTTGGTTTCTTGCGCACTCTTAAAATAAAATTCCTGTCTTGCTTCTCCGGGATTCTGGAACCCCGAATCGGTGGTAAGTTCGGTGACACTCTTGTTGTCGACCATTTCCTTGAGGTCCAGAAAATTCTGATCTTTGCTGCTAATCTGGTCCAACGCACCTGCTGTCAATGTGCCATCCGTAATTG
>JBOGOP010000440.1:0-2912 GCA_050747225.1 Pyrinomonadaceae bacterium
ACGAAAAGTCTTTAGACGGATCGGCGAGATTCGCAGTCAGGCAAGACGCACCGGCCAACTCAAACCATTGATTGGGGTGATGGGCTGTGTAGCCCAGTTGGAAGGTGCAGCGATTTTCCAGGACGCGCCGGCAGTAGATCTGATCGTCGGCACGCAGGCGACTGATCGGATACCGTCGATGATTGAACGGGCGCAGGGCGGGGAAGCGTCAGTGATAGATTTGGACGAGCGCCAGGAAGGCGAAGTTTGGGACGTGTCGCCGGTGGAGAGACGCTCTCCTTATGTGGCATTTGTTCCGATCATTGAGGGCTGCAATAAGTTTTGTTCCTTCTGCATCGTTCCTTACTCGCGTGGCCGCGAGAAAAGCCGCAGCGCTTTGGAAATAGTAAGCGAGGTCAACCGGCTGCGATCACTCGGCTATAAGGAAGTTCATCTGATTGGCCAGAACGTCAATAGTTATCGACCGAAATCTCAGGAGGGGTTGGAAGGTTGTTCAGGAGCGACGCTGTTCTCACGTTTGCTAAGAGCGGTTGCAGCGACTGGCATGGAGCGAATCAAATTCACGACGTCGTTTCCTAGAGACTTCCATCCTGATATAGTGTCCGCGCTCGAAGAGTTTCCGAATCTCTGCGACTGGGTTCATCTGCCGGTGCAGTCGGGCAGTGATCGGATTTTGAAAGCGATGCGTCGCGGCCATACTTCGGACGACTACCTGCGGCGCATAGATGTTATTAAGCAGTCGAAGCGGCGTCTGTCGTTGACCAGCGATATCATCGTGGGTTTTCCGGGCGAATCCGAGGAGGATTTTGAGAACACGCTTAAACTGGTTCGCAACTGCCAATACGACGGCTTGTTTATTTTTAAGTATTCCAAACGAACCGGAACACCTGCCGCGTCGTTAGAGGATGCAGTACCCGAAGCCGAGAAGAAGGCGCGCTTTCTGGTGCTTGAGGAGCTGCAGGAGTCACTGCAGGCGAGAGTTTATGGTGATTATGTCGGCAGAAAAGTAAGCGTGCTGGCGGAAAGGGAGAGCGCGAGGTCAACTGAAGACATGACGGGTCATTCGACTTGCAATAAGGTCGTCAACTTCAGGGCCGGGCAAATCCAACCCGGAGACGTGGTAGATGTGATGATTTCGCAGGCCAAGCCCTATAGCCTTTATGGCGAACTGGTAAACAATTCGGTCAATTGATCAGTGCAAAATTGCAAGGAGCTGGGGCAGAGGTAAGGATTATGGAGATTGAAGTAAAAATCAGAGCGCTGATGATGGACCCCAACAGCGGTACTCCGATAATAATTCTGAAGGACGTCGAAAGCGATACGATGCTGCCAATTTGGGTGGGAGCATATGAGGCAAACGCCATCGCTCTTGAGATTGAAAAAATCGCGCCGCCCCGGCCAATGACCCACGACTTGCTCCGGAATCTGATTATCGAACTCGGGATTCAAGTAGAAAGAGTTGTAGTAACCAGTTTGCGTGACAACACGTTTTTCGCCGTCATAGAAATGCAGATGAGCGATGGCAACCGCATGGTGCTCGATGCCAGGCCTTCAGACGCGATTGCGCTCGCACTGCGTGCGGATTGTCCTATCTATGTCGACGAGGAGGTTATTAAGGCCTCGAAGAATACGGTACCAACTGGTGAAGAGGGCGGGGAAGGGTCGGCCCTTGGCGAGGAAGAGTGGCCCGATGTGATTGGGGAAGCAGGCGATCTTCCTATGTAGTAGGACAGACATTCCTGCCTGTCCATGTTCCCGTAACACTAACAGGCCACACTGTCTGTTTGTTTCATTTGACGGCAAGTAGGTTGAAGTTCTTATTGTGTAACGAATGATTATTGCGATCGCAAATCAAAAAGGTGGCGTGGGGAAAACTACTACCGCCATCAATTTGGCTGCGGCATTCGCCAGGCTCGGTAAACGTGTCCTGCTTCTTGATCTAGATCCCCAGGCAAACAGTTCAATTTCTTTTCTCGATCCGCTGTCGGTGGAACGGTCTGCCTATGAGCTGATGACGGACGGTCAGGCTCCGATGGAGCAGGCGATCTATCGCACGCCGGTAGAAAACCTCGACATGATTCCCGCCCGCATCAACCTTGCAAAGCTCGAGGCGAAACTGATTGGCGATTTTGACGCTCCGTTTCGGCTGAAGGATCGCCTGGCGCCGTTCCGCGATCAGTATCCAGTCATTATCATCGACACGCCCCCGACCTTGGGCTTGATCACGGTAAACGCGCTGGTTGCGGCGACGCACGTTCTGGTTCCTATTCAGTCGTCTTATTACGCGCTCGAGGGCACTGACGATTTGCTCGAAACGATTGAGAAGGTTAAGGCGCGGCCAAACCCAAGCCTCGAACTGTTAGGCGTGCTGGTTAC
This sequence comes from Pyrinomonadaceae bacterium, assembly GCA_050747225.1. Classification (GTDB taxonomy): domain Bacteria; phylum Acidobacteriota; class Blastocatellia; order Pyrinomonadales; family Pyrinomonadaceae; genus PSRF01. The sequence goes on from JBOGOP010000440.1 coordinate 2,377, forward strand.
GCTCCACGACAAGCGTACGACGCTGGCGCGCGAGGTCCACGAACAAATCAAGAAAGTCTTCGGACCGAAGTTGTTTGAGACGGTAATAACCAAAAGCGTCAGGCTCGAAGAGTCGCCGGCCTACAAGGAGTCGATTTTTAGTTTTGCTCCGAATTCATCAGGGGCGATCGAATATGGAAATCTATGTGACGAGGTAATGAAACGTGTCTAAAAGGGGATTGCCGACAGGACTTCAAATGCGCCACGACTCCCACTACGTTGAGGAGTTGACGGCGCATCAGCCCGCTGCCGTGGGGCGGATGATTGATCTGGAAAAGCTCGATCCAAATCCGGAACAACCACGCGTCGACTTTGGTGACCTGACCGAGCTTACCGCCTCAATCGCCGAGAAAGGTGTCCTGGAACCTTTGTTGGTCAAGCCGTCGCGCGCAACTGGACGCTGGATGATCATCGCGGGAGAGCGTCGTTATAGAGCAGCGCGTGCAGCAGGCCTTACTGAAGTGCCATGTGTGGAGATGGATTTGGACGCCGGTAGC
>JBOGOP010000441.1:0-2907 GCA_050747225.1 Pyrinomonadaceae bacterium
TCGCAGGCCCAATGCGACACCATTCGCCTGAAACTCTTGAAGATCGGCGCCCAGATCCGCATCACGGTGCGCAATGGGTGAAGCTGACTGACAAAGCCATCTTCGGGATGGTGAGCGAGTCACCGGGCCGTAACGAAAGTGAACCCACAGGTGGCCTCGAAGAGGAAAAGCCCCGGAGGCCGAGCCCTCTGAATCCGGGTGAAGGCAGCAGGATGTGTCGCAGAGTGACTGGTGAGGCACATTCCTCCGGCGGGGTGGTAGGGACAGCACGGTGACAAGGGCATGCTAAGCAACTGGAGAAGCCGTCCTCGTCCCGACCGAGAAATCGGCGGAAGCAAGGTACATCCTATAACTGGTGACGCCGGGAAGGGGATGGAAGACGAGACGGTGGCCGCTAGGTCCGCAGTAGCGGTGAAGCGGGGTAACGCCCGTGGAGCGAAGGGGCCTTACTGCACATGCGGCCTTGGTCGAGGAAAGGCACCCATTAGTCTGCAGGACCTGAGACGGAGGCTATGTCAAGGCGAAGGCTGAACCGTCTTGGCGCTTTTGGGGATTGTACGTCCTCAAGAACGCGATGATCGAAATGCCCGAAAGCAAGGGCGCTTACGTTTTGGTCCTTTCGGTTAAGGAGACTCAGCGCCTCGTCATCGGCCGGTTGGGGAGGTTCACGTTTATCCCGGGATTTTACGGGTACCTCGGAAGCGCCTGCGGCCATGGCGGCATTCGAGCTCGCCTCAGCCATCATCTTGCATCTGTTGGCGAGCCTCACTGGCACATCGACTATTTGCTCAACTTCGCCACGCCCATCGAGGTATGGTATGCCCTCTCTGATCGCAAGCTGGAGCATGAGTGGGCTGAAATGTTTCAGCATTCGGCGAGGTTTCAGACCCCGATCCCGCGCTTCGGTGCATCGGATTATCGCCGCAGCCGAACGACGCATCTGTTTTATTCGAAACAGCACCCTTCGTTTCGGTGGTTCGAGGCGAAGGTCAGGGAAGTCTTCGAACCGAGCATCCGACCGCAGCGATTGGTGTTAGCGACAAGCTCCAGCGCCTGATGCTAGCCCAGGATTCTGTTAGTGAATGCCATGCAACACGACAAGAAACGTGTATTAGGCGAAATCCAAGTCTAAGCCGCCACAGGTGTTTTGAAATAGACCATGACAATGCGACATCCAGCAAAACGCTCATGCTTTTGGGACCGTCAGAAGCCTGACTCTGGAGGGGCCGGGGTTTCGGTCGACGATCAGCGCGCGAACGAAGCGCCGACCGAGCTGATTACCAAGCATCAGCCCGGTCGGGCCGGCCCCGACGATGAGCACGTCAATATTCGCCGGGATGGTCAATTCAGAACTCCTTCATCGACCGGCTTCTCCTGTGTGTCGCTAATTTGTTATTCAAGCGGCTGCCGAACGTGTTAGCGATATGCTCAGCGATGTTGCGCCAGCCCCGCGCCCGCTGTGGATTTGTGTGCGACTGCGGTCCACCCGGGCGCTTGCCGTGGAAAACGCTGCGCGTTTCCCACCGCGCGCCCGTTTGCCCACGATCTCCAAAGCGTATCAAATTTTTTTTTAATTGACATGGGATCAAGATACAAGGACCTTTCGGGCCGGGGCGCGCGTGTTTCCTTGCGGAAAACGGCCGCCGGTATTTGAGTTTTACGACCTTATGGAATCGGAGCAATGTCTGTGGTTTCGGACTGACGGCGGTCTTAGGTAATCGTTTGGGGCGGATAATTCAAACCGTGAATCCCACCAAGAGCCGGTCCCAGCGACTTAGGTTCGGTGCTCGTTTGTGCGACCGATGGAGGACGATAAGCTGGTGTTCGAGAAGCAGGCACTCGCTCGCCCCAGCCAATAGTGTCACACTGTTCCGCCCCCGCGAGCTGTAGGGTCAGCCTCACCCTCAATCACGCGCAATTTGGCACGGATGAAATCACTGTGTGAAACATACAGGAGATCCGCAATCTTCCGTACATAATATTCCTCGTACTTGTCTATGGAGGTGTCCGCGTTCGCGACTTGCCACAAGGAGTTCACGATTCCCACACGTTCCTCGCGCGTAAGGTGCTCATTGAGCAAACGGGTGAACTCCGTCAGCGAAACGGCCTGATCAGCAGCAGGATCGGCAAGCCGCAACAGCTTCTGTGCCTCCGATTCTTCAAGCCCGAGGTTGTTTCGCAGAGCCTCTACAATGACCAGCCGTTCGCTGTCTGTCACCCGATGATCTGCTCTGCTGACCTCGACCAGTAGAGCCGCGGTAGCCAGATTCAGCGCGTGTGCTTTGTTGGCCTCCCCTGGCGAAATAAAACAGGTTCTAAGCCACTCGGTGATGGAAGCCAACACGTCTATTAGGATCCGGATCGCATTCAATCAATACGGCTGCTGGCGAGACAAAATTGAGTTGCGGCTTCTACGTTACGCGTTAACGATACGGACATTTGCTCAGCGCTTGATGAATTGTCTGTGCGTCCTCGACAACAATGCTTACCGATTCTAAAAGGTAGGTTAGGAAATCGGCGACCTCCTGCGGAGCTAAGCCGTAGCGCGACCTCAATACCCACTCGGTTTCCAGAACGACCGTCTTCGGAACGAAGACCGTTTCCTTCGTAAGGAGTGCCAATGCCGCCGCCTTTTGCTTCGGATCGTCGCCCGTGGCGATCCGCACTACGAGGCTGGTATCAAATGCAATCACTCGCTCTCTCGCAGATCGACCGGAGCGAACGCTGACTTGTCAGATAAGCACGGTAGCGTGCGGCCGAACCCTGGCCACTCGGACAGACGACGGGTCTTGGGACTGACCGCTTCCAAAATGATTCGTCGGCCATCGGCAGTGACCTTAAACTCCGTCCCCGCCAGAATGTGGAGGTGGTCTCGGATGGTCTTTGGGATGACGACCTGTCCTTTAC
>JBOGOP010000442.1:0-2895 GCA_050747225.1 Pyrinomonadaceae bacterium
CCTCTGGACGAAAATCTTTAAAAAAAACAAGTTCGCAGCTTTAATAACCCTGGCTATCCTGGTTGGAGGAATGTTTTCAGGTGCAGTCGCGCAGAAAAGAATGTCGCCTGCGCCCGTCGACCCACCGTCGCCTACTGTTCAGAATGGAATTTACAAAGTAAGCGTCGACGCAGACGAGCTTTCACCGGGCGTTACAGACTTATCAGGTCAGTTGACCTATGGTTGGACCTGGAGCGGCAAGACTGAAGGTGACTTATCAGGATTCATATTTCTTTCCTTGAATTGCGCCGGAGGGATTTCGGCTGCCGATCAGGCAGGCTACGCCGTGGGCGGCACCAGCAAGGTCATGGGTGGTTCGTGGTCAAAGCTTATCTTCATAAAGGATAAATATGTCGGCTCGATTTCCGGCACTATTGTCGGTGGAGAGCTGGTTTGGAGCGAAAAAGCTCGGATAGCCACCGTCAACCTGGAATTGACCGCGGATGAAGGCACTGATTTATTTGCCGGCAACGTTGGCACTGGAACGCTTGAAGGAATAATGGATCAGACTACGAGAGTTCCAAGCCTGACAGGTACGCTGTTGCTAAACTATTAGGGTCCATTCATCTACAGCGATAGAGGCGAGACGTCTCAAGAAACGTCTCGCCTCTATTCTTTTCGGCACCGTAAATCTCCGCCGTTTTGTTTTGAACCTAGGCGCTTGCTCCAACGTCGGTCCGCGGCTTCCGTTGCTCCATCGGCACATAGTCACGCGTCCTGTATCCCAAATAAATCTGTCGCGGACGCGCGATTTTCTGATCCTTGTCTTCGAGCAGCTCGACCCACTGCGCCAGCCAGCCTGAGGTACGCGGAATTGCAAACAGTACCGGAAACATGTCCACCGGCATCCCTATCGCCTTGTAAATAATCCCGGAATAGAAATCCACGTTTGGATAAAGCCGGCGCTTGACGAAGTACTCGTCTTCAAGCGCAATTCGTTCCAACTCCAGCGCCACATCGAGCATTGGGTCTTTGCCGGTCACCTCAAACACCTCGTCGGCAACCTGTTTGATGATGCGCGCGCGCGGATCGTAATTCTTGTAGACGCGATGGCCGAAACCCATCAGGCGAAATTCGCCGGCCTTCACGCGTTTGATGTAATCGGGAACTTTATCGACCGAGCCAATCTCGCTCAGCATGCGCAGGACCATCTCGTTGGCGCCGCCGTGAAGCGGTCCGTAGAGTGCAGCCGCTGCGCCTGCCAGCGATGAAAACGGATCAGTCTGGGCGCTGCCGATACTGCGCATGGCGTTGGTGCTGCAATTCTGTTCGTGATCGGCGTGAAGAATGAAGAGCACGCTCAACGCGCGTTCAAGCACCGGATTGGGTTGGTATTTCAACTCTGTGGTCTTGAACATCATATTTAGAAAGTTGCCTTCATACCCAAGATCATTATCGGGATAGTCATACCGCATTCCGATGCGATGGCGATAGGCGAAGGCAGCAATTGTCGGAACCTTAGCGATAAGCCGGAAGATCTGCTTTCCCCGACTCTCGACGTCAAAGATATCTTTTGCGTCAGGATAGAAAGTCGAAAGCGCGCCGAGCGTGGCTTCAAACATTCCCATCGGATGCGCGTTGTAGTGGAAGCCGTCGATCACTTTCTTGATACTCTCGTTGATAAACGTGTGATAGGTAATGTTATGAGTCCAGGCTTTCAACTCGGCGTCTGTCGGCAACTCTCCGTTCAGGAGCAGATATGCGACTTCGAGATACGTACTTTTCTCGGCGAGTTGATCAATCGGATAGCCGCGGTATTCGAGAATGCCTTTATCGCCATCGATGAAGGTGATGCGGCTCTTGCAGGACGCGGTGTTCATAAACGCCGGATCGTAAGTCATCAAGCCAAAGTCGTCTTCGGAGGTCCTGATCTGCCGCAGATCCATGGCCTTGATGGTGCCGTTTTCTATCGCTACTTCATACTGTTTCCCGGTGCGATTGTCGGTGATGGTTAAAGTGTCCGCACTCATGGCGTCTCCTCTTCCGGTAGTTGCTCAATTGTCAGGATTTGGCATTGCGTAGCAGATTAACTCTCAGGCGAGTAACTAATCAAATTCGCCACGGGTGCGTTCACATTGTGTTCACTTATGACAGGCGAGCGACTACAATGCGCGCCGCGCCGAACAGGTTCACTTTTTCAAGTACGACCGGAATCACCGTTCGTCAAATCCAATTCGCCAAAGGAGCCCCCAATGAATCTCAAAAAAGGTATACCAACGATAATAGTGATCTTTATCGTTGCGAATATTCTTGGTTTTCTTATACACGCGGTCCTGCTGAAACCCGACTATATGCCACTTGCTGCGCATTACCGTGCGGAAGGGACTGAAAAAATCCTTTTCATTAGTCTTGCCTATTTGTCATTTGCGATTGGCTCGGTTTGGGTTTACGCGAAGGGAGTTGAGGAGAAGAGTTGGTTAGGGCAGGGAATTCGCTTTGGTATTGCGATGTGGTTGATACTTGCGGTTCCTTCCTTCGTGATTGCTTATGCGGTGCAGCCGGTTCCGGGAATGCTCGTAGTGAAACAGATTTTGTTTGAAGGCGCCGACAAGATCGTGCTGGGGATTATTACTGCGGCACTCTACCGGCCGTGAGGATGGCCATTGTCCGATAAGCTTGTGTCGCTGACTACGACTAGTTTCATCATGAGCAATGGCTGGGTTTGCGCTGTCGCACGCTTCGCGCGCTCGGTCCCTTGTGGTTCGTCAACCTGGGGTTCCGCTCCGCTCCACCCCAGGCTGATATGGCTGACAGCTGTCAAGAAAAGAAAGCAGTGCTAACGTCGCCCTAATGATTCGACGTGGGATTTTGCTGAGATACTGAGATACGGGTACGTTAGTAATCATCAGAACAGTG
>JBOGOP010000443.1:0-2884 GCA_050747225.1 Pyrinomonadaceae bacterium
CAGAGACTCGCGAGTCAACTTACCGGTGTCATTGCGCGGGAGGGATGCACTAACTGCATGCGGAGAAGTAGCTGATCGACATCTTGTCAAGTAATTACCCCCAGAATCCGGCGGATTTTGATCCCCGTTGACATGCCCGCAACTGGCATACCGGCTTTATTGTTAAACTGAACGAAAGGCCTAGGGCGTATATATATATGTGCCATAGGGTCAGACACGCGATGGCCGTTCCGTCCTGCGTAACTCGATTGATGGGCTTCGTACCTCAGCCCATCCTACCGCGCTCACAGCGCAAGGCCAACGTAGTGCCTAATGAGATAGACGACAAGAACAACCAAGACACCACCAATAACGGTAAGGCCGATATTTCCTATTGGCCTTTGATACCAATGATGGGGGCTATTGCTGGCGCTCTGGCTTGGCACTACGTTATCAGCTTGTGGCTGGGGTGAAGATTCGATTTGTTTTCGAGTTCTGTGATGGCTTGATTAACGATTCCGATCATTGGGTCTAAATGGGACATTAATGTAGTTGCCGACAAAGATGTGAGCCGAACATATTGAGAGTGGTTATAAAAATCTACGTAGTGCTGTTGGTCATATTTTAACAAGGGGAGAACATTATCTATCCATTGCATGCACTCATCCGATGAGGCAAATAAAGCACCGTTGCCGCGTTCAATATTCAGCGACTTGAGTCTTGATAAATGTTCAGCCTTGTCCATACGAGAGCCTAACCAGTGATTAGATGATTTCTGGCTATCATCCTGCGCATTGATATCACAGCGCTTGCCTCTTGACAATAACGCTTTGTTTTAACAGCCATCGTACACCTGCATATCATCTCCACCATGAAGATACGCAAGGGCCTGGATGCCGTGATATGTTGACCCTCCCCGCCGAACTGACCCGCCTCTACGAGACCTACTGACCCAGCTGGGCGTCGCGAGCCAACATCGCCCTTACTATCTGAAGTGGCTGCGCTACTACTGGGATTTCTGCCATAAGTATGGCTTCGAACCGCGGGGACGGCAAAGTTTCCGCCCTTGACAATCGGCGGTAGCCGAGAATCTTTAGAAATCGTAGCCTAGGTTAGCGCGCAGCGGCGTAACCCGGGAAAATGAAGCGGTCGTTTCCCGGGTTTCGCTATTTGGACGTTTTGGTATCCCGCGCGAGTGCGAGCCAAAGGGGACTCGGCTCAGCGAGCGGAACCGGATGGGTGGTGTGAGATTGAGCACGCCAATTGCACGAGAAGTTGTGGCTGCTGTGCTGCTAGGTCCAGGGAGGGTTAGGAATGTTGTCAATGAATATTGTAGAGGATTTCAACATGCGCCAAGCCGTGCGATCTAAAACCTTACTCTTAACCCTATTGTTGGCTAATAACGTTAACGCAACATGCATGTACGAAACACGGGACCAATGGTAGCTATGCATGAACCGCGAAAGACACGCACAGCAAATAAACACAGAACCCGACAGTCTAGAAGATAGACTGGAAGAACAGGAACTAGAGCTTGAAGAGTTACGCGCCCGTATCCTTGAGCTCGAGTACCCGACTCAATAGGTAAGTAGCACAGAGTCTGTTCGTCATAGCGATCCTCGTTCCTCTGGAGTCGCGGTCAAGGGTTTCGATCGGTTGTGACTACCGACATATGCTGCTCTTCCCCCGGCCCTCCGATGCGCACCACTTCATCGACGAGTAAGCCTCGCGGTAATTGGTGGGTGATGAAGAGCGCGGAAATCCTCCCTTTGAGTGCATTGATGGTCTTCGCCAACTGTTCGGCGATGGACGCGGTGCCACGGGAAGCGTGGTAAGATGAAGATGTGCCAGAACTCAGCCGCTTCTACGGGATCATCATACGCATGTATGTGGAGGCAGGTGGTCAGCACCACAGGCCGCACTTCCATGCCTACTACGGCAACGAGGTGGCAATCTACACTGTGTCACCCATCGAGTTGGTGGCAGGCTCGCTGCCTCGCCGTCAGCAGCGTCTCGTGGAGGCGTGGGCGGAGTTGCACGAAGACGAGTTGTTGGCCGACTGGCAGTTGCTCCAGTCAGGACGAGTGCCGCTACCCATTGCCCCGTTGTGAGGAGAGCACCATGATTCACCCCATCTATCGGGTGCGGAGCTTCCAGATTGCCGCACCGTACACCTTACGAGTCCAGTTCGACGACGGATCGGAGCAGTCCATCAACTTCGAGCCCGTTTTAGCCGGTCAGCTTTACGGGCCATTACGCGACCTGTCGGTATTCGACCGAGTTCAACTTGACGTGGAGGTCCATACGCTGGTATGGCCCAACGGGGCTGATTTTGATCCAGCGACGCTGCACGATTGGCCTGAACAGGTCCATGAACTTACCGAACGTGCCCGTCAGTGGGAACTTACACCCGCGAGGGAGAAAGGGGAGACAGGGGCCAGGGTCGATTAATTACACGCCGATAGAGCGAATGACTGGGCAGCGATGCGAGGCCAAGCCCTGCGGCAGGCCGAGGGCGCAGCAAATAAAAGTGAGCATGGCCCCTTTGGTGAGAGCGTCAGGGGGGTGCATCAAGGGCGACGCCCTACGCGCGCGAGTCGGTGCGTTACGGCGTAAAAAGCACGCCTAACGCACCCTACATCGATGCCTTCGGCTTAACGGTTGCTTGCCTGCGACCGATCCTTCTGCAAGCGCTTCAAAAACACGCGCATTTCCTTCGCGGCTTGGATATCGCCGCGGTTCTCGGCGAGGGCGATACCTTGTTCATAGGCCTGGATGCCCTCATCGGTCAGGCCTTGTTCTGCGAGGACTTTTCCATAGAGTTTCCAGGCCGCGGTATACCCGGGATTGAGCGCGAGCGCTTGGCGCAGGTGTTCCCGGGCAGCCGCAGGCTGGCCGCATTTAT
>JBOGOP010000444.1:0-2873 GCA_050747225.1 Pyrinomonadaceae bacterium
TGGCTATGCGCAACGAGCAACTCCAGCCGTTCGAGGCGGCTATTACATTCCCGCAGCTGCGGGCCAAACATCAGCTCGCGAACCTGTTCAATTTGTGCTCCTCGATCGTTCATCTCTACCTCCTCACGTAGTTGGTCGATTTTTCGGGAAGATTTTCAGAACTACTCGCCGATTTTTAGCCGCAAGATCAGGAACATACACTTCATTGATCAGATCTTTGACAGCCAGATCCCTCGCGCCATGTAGGATCACTTCTACGTCGTCGGGAAACGATGTACCGAGTTTTTCCTTCAACCAGTTGTATACCGTCTCGCACCGGCGACGGGAGAGCTCTAAGTTATACTCAGCGGAACCAGAAGAATCGGTATGACCGTGGATTTCCAAACGGGCATCGGCTGCCAGTATGATCTGGGCAAGGACCTGGAACAAGATCGCTTCGCTCCCTGGGGCAAACATCGCCGACTTCTGCTCGAAGGAAACGGGGTAGGTCAATTCCTGCGGTTCTTCCTTGCGTACCACCTTGAAGGTCGGAAGCGTTGGATCGGCCTGTGCCATCTCGGGAAACCGCTCGAGGACTTCCTGGAGATAAAACGGGTTGAAGACCTGTTCCCACTTGGGGGGCGCGTCAATAAAGTCAGGCTCGTACTGCTTGATGAGGTGGGCAAAACCGTCGTAGACGACTTTCCCCCTATCGGGCCCCGACTGCCCAAGCCCGAAGAACATCAGGTTCCGTTGGAGATTGCCCACCACAACCCCGCCAACATCGACTACCAGACCGTCGCCGTCTTGCACCTTCGCAACATCGTAGTACCCATACCAATCGTCCGGGCTTCCGGCTTCGAAAAGCTCACGAACGTATTGCGCCGCTTGCCAGCGATCATCCTCGTCCGATTTTGGCGTGAGGCGTTTGGCCTTAACGTCCTGGTGGCTCTTCTCGATCCGTTGACCCGCTGCAAAAAGAGCAGCGAGCATGCGCACGACAATATCCTGATGTTTGCTATTCCACTGTTTGAGACCAACGATAAACTGCGGTGTTTGGTCCGGGTATTGTTTAGTGGAAGCAACCGTCACCAGCCCACCCCGTGCGGCGGCGATGTGCTTATCCACGGGCGCTCGCGTGGCTACGCCAGTGACAGCAACAAAAGCCTTTTCGCCTTTTTCCACACGACGTCCCCAGTGGTTTTCCCCATCCCTCAGAAAAATGCGCTCGACCGTTTCTTTGTTGATGTACAGCTCAGCGGCCTCGTCGAGGCTCTTCGTTTCCACGACGTTCAGGGCCTGCGGGTCATAATAGTTCTGATCAGCGTTGAATGGAATGTTGTTCTCGGCACACCAGAACACCAGGACGTTCCAGGCGCCGTCATGCGGCACAGCGGCCACAACGCCCCCGACCGCCTTTCGCGGATCCGCTTTCCATTCAGGCAACCCCAACAACGTATCCTCTCCCGCAGACAAACCCGATAAACCGATGATTTCGGCTGCAAAAGCCGGGTTGACCTGTTGTAGCACATGATTAGTCCGACTGATAATCCAACTGCTTTCATCGCCCCTAATGGTGAAGAAGTGGACACCGAGTTCCTTGCCCAGCTCGGACGGGCCTTCGGCCGATGATTCACTCTCATTGAACGCTGCTGCCATTGCCTGGAGTGCGGCGATGCGATCAGTGGCCGTTTCCAAGCGGCGAAATTGCGCGGTAATGCCATAGCGCGCGAAGAGGCTGCCGGGGTCGGTCACTTTTCCCATGTTGGCAAGCCCCCACGCCTGGTGAGCGTTGGAGGTTTGGTGGGCGACGCGGACGATGGTCGTACCGGGCAACGCCGCAATCTGCAGCACAGACGTCTTCTTGTCCGGGCTAAGCGTGTATGTTCTGGGCTTCGGTTTTGGTGGTTCGATGGGCTGCTGAAGCGTCGGCAGCACAAACGCGTAAAACACACCGCCTGACATCACGCTGCCGAGCAGAAGCACGACAAACGAAAAACCGACTATGGCCCTGTATTTTTCCACTGTCCGTATTCCGTTTGCCGCTCGCAGTTTCGTTTACCTCCTCATTCGCTGCGCTTCGGTGGAATTCCTCTGAGCGAACTGCTTGCCGAGGTCCACGAGATTATCAGCTATGGTTGACTGAATCCGTTCATCGACCTCTTCAATCTCTAGGTCTTTGGGGATGAGGCCCTTCTCCAGGAGAGCTTTCATTATGCGGCGTCTGAGGTCGGAGACAAACATCTCCTCATAGCGCATTTCAAAGACATAGGCGCGAATTTCCATATCGGTCCTATCCTCCCCTGTCTCTGCCTTGAACAACACGGTTATCGGCTTGCCCAGATACGTTGCTTTGGAAGTGAGTGCCGCTTCGCGGGCGATCTCCCCAATCGCGCCGAGGTCCACTTGCGGTGGCAGGTAGATGTGCGTTGTCACCAGACAATGGACCGCGCCGGCGTTGGTGTTGGAAGCGGCCGCACTGAGGAGCTGAGAGTTGGGGATGGTAACCAGCGAATTCGTTGACGTCACGAGCTTAGTACTTCGCAACCCGATGCGGCTTACCTCACCGTAGTAGTCGCCGACGCGAATGCGATCGCCAATTTGGAACGGTTTATCGACGAGCACCACGAGACCACCCAGGACATCTTTGACCAAGTCTTGCGCCGCGAGACCGAGCGCTAACGCCATGGAACCCAGGATGGCATAAAGCGTCGTCTGATCCGGTCCGAGAATCTCGATGACGAAATAGCCGCCAACAACGTAGGACCCGAGCTGAGGGACGGGTTGCAGGCGTTTGAAGAATAAGCGGCGCGCTGGGAAGCGCTTAGACAGTGCCTCCAGGATGGACATACTGACGGTTGCCACCCCATAGGCGAGCGCGAGAATCAATACCG
>JBOGOP010000445.1:0-2871 GCA_050747225.1 Pyrinomonadaceae bacterium
GATAGGGAGAGGCTGCATTCACGGCTGGCAAGCTTGTTGGAAATTATCCCCAAGTTGCCGCCACTACAACCAGGATCTGAACCGCGCTCCGGACGAACACCTTGGCGCACCAGGGATCAGCTCACCGATTGGTCCAGCTACTTAAGTGGAAAGAAAGAAGCGCTACGGGGTGAAGAGATCAGAGTAATCCAGGAGCTTAACCGGTTCGTCAGCCAGCGTCTCCATTGGGCCTCTCCAGGAGAGGTCAAAGACCATTTTCGTGAGTTTGTTCAAGACTTGGCGCTGGACGAAGCAAGCTGGCCCGATGAGCGGCTCCCTTCCAGCGAGAAAGCCTTTAAGTACCGTGCCCTGGACTATGTGCTCGCTGGAATTCAGCATCTCTCGGATGACGATGAATCGAAAGCGGTCACAAAAGCGCAAAACCTACGTAAGCTGTGGAGCACAAGGGCAGAACTGAGCAAGCAGCTGGAACGCGAGCTCACCAATGACGAAGTCTACTGGGAATGCCGGCAAAGATACGGATGGAGCCGTTCGGGGTTTGATCATCTCCTTGAGTTTGAGAATTTCTGCCACCCGCAGTCGTTCGATGAGTCACATTGGAAGAACATCGACGCCGAGAAGGGGTAGTTTCGGCTATTTCACACCTCACTTAGTCTGTGTGAAGCCCCTTGTAAATATTTCCCACGAATGATTTGTTATACGCACTGGTCAGGGGAGAGGTCTACCTCCACTTCAAGCGCCATAATTTTGCGAACTTCAACCCGCGGACAGGCATTATTTCTCCGCGCTTCGACAAAGGAGTGCTGACATGCGACTCAGATTTTCTGTTCTTGCTTGTACTATTCTTTGTGCGTCGGTCGTGTTGTTTTGCGCCACCGCTGCGAGCGCGCAATTTCGTGCTGCCATTCAAGGCACGGTAACGGACCCTCAGGGGGCGGCGGTTGTCGGCGCTACCGTCACACTAACCAATAAAGAAACTAATAAAGCGCAACAGACCACAAGTAGCGATGAGGGAACTTATCGCTTCGACCGGCTCGCGCCCGGTCACTACGCGATCAGCGCCGAGGCGGCCACTTTCAAGAGGAAAGTACTGGAAGATGTGGTCATTAGTGCCGAACAGACGCAGGGCCTCAACATCACCCTGGAGACCGGCGAGATCTCGGAAACGGTCACGGTTAGTTCTGAGGTGTCGGAAGCGCTCCAGACTGAGAACGCGAATATCGGTGGATCGCTCTCAACACGGGAGATTCAGCGTCTGCCTCAGGTCGGGCGCGACCCCTACGAGTTGGCCCGCCTCGCCCCTGGCGTCTTTGGCCTGGGCGCGCGCGATGGCAACGGTAATGGAGTGGGCTTCCCGAACCGGAATACGGCCGGGGGGGCCGGTGGCAACATCTTTGACACCGAGAACCGGCCCGAGATCAGCGCGGGCGGTCAGCGAGTGGAGTCTAACAATATTCAGATTGACGGGGTGGGCGCGATGAGTCAGGCCTGGGGCGGGGCGGCCGTAATAACCCCGAACCAGGAGTCGGTCAAGGAGGTACGCGTAGTAGCGAGCAATTACTCGGCAGAGTTCGGCCGCAACACTGGCGCCCAGATACAGGTGGTTTCTCAGAACGGCACCAATGCCTTTCACGGCAGTCTCTTCTTCAAGCGCAACACACCAGGAATGAACGCCGTACAGAACTTTGTGCGCGCTGGCACAGCGATTCGGGACGATCCGCAGCGAGTCAAACAATTTCTGAGCCAGTATGGCGGCAGCATCGGCGGCCCCATTTACTTGCCACGCTTTGGCGAAGGTGGCCCGGCTCATTGGAGTGGCAAAAACAAACTCTTCTTCTTCTTCTCGTATGAGACTGTTAAGTCGGCGGGCAGCCACCAGGACGGTTTCTGGATCGAGACCCCGCAGTACTTCAGCGCGGTAAAGGGCTTGGGCGCCAACTACATTTCGTCGAAAATTTTCAACTTCGTGGGGACGTCCCGGGTAGCAGGCGTTGATGCTTCTAAGAATTGTGCTTCGGCGGGCTATACCCAAGGTGTGAATTGCAACCAGGTTGCGGGCGGTCTGGATGTCGGCTCGATCAACCCGGCTGCAATACGTGGCGTGGACCAAGGCGATACAGGCGGCGGCTTGGACGGAATTCCCGACCTCCAGTTTGCCCAGCTCCCCATCCCGGATGCCACCACGTCGAAACAGTACAACACGCGTATCGACTATCAGGTGACCAGGAACGACCTGATTGCCTTCAGCACGTATTTCGTTCCCAGCGACAGGACCTTCAACGACACCTGGGCGAATAGAGATCGGCCCACTCTGGATTTCACCTCGGCGCGGCGAAACACTGTAGGCACATTGCTGTGGACCCGCACCCTTTCATCGACCATGATCAACGAGGCGCGCTTCAACGTCACGCGCTGGTACTTCAACGAAGTTGCCTCGAACCCCAAGATTGGCTATGGGCTTCCAGGGGCTTTTGTTGACAGATCCGGCAATGGGGTTAGCAACTTTGGCGGCGGCAGGATTGGGCCCGGCGTTTTCTACCAAACGACTTACAACCTCCGAGACACGCTGAGCAAGGTGGTCAACGCTCACGCGTTGAAGTTCGGTGGAGACTTCATTAGCGAGCAGAACAACGATAAGGCGCCCTGGGCGGGACGTCCCGACTTTTGGTTTCACAATCCCTGGAGCTTTGCCAATGATGCGCCCTATCAGGAAAATGCTTTCTTCGACCCGAAGACCGGCGCTTTCACTGACTTGGCGGCATACGTCCGCAGCAAGTACTATTCTGTGTTCGTGCAGGACGATTGGAAGGTGCGACCGAACTTGACCGTGAATCTTGGCCTGCGGTGGGAATATTTCGCACCGCTTACCAG
>JBOGOP010000446.1:0-2864 GCA_050747225.1 Pyrinomonadaceae bacterium
GGATCGACTGATCGATTCGGCACTGCAGTTCAAGCGTGGGAAAGATCAGTCGAAGCCGCTCGACGGGAAATCCGTAGCGCTGGTTTTCTTTAACCCCAGTCTGCGCACGCGGGCATCGATGCAGATTGGTGTCTATGAACTTGGTGGTAACCCGGTTGTGCTCGAACCCGGCAGCACGAGTTGGACTCTCGAACATCGCGATGGCGTGGTGATGGATGGTGATAAGACTGAGCACGTCGCCGAGTTTGTTCGCGTGCTGGCGCGTTACTGTTCTGCCATTGGCGTGCGCACTTTTGCGGGCCTTGAGAACTGGGAAGAAGAGCGCACCGATCCGGTCCTCGCGGCCTTTGCAAAGTATTCGGAAGTGCCCATCATCAACCTTGAATCGGCAATGCATCATCCGTGTCAGGCGCTGGCGGACATGATGACGATTCGCGAAAAGCGCGGTGTAGAACGAAAGCGAGTTGTGCTGACATGGGCCTGGCACCCGAAGCCTTTACCGATGGCAGTGCCGAATAGTTTTGCCCTGGCCGCGGCGCAGCTGGGACACGAGTTGGTAATTGCGCATCCGGAAGGTTACGAGCTCGATGACGAACTGATGGCTAGCATTCGGGAACAGGCAGCAGGAGCAGGCGGCAGTATTGAAATTACTACTAATATCAACGCTGCATTTGATGGAGCGGACGTTATCTATGCCAAGAGTTGGGGCTCGAAGAAGTTTTACGGTAAGCCGGAAAGTGACATCGAGGAGCGCGCGCAATATCGAGCGCAGTGGATTGTCGACGAGCAAAAGATGGCGCGGACAAATGACGCGATCTTCATGCACTGCTTGCCGGTACGACGTAACGTAATCGTTACTGACGGCGTCATCGATTCGCCTGCTTCGGTTGTAGTCGACGAAGCAGAAAACAGGCTGCATGTGCAGAAGGCTATCCTCAAGAAGGTACTGAGTGCTGAGTGCTGAGTACTGAGAGTTGAGTTCGACGGACCTAGAGACTCAAACACTCAGCACTCAGCACTCAGCACTTGGATTGATAAAGAACATGACGAAAACCAACCAAGTCGGCGATCAATTACGTCTCGATCTACTGCGCGAGGCGCTGCCATACATTCAGCGCTTCCAGGGACAGACTTTTGTCGTCAAACTTTCCGGAAAAGCTACGGAGAGTCACGACAATCTAAGCTCGCTGGCGGAAGAGCTGGCGTTGCTGCATCAAGTTGGCATACGAATCTGCGTAATCCATGGCGGCGGTAAGCAGTTGAGCGAACTCGCCTCGCGCATGGGCGTCGAGCAAACGATCATCGAAGGCCGGCGCGTCACTGACGATGCCACCCTGGAGATGGCCAAGATGGTTTTTGCGGGGAAGATCAATATCGACATTCTTTCGGCCCTGCGCAACCGTGGCATTGAAGCCGTCGGTCTATCAGGTGTTGACGGCAATATTGTTCACGCTGAGAAACGGCCGCCTAAGGAAATATTGAATCGAGAAACTGGAGAGCGCTCGCAAGTCGACTTTGGTCACGTCGGCGACGTGGTAGAGATTAATGCGCGGTTGCTGACAGTGTTGCTCGACCAGGGTTATCTGCCGGTGATCTCGTCGCTGGGCGCAGACGCTGAAGGCACGGTGTTCAATATCAATGCCGACACCATAGCCGCGGAAATCGCTGCGCAGTTGAAAGCGGAAAAACTGATCCTGCTTTCCGATGTCGATGGTCTTTATCTGCGCGCCGGCGATCCTAACACCAAGCTATCTCGACTGAGCGCAGATGAAGCGGAGGCGATGATTTACGATGGCTCGGCAACCGGCGGAATGATTCCCAAGCTTCAGAGTATTATTCAACTTCTCCGGGGCGGTGTTCACAGCGCTCACATACTTAGCGGCACTACGCGCAACGCGTTGCTCAGCGAAGTCTTTACGGATAGCGGTACGGGCACGATGATCGTGGCGTAGACGAACCACTTGCGTACTCTTCGGCTGAGAAATAAGGTCACCGGACGAGTCGGTACTTTCTTACAAAGCTTCTATGGCCAAGCGAAAAATACCAACGGTGCGATCCACGAAAGAATCTAAACCAACACGAAATCTCGTTCGCGTAGTTTTGTGTGATTTAGTGGATCGTAACTCCTGTCGATTTGTTTGACAGCTATCACGCTCGAAACCTAGAATCGCCTCGTTTTACGTCCTAACTCCCACACCAGGGTAATAACTATGTCCTCCTCAGAGTCGAAAAAGAATCAGACCAGCTTCATTCCAATCATTCTATTTGCCGTCCTCCTCCTGGCTTTCACATCGACGCTGCTCCCGACGCCGACGCATGCCGGCGATCCTGAGTACGTCGGCAGCCTCGACGGTCAACTGGTTGCGAACACAGACGATCTCGACCAGATAATCTTTCGGCCTTTGCGTGACCAATCGAAGGTCAAGTTTGCAACGCCTCTCGAAGGCGGTGTGAACATCACCGCGGGCCGTCTCTACGACCCACTGCGCGACAAGTCAGCCATACTGACACTCCTGGTGATCTCGGAAGACGAAGCGCCGGTCGTCTACGCGGACATCGATCAGGACGGCACCATGGCTGACAGCGAAAAGTTTTCGCTTGTCCGCGACGATGATGGCAGCCCTTACATTCTGCAGGCGACTATCGAACTCCCGTTTAAGAACCCGCTGTTCAAGAGTTATCCGATATTGCTGCAATACTGGAAAGACGTGGAGTGGGACGAGCTGAAGGAAGGCGAAACTCTGCTGCTTCAATCGAAGGGAGCGTTTGCCAAGGGAACAGTTGACATCAAAGGCAAACCAACGCTGGTTGAATATGGCTTTAACGCGCAGTCGAAGAAGATTACGGTGAGCAATGGTTGGCTG
>JBOGOP010000447.1:0-2862 GCA_050747225.1 Pyrinomonadaceae bacterium
GTGGGCGATCTAGGGTTTATGATCTTGGGAAAGATTGACCAGGGCCCGTTGGTTTCACTCTTAGGAAAACCCAAGAAAATGACCACCTACTTAATTGGCAACCCTGTACTCGCCAACCGAATGTTCGAGCAACACCCTGGAGTCGGTCTTTATGCCCCGCTTCGTGGATCCATTTATGAGGACTACGAGGGAAAGTCCCACTTCACTTATGATCGGCCGTCCACCGTGCTTGAGCAATTCGAAAACAGTGAAATTCGAGCCGTGGCGAAAATGCTCGATGAAAAAATGGCAAGTTTGGCCGCTTACCTAACTCAGTGAGAGAGGTCTAATGGATATTCACGCGGTATTTGGAATCAGCGCACTGATGAGTCTTGTGAGTTCTGGCGTGTTCGCGAAGCTTTACCTCTGGCCCCGACTTCGAATCATGGACCGGGAGGATGCGCTCGTGCCATTGGTAGCGCCCCATATGTTTCTTCGCTTCATCGGCTTGAGCTTTTTAGTGCCCGGGGTTGTCTCTCCTTCGCTGCCCACGGCCTTCGCGGTCCCCGCCGCGTATGGCGATTTTGTCGCGGGCATCCTCGCCATCATAGCCACGGTCGCCCTTTCGAGGCGCGCGTCCTGGGCCATCGCACTCGTGTGGCTGTTCAACGTGTGGGGTGCGGCCGACCTCTTATTCGCGGTTTACCAAGGCCTGCGAGTTCAGATGGACCCTGGGGCGCTCGGAGCCGCGTTCTTCATTCCAACGGCAATCGTGCCACCTCTGCTTATCACGCATGGCCTTATATTCTGGCTGCTCGTTCGACCTAAGCGATAATTGAAAGTCACGCCTTTGCTCTTGGAAGCTCGAATTTCAAGGTTCGCAAAGGGTAATCGGGGAGAGATAAATTGAAGACTAAGAACTCAGTAAATTATCTTGAGTGGGCTGCACCCGGTTCGGTGGACACCACGCTAAGCTAATTTGATCTGTTTCTCGAACTCCATCGGACTGACATAGCCCAGGGTGAGAACCCAAAGCTTTTTCGCTCGCCCGGTCGAGCACCAATTTAGAGCGCTTACAGCTGCGTCACTCATCGAAGGTTTGACCTCTGAGCAGCTTCTTGTCTTGCGCTCTGTTACCTTGTTTGACAACCCCCTTATCAAACCGGTACAAATGTTTAAGGCAGGACAAATATTAAACGAAATGCCGTCTTCTATTGAGCCCGTCACCTGGCTTGACGCAGTCCTCGAAACCGATCCGGGGCGCATCTTCATTGAGACACCGGACGGAAAAACCTACACCTATCTGGACCTGGCCGACATGTCGGGCCGAATCGCCAGCACTCTTGCATTGCGTAGTGTTGTTGCTGGCAATCGTGTGGTGGCACAAGTTGATAAATCGCCTGAAGCGTTCATGCTCTGCGTAGCGTGCTGGCGGCTCGGCGCGGTGTTCGTGCCGCTGAACACCGCCTACACGATCCCGGAACTCGAGTACTTTTTGGGCGATGCCGAACCGCGCATTGTCATTGTGCGCCCACAAGACAGAGAAACGCTGGCGCCCATCGCGCTTAAGCTGGGTGTGGCTTATGTTGAAACATTAGGCGGCGGAGGCGAGGGATCACTCATGGAACTGGCTCAAGCACATTCCAGCACGGACTTTCCCCGTTTCGCCGGCGGCCCCGACGAACCGACGACACTGCTATACACGTCCGGCACTACCGACCGCTCCAAGGGTGCCATGATCACCCGCCGCAACCTCGCTTCCAACGCTGCAGCGCTGGTGCAAGCGTGGCGGTTTACCCAAGCCGACGTGCTACTGCACGCCCTGCCGATCTTCCATGTGCACGGCTTGTTTATATCCTGCAACACGGTTCTGGCAGCCGGCGCGAGCATGCTCTTTCTGGCTAAATTCGACGCCGACGAAGTCATGCGTTTGATGCCTCGTGCCACTGTCATGATGGGTGTACCGACGTTTTACACGCGGCTGCTGCAACATCCCAATCTCACCAGGAAAGCTACAGCCCATATGCGCTTGTTGGTTTCCGGCTCCGCGCCGCTGCTGGCTGAGACGCACCGTCAATTCGAAGTTAAAACGGGCCATCGTATTCTCGAGCGCTACGCCATGACTGAAACGCTGGTCAACACCTCTAACCCGTATGAAGGAAAACGTCTGGCCGGTAGCGTAGGCTTCGCAGTGCCTGGTGTAGAAATTCGGGTCGTCGACCCGGAAACCGGTAAGCGGTTGTCGGAGCCTGAGGCCGTCGGCGTGCTTGAGGTTTGCGGCCCAAATGTCTTCAAGGGCTACTGGCGCAATCCCGAGAAGACCGCGGCGGAGTTCCGGCCTGATGGCTTCTTCATCACCGGGGATGTGGGCAAAATCGACGAGAACGGCTATGTGCATATCGTCGGCCGTGCCAAGGATGTGATCATCACCGGTGGCTACAACGTATATCCGAAGGAAGTCGAGGCCGAAATCGACGCATTGCCGGGCGTCGTGGAAAGTGCAGTGATCGGCGTGCCGCATCCCGAATTTGGGGAAGGGGTGACGGCCGTGGTGACAAAGGCAAAAGGAGCCACGATCGATGAAAGACAAGTGCTTAAGGCTCTAGAGGGACGACTGGCCAATTACAAACTCCCCAAACGAGTGCTCTTTGTTGATGAACTGCCGCGTAACGCGATGGGTAAAGTGCAGAAAAATGTGCTGCGCGAAATCTACTCGAAATTGTACGAGAAGTGCTATTCCCTCAAGTGATCCTGAAGTGAGAACAGAGCATGGATCCGGTTATCGGTTCGTCCAAATGGCCCGAGATTATCATCCAGAGCTGCCGGCGCGCCAAGTGGAGGAGTTTCACAGCTCGTCAGGTGTGATTGACTGGGTGTTTAGAC
>JBOGOP010000448.1:0-2803 GCA_050747225.1 Pyrinomonadaceae bacterium
GTACATTGAGAGGTTCAAACGAGAGCAAAAAAAATGCGGGTAATCTTTTGAATCTCGGAATCCCCTGTTGAGTTTTGAAGCGGGATCTGCGAAAACGAGTGCGAACATCATGTTGTTGCGTTAACCTCATGGCAATGATGGAAAGGTGCTGACGGATGATTTTTCTCCCAATATTCGTGGCGGGTGGTTTACTCTATGCTGGTGGTAAGGTCATTCAACAGCTTCGAGCCGATGGCCGGTTCGCCCAACGTAAAGGCCATCGAAGGCCTCAGTTAGCCACAGGGACTCTCGTTGAAACACCACTCAGTCCCGCCCGGCAAAAAGCCAACCAGACTCTCGCGATGTCTTCGGTTTCGCTGAGCCTGGCAACAGCGGGCGCCTTATTGCATTTGCCGGTACTAGGACTCACCAGCCTGCCAATCATGCTGTATGTCTTTGTCCCTACCTTCAAGGATGCCTGGCGCAAATTAAACCAGGATAAACAGATTGATAATCACGTTTTGGATGCGGTGCGCATTACTGTCTGCGTAGCCGCGGGTTACACCTTTATCGCCGCGCTCAACGCTGTTTTACATGCTTTAAGTCAACATCTTTTCGTGCGCAATGAGGAGAAGTTTCAGCGCACCTTGCAAAACAGCTTTGGAAAACGACAGATCGATATTTGCGTCTATCATGATGGCGTTGAATTGCAAACCCCGGCGGAGCAGATTGATATCGGTTCCGTGATCGTAGTGAGTGTGGGCGACACCCTACCAGGCGAAGGGATCGTGTTGCATGGCGAGGGTTGGGTCGATCAGCGCTTGGCAAAAGGGGATCTCAAAGCAATCAAAAAAAGCCGGGGTGATCGAGTGTTTACGGCTAGCATCCTGCGGCAGGGACAGCTTTACATCCAACTTGAAACTTTGCCGTCAACCCGACTTACCGCTTCCGTGCATCATGCGCTCGCGCAGACCACCACGGAAAAAAGCCTGATGCAACGCATCGGGGAACACAATGGCGAGCGCACCGCACCCTGGATGCTGGCTGCCTTTGTCCTAATATTACCTATAATTGGTGTCAATCGCGCGGCGGCGTTTCTGACGACTACCTTTGGCGCGCAATTGCGTAATCTTGGTCCTTATACCGTAAGACAATTTATTGGTTTTGCCGCCCAGCAAGGTATCGTGATCACGCAGCCGAATACCCTGGAGCGGGCAGAGCTTATTAACACGATTATTTTTGATAGCCGGGTTTTGATTGATCCTGTAGTAAGGACTCAGGTTGCAGAGACCTTGCAGGCATTGCGTCAGCGCCGGTGGTTGATCCCCGCGCTGTCGCCGCAGCGATTCGCCATCCACGTGCTGGTCAAGAGCGATGAGGAGGAGCTAGGGCGTGCGTTAGTGGCGGAATTGGGCTTGGATGATTATTTTAACGAAAGCGCCAGCGCAGTGCGGGCCAGCCTCATCGAACGCTTACAGAAGTCCGGTAGAATAGTGTGCTATATCGGTAAAGGTGAGGGGGATGCGGCGGAGATGCGAACGGCGCTGCTTGCGATTTCCCATCGTAATCTTGAAGCGGTTGATACGACGCCCGCGCAGATTATGTTAATCGATAACGATTTGCGTCAGCTTCCCCGTGTTTTTGATTTGGCGAGGGCGTATGCCGCCAAGCAGAATTTTAATCTCGCTACGCCTATAGGGTGTGATTTGATTGATATTTCCACCACGCTGTTCCTGAAATTTGGCTTAGTTTACTCGGTGTTGCTTACCTATACCGGCTTGCTAGTCAGCGCGGCGAATGCTCGACTACCCATCCCTGAGGATTCGATCGGGTTGAAGCAGGAGGCGCCGGAGCCGACCGAGCAGTTTTTACTATCTTAGGAAGCGCGTCATAATAACGTGACTACGTTTTCTTTCGTGCTTCCGCAAGACCCCTATGGCAGCTACTGTTTTTCAATAGTAAATGCTACCAGTCTAGCGGATTATGGCATGGGGGTGATGTCGGCAGCGACACCCGAAGGCGTAATGAAGTGCCAACCGGCTTCACCGGACACGGCAATGGCCACGTTTGGCAGCGCTTGGCGGAGCCGGTCAATCGCCTCTGGGCTAACTTTCGCCGCGGCGATCCGCAATGCCGTCAGCGTTTTTACTTCTTGTAAGTGCTTGAGCCCCTCGTCGGTAACTCCGGTGCCAAACAGATTCAGTTCAGCTAGACCGTTAAGTGTGGTCTTGGCCCGGCTCATAAACGCATCGTTAATGTCCGGACCGTAGAGGTAGATCTCTTGAAAAAGCGGCAGCCCATTCTTCACGAACCGAAGACCGGTTTCAGATGCCTGCTTGCCGTCAATCGCCAAGGAGTGGACGTTGGTATAGTTTTTCAAGTTCTCCAGCCCCTTCTCCGTCACCTGACTCTGGGCCAAGTCATAGCAGTGCATGCGGGGATATTTACTCAAGATGGCTACGGTCGCGTCCGTCACTGAGGTGCCGCGCAGCTCCATGGTATGCACCTTCGGCAACTGCTGTAAGAGCTTAATACCCTTATCCGTAATGCCCTTGACATCGGTCGCGCCGAAGATCTGCAGCTTCTTCATGTCTTTTATGACTGCAACAGCATCATCGTTGACGGCGGTTTCTTCGAATTTCAAAATTCGAATTTGATTCAACCCTTTGAGATGTTTGAATCCTGCGGACGTAATCCCGGTTTGATTCAGGGTGAGTTCGATTAGACCCGACAGTTTACCGATGCTTTCCATCCCCGCGTCGGTAATCTTGGTGCCGTCGAGTGTCAGCCCCAAAATAGGCAGACCTGTTAGATGCCTTAGACC
>JBOGOP010000449.1:0-2797 GCA_050747225.1 Pyrinomonadaceae bacterium
ATATCCGAGGGCATCAGCAACCGTGAACCATTGACGGTTGTTGACGCTCAACTTAGCAACTGGCTGCATTCGCACCAGCGGCCGTTGCTGACAAGTGCGATGTTTGTCGCCACGTCTTTTGGATCTGGTGCGATGGGGAATTGTATAGGAGCTGGCTTCGCAATCTATTTGATTTGGCGGCGGCGCTTTTACTGGCTGGCAGCATTTGCGTCTTCGCTCTACGGCGGAATGTTGCTTAACCGCATCCTCAAATATGTGTTTCAACGCCCGCGACCCTATTTCGATGATCCGCTTTTGTCGCTTAGCAGTTACAGCTTTCCCAGCGGCCACACCATGACGGCCACCGTTCTTTTTGGCGTCATCGCGGCATACTTCTTCACAACCACGCAGGATTGGCGCTGGCGAGTGATCATTATTTGCGCGACGAGTTTCCTGATTCTGTTGGTCGGGTTTAGCCGGATATATCTCGGCGTGCACTACCTGAGTGACGTGCTCGGCGCGATGGCGGAGGGACTGGCGTGGTTAGCGCTTTGTTTGACTGTGGTCTACTCCTGCTGGCGAAAAAGCACCGAGAAATAAAGTGAAGGTGGATCGGAGCGGGATGATTGATTTCGGCACAGTGATTAGTTAGTCGTTCTTCGTCTTATTCGCAGCAATATATTGCTCCAGCTTCTTCCGGTCCGGGTAGTTGGGCTTCTTTTTCAAGAATGCTTCATACTCCGCCGCAGCTTTCTCCCTTAGTCCGGCGGCATTGTAAAGAGCGGCCAGGCGCAAATGTGCTTCGGCCATCTTGATAGGTTCAAGCTTCAAAGCCTCGTACAAGTAGACTACGGCCTTTGAGCCCTTCTTCAGTTGCAGATAGGCCTCGCCAAGAAAGTAATTCGCCTCGGCGTTTGTCGGCTGAAGCTTTACTGCCTCATTGAATGCATCCACGCTGCCCTCGTAGTTCTTGTTTGCCAAGCGAACCTTTCCAAGGCTTAGGAACGACAATATTAACGATGGCTTTTCGTCGATAGCTCGCAGGTAGACCTTCTCGGCATCTTTCAGTTTTCCCAGGTTGAAGTAGGCATTTCCAAGTTCGATCCAGGCCTCGTAGTCTCGCGGGTCCGTGTCAACGACTTGGGTTAATAGCGTAGCTGCCTCGGCATGTTGCTTTGCGCCGGCAGCCTTCTCTGCTTTATCAAAGCTTTCCTGATTAACCGGGGACCGCTTGTATGTCGGCAACGGGGCGATGGTTGCCGGTGGCCCGTGTCGAGTTCTTGCTGGATCAGATTTCCATTCCAAAGAAATGTCCTGACGCACGTCGGTTCGTTGAGGATAATTGACCCGCAAGGGGATTCGGGTTACCTCCGCGCCTTCGAATTCGACTGCAATTGCATATTCGCCATTTGGAACATCGAAGAATCGATAACGGCCATTGTTGGTTACCGCCTGGCGATCGATCTGGTTGCCTACCAGGTTGTAGAGAATTACTTGATAAGTACGGGCGCCTGTTCCGCCTGCCTGACTCTCATCAACCTTGAAATCTCCGAAGATCGCGTGGCCACTACCGTTCTGACCTTTGGCCAGGGAAGTGTGCAGATACAGGATGGACGCGGCATAGGCCAAGACAAGCAGCGCTCTCCAAAATAACCGTGGACAGCCGGACATTAATCGTCCTTTCGGGGTCTCGCTCGAATGAAATCAAGCAGAGAAAACGCGGGCCGAAAAACAACTCCGGCCCGCGTAGAGTCAAACGATCACGCTTACGCTAAAACTCGAAGCGCAGAGCAAACTGCATAATGCGCGGTGTACCCTGAATCGCTGTAAGATTACCGAAAGTGCTCGGCGGCGGATTCCCCGCACCCGTCGACGGATTGTAGAGAAATGGATCTCTGGGCAAACCAAAGCCATCGCCATCCACTCCGGTAAGGCGCTGCGTATTAGTTACGTTGAAGACCTCCCAGCGGAAAACGATCTTCTTGTTCTCATCAAGGTTGAAAGCCTTATAGAGGCCGGCATCCATCACGATGTAACTCTGATCGCGGAGGATGTTGCGATTTCCGGCTTCCCCGGGATTGGCACTACGGTAGGCGCGATAAGCCGCGACCGGATCGCCAAACAGATTGGGTTCCCCACTCCGTGTTGGGGATGTTTGTAGCCCTGTAAGCGCCACAGTATTCGACTGCACGTTCCAGTTTGTGGCCCAGCGCGCGTCGTCATAAGGCTGGCCGGAGGGCAGACCCGTGTTAAAGCGGAAGATGCCCGTCAGCTGCCAACCTCCCAGGATTCCATTTGAAACCCTACCGGCATTGCCCATGAACCGCTTGCCTCTCCCGAATGGCAGGCCATACAGGTAATTAAAGTTGACGATGTGGCGAATATCAAAGTCCGAGTTCCCGCGGTTCTCTCTGAGCACGAGCGGATTCAGAATCAGTGTGCCGCCATAACCGGATCCGGTTGTTTCATTGCCTGACGCGGTGTCGAGGGAATGACCATAGGTGTAATTAAGGTCGAAGCCGAAATCCTTGCTTAAGCGCTTCCGGAAGCTCACCTGCATCGAGTGATAGTCCGATTCGCCGAGGCTGGAAAGCGCCACGAAGGCCGCGTACTGGGGATGGAAGAACAGGTTATTGCCGAAACCCAGACCGTCATCCCACAGGAGTTGGACAAACGTATAGTCAGTGGTGTTGCGACCTCCCACTGAACTGAAGGCCACCCGGCGATAGGCAGCCTGGGTGGCGGTCAATACGGTGTTCACGCCGAGGACGCTGTAAGTTCCGGCTAATCCCGGGACTATGTTCTCGAAGTAGGGAAT
>JBOGOP010000450.1:0-2793 GCA_050747225.1 Pyrinomonadaceae bacterium
TGCGTTAATGCCGACCTGATGGTAGCCACCTCTGACCAACTGCGATCGCGCACTTATCACTTCAGTGATGAGCAGGAACGGCGCGTCGCCGCGTTACCGGGTGTGGAGCACATCGACGGACTACGCATGACAGGTTTGGCTTATGGAAATGACGACCTGATCGTCATCGCTCGCGATATGCGTTTGTGGTTCAACAACTCTTCGGGACTACTTGATGAAGGCGATGAGCGCCAGGCTCGCGAGTCATCGAGCAAGGGGGAAGGATTCGTAATCTCGCAGAATCAGGCTGTGCGTAGTGGCCTGGGTCTGGGTGATCAGCTGCGGTTGGAAACGCCGGCTGGCCCCCTCGTCCGCCCGGTAGTCGGTATCCTCGAGTTTTACTACGTGGAAAAGGGGACGGTCTTTATGGATCGCGAACTTTACAAGAAGTATTGGGGCGATAATGCGGTTGACCTAATGCTGCTCAATCTGGCACCGGGCACTGATCGGACCGCATTCAAAGTTGAGATCAACCGGGTTATGGCGGGCGAGCAACGCGCGTTCATCTACACCAGTGACGAATATAAGGAGTGGAGCTCGCGTCTGACCGACCAGTTTTTCACCTTAACTTACCTGGAGATGCTTATCGCGATCTTCGTGGCCGCGATGGGCTTGATTAACATGCTGGTGATTTCGGTGTCGGAGCGGCAACGCGAATTGGGTATCTTGCGCGCTATCGGTGGACTGCGAAGTCAGGTGCGAAAGATCGTGTTGCTGGAGGCAGCCTCAATCGCGCTTCTCGGTTTCGCGACCGGAGTGATTGCCGGCCTCTTCAATGCCTACTTTTTAGTGCGCACCGCCGCCCGGATCATTGCCGGCTTTAATCTGCGTTTTGAATTTCCTGTTAGCGTAGTGCTGGCGACTTTGCCAGTTGTGCTTCTGGTCGCGCTGGCTGCCGCCTGGTGGACAGCGCAGCGGGCGCTGCGACAGCAGGTGGTTGAAGCGATTGGCTATGAATAGTCGTCCGATAGGCTTTAGGAACCTCTGATCAAGTTAATATTGACTTGCGTTTCCGAAGCCCGCGAAGCGGGCTCAGTACAGAGTCTTCAGAAAACTTGATCAGTGCTTCCTCGGTTTGTCGCAGCAGACGAGAAGCTAAAAGCTTGCCGCTGAGATCCGACAACCACAAGCTATAAAGCTTGTCGGACATCATTCGCAATCCCTCTTATCCAGAATTATTCTCGCGGCGGTCAACGATAGCTACAGCGTCGACCTCAATTAGAAATCCCTCGCGCGCAAGGGCCTGCACTCCCAGCCACGTGCTGGTCGGCAAATGTTTGTGCGGAAAGTAACGGCGCAACGCCTCGCCGACCAGCGTCGCGTCCGCGGGTTTGTAGTCTTTCACGTAGATGTTCAACCTCACCACATCCGCAGTGGTCGCGCCGCCTGCTGCCAACGCAGTCTCCAAATTTCGGAGTGCCTGCATTGCTTGCGTGCCCAAATCTCCTTCGCCGATCAGGTTTTGATCCTGATCCACAGCGACCTGGCCGGAGATATAGACCGTCTTAAGCGAGACTCCCGAGACCGTGATGACCTGGGTAAAGGATTCCTGCCAGTTTGGTAAGGCCTGAGGGTTGATGAACTCTTTTGCCATAAGAATGACTCTCCGAATAATTCACAAAGACCAGGCTTGTTTCGTGTGGCCTGGTGTGAATTCGTGGATCGTTTGCGGTTCAAACCGCTGATACAATCCACTAATTTACACGAAGCGACACCAAACAAACATCCTGCCCTGGGGTCGATGAATACGAGCAGCATTACGGAACATGAGCGTGAGGGGGTCGACAAACGAGTTGAGGCCGGGTCAAACCCCGGCCTCCTCGTCGTTAGCGTTTCCTGTTGCAGCTTTCTCCTTGTGACCTTTGACTTCTCCCCCCTGTCGTCCGCTTATGCAATCCGCACGCGGCTGATCAAGCGTGTATCCGTCATCCCGTTAGGCAGGTATCTGACCACGTACGTCTCGCGATACAGTCGTCGTCCGACCCGCACCACACGTGTGCGCGTCACCCTGCGCGCCCGACGCCTGTTGTAATGCCGTCTACCGTAGCGATCACGCTCCCATTGCGCCAATTGCGGACTCGCATTAGCCGCTACCGTCAAACTACTCCGCGACAGCTCCGTCGCGTTTGCTTCCGACGAAAATCCGCCAAACCCAAGTGACGCCAAAGCGATTGCAATTCCCAGTATCCTTTTCATGTTACTTCCCCCCGTTTTCAAAATTACAAAATGATGCGCCGGACACTCACCACTTTTCAGCGGGAGAGTCCGGCTTATTGGTTAAGACACCAATCAGTGACTGTTAGTTGCAACTAATGTGCTGTGAAACTCTGGCGCAAAAACGCGCAGAACTACCTAATAAGTGCGGAATTTGGGGGAACTGTACGTAGCAGATTCGACCACCTGATGGAAGATGGTACACGCCACTAGCGGTCGAACGCGGCACATATTCGTGCTTTATCTAAAGCTGAGGCAGGAGTTCTCACTTGACCCGGCAACTCGAATGAACTAAAAGTCTGCGCATAGATTTCCAACCAGTGGTCAAATAAGTCCAATCGGTTCACGAGCCAGGGTGCTCGCGAAATTCGACGCGAGCGATATCGCCCAGATGTTTACTCCCAATTCTTTATCCCCTAAACCGGGTCGGAACAATCCGGCTCACTGGAGAAAAAAATGCGCAAACTAGTTCTCAGTTTCCTAACGATACTGCTGCTCTGTTGTGCCGCCGCGGCGCAACAGACAGCACCGCAGCAACCC
>JBOGOP010000451.1:0-2788 GCA_050747225.1 Pyrinomonadaceae bacterium
GGAGCTGGCCCACTACGCCAAACGAACTGTCGACATCCAGTATCGCTTCTTTCCGGAGCGCGAAGAGGACGAACGGCAGTGGGACGAGTTGATGGGGATTGCCAATCGCACTGATTTCGATCTGCGCACCCATTCAAAGAAGCCCGAAGATGCGGAAGGGAAGCGGCTGAACCCTGACTCGACCGAGGACCTTTCTTATTTCGACGAGGCAAACAAGGAACGTTTTTATCCTTACGTGATCGAGCCCGCAGCTGGCGTCAATCGTACCGTGCTGGCGGTCCTCATGGACGCCTATTCAGAAAAGACGAACGACAAAGGCGAGACGCGCGTGATTCTGAAACTTCATCCATCGCTTGCGCCGATCAAGGCAGCCATCCTGCCGCTGGCCAGGAACAAACCGGAACTAGTGGGCATGGCCCGGGCGATCAAGCGCTCGCTCCAGCCGGTGCTGCGCGCGGTTTATGACGACACCGGTGGTATTGGAAAGTTGTATGCGCGGCAAGATGAGATTGGAACCCCGGCATGCGTTACGGTTGACCATCAATCGCTGGAGGATGAAGCGGTGACCGTGCGCGATCGCGATACCTGGGAACAAGAACGGGTGAAGGTTGCGGATTTGCAAGAGCACTTGATGAAGCGACTGAAAGGGTAGTTTCAAGTTACAAGTTTCAAGTTCGCGCGCGGCAAAAACTTGAAACTTGAAACTTGAAACTTGGAACTTGAAACTTATTGTTATGCCTGTTGTCAAAAAACGTAACGAACAAACCGAAACTCGGTTACTGCTGGAATCCAGCGAGCCGGTTGAGTTGCCGCCCGCGGAAATAGCTGACCGCGATGTGCTGGTGCAGTTCGAGCAGTTCAAGGCTTTCATTCCCGAGTTACTCGAGGAATTACGCGACGGCACCATCGCTGAACCGGTGCCCGTGATGCTTGATGGCTCTACCTTCGCCATTCATGGCAATACGCGAACCTTCTGGGTGAAACTTTGGCATGCTGCCGGCAGCGACATGACTAAGATTGACCGGGCACAGATAATCAGTTGCTTACCCTCAACGCGCGGCGTTCAAGTTGTTGTCGAGTCACCCGAAGAATAAGCTCTTGGTTCCAAGTCAGGTATCCAAAATCTGCGGCCAGTTCAGTTTCAATTTCCTCTCATGCCTAGGTCCGAAGGACTGGAAGTTAGTAGCCCTGTCCGTGAGGGCGGGGACATTCATCTCCTCCACTGCTCAAAGGCCCGAAGGGCCGACACAACTCGTGTCGCACCTTCGGAGCTACGCCGACTAACTATCGTATCGACCCCGCCCTCACGGACGGGGCTACTAACTTCCGGTCCTTCGGACCAAAGACTTAAAATTGAAGTCTCTTATTGACTTTGGACATTGGACGTTGGACATTGAACTCCCATGTCTTCGTTTCCCGAAAAAGTTCTCGCCTTAGCGCAGGCGGTTCGCGAAGCCGGTGGTCGCGCACTGCTCGTTGGAGGCTGCGTTCGCGATCTGCTGATGGATCGGGCGCCGAAGGATTGGGATGTCGAAGTTTACGGAATTGAGCCTAACAAACTGCGCGGCTTGCTGGATCAGTTCGGACCAGTAAACGTCGTCGGCGAAGCGTTCACTGTTTATAAGTTGGGAGCGGACCTCGACGTCTCACTGCCGCGCCGCGAGCGGAAATCCGGTCGCGGCCATCGCGCTTTTGTCATTGAAGGCGATCCCTCAATGACAATTGAAGATGCGGCGCGTCGGCGCGATTTCACCATCAACGCGATTCTGGAGGATCCCTTAACCGGTGAGGTTATTGACCCGTTCTACGGTAGGGAAGATATCAAGAACAGAATTCTGCGTGCAGTGTCGGTCGATACCTTTGCAGAAGACAGTCTGCGGGTTTTGCGAGCAGCGCAATTTGCCGGGCGTTTTGAGTTTCAAATCGAGTCTGAAACGGTCGTGCTTTGCCGTACCATCAATCTGTCTGATCTGCCTCCGGAGCGAATCTGGGGAGAAATGGAAAAGCTCCTGTTGGGCAGTCGTGAACCATATTACGGGCTGCAGTGGCTGGCTGCGCTCGATGCAACCGATCAACTGTTTCCCGAAATCGAGGTGCTCTCTGGCTGTCCGCAGGATCCGGAATGGCACCCTGAGGGTGATGTCGAAGTTCACACTTATCTTGTCGCCAATCGCGCGCGCGAGTTGATCGACGACTTACCTTACGCGAAGCAAGTAACCGTAATGCTCGCTGCTATTGCTCATGACTTTGGTAAGCCTTCGACGACGGAGTTTCTTGAAGGCCGTTGGCGCTCGCGTGGCCATGAGGAAGCCGGAGTGGCGCCTACGCTAAGTTTTCTGGACCGCCTCAACATTCATACACTCGATGGCTATGACGTGCGCGCGCAGGTGGTGGCGTTGGTGCGAGATCATCTGAAACCGGGCGAATTCTTTAAGAAACGCGATGAAGTGGGTGACGGCGCTTTTCGGCGGTTGGCGCGAAAGTGTGAACTCGATTTGCTCTATCGGGTTGCCAAGGCTGATTCTCTGGGGCGGAACGCGGATGATGTTCCGCGCGAGAAATGGTACACCTCGGAAGCGCAGGATTGGTTCATTGAGCGCGCGAGGGAACTGAAAGTCGAGCAGCAGCCGCCAGCACCGATCCTGCTGGGACGCCACTTACTGGAGATGGGTTTGCAAGCAGGTCCGCGAATAGGCGAGATCACGAAGAAAATTTACGAGCTGCAACTGGACGGCAACGTGCGCACCATTGAAGAGGCAAAGGAAGCCGCAAAGGAACTGTTGTAAGA
>JBOGOP010000452.1:0-2782 GCA_050747225.1 Pyrinomonadaceae bacterium
CGACAGCCGTGGATTTGTTGAGCTGTCGCCCGCTCCCGCGGGCTGGGAACCTCTTTTCAGATTTCAACCTGGGGTTCCGCTGCGCTCCACCCCAGGCTTTACGCTGCCGCCCGCTCCCGCGGGCTCGGATGCATTAACTGCAGTGTTCCGGACTTTTTGTGCAAAGCCACTCAGCGACTTACCGGGCCGGGAGGCAGGTTCTCCTCCAGAAAACGCGTGAGCAGTCCGTAAACATGTCTGGTCGTACCTGCGCCCTCACTGATGCCGTGACGACGGTTGGGATACTCCATCATGGTAAACGGTTTGCCCGCGGCGATCAGCGCATTGGCGAGAACTTCGGTGCCTTTGTAATGAACATTATCATCACCAGATCCGTGGACAATGAGAAGCTTGCCCGCGAGATTTGCTGCGTGTGTCACGGGTGAGCCACGCCGATAGTCTGCTTCGTTGTCCTGCGGCAATCCCATGTAACGCTCCTGATAAATCGTGTCATAGAAATGTTGGTCAGTAACGGGTGCGACCGACATGCCTACCTTATAGATATCCGGATAGCGAAACATTTGATTCAGCGTCATCGATCCCCCGCCGCTCCAACCCCAGATGGCAATGCGTTTGGAATCTACAAAGGGCCAGGTTTGCACTACCCGCGCCGCGGCTGCCTGTTCCTGGGCCGCCAGGACACCGATTTGTCTATAGACAACTTTGCGCCAGGCGCGGCCTCTTGGCGCCGGTGTGCCGCGATTGTCAAAGCTCATCACCAGATAGCCATGCTGCGCCAGCATCTGATGCCAGAGATAACGAGTTGAGCCCCAGCGATCCATCACGGTCTGTCCTGCAGGCTCACCGTAGACATAAATGAAAACTGGATAGCGCTGCGAAGCGTCGAAGTTTGGCGGCTTGATCATCCAGCCATCGAGGGTGATGCCGTCACCGATATCCACCTTGAAAAATTCGGGCTGTCTCGTATTCAACTCTTTAACGCTCGCCATCACGGTTGCGTTGGGAGCAAGCTGGCGGATCGGTTGATGATCGGGCAAGTGAACCAGTTCTACCACCGGCGGAGAACTGATCGTCGAATAAGTGTGGAATGCCCAGGTTGAGTTCGGCGCAATAGAGTAGGAGTGAGTGCCGGGTTGGGCGACTGGACTAAGACACTCAGGCTGGCCTTTGCCGCTCAGTTCAGTGCGATAGAGGTAACGCTGCGTCGCGTTGTCAGGCGAAGCGATGTAGTAAAGCCAGCCCGCTTTCTCGTCGACGGCTTCAATGCTGACGACGTCAAACGAGCCATTGGTGATGGGTCGCGGGGCTCCACCGTCGCGCGCTGCTGAATACACGTGGCGCCAGCCGTCGCGTTCGCTTAGCCAGAGAAAACGCTTGCCAGCCTCCAACCACTTAACCTCATCAACATCGATATCAACCCAGGCATCGTCCTTTTCGTTCAGGATGGATCGAACCAGTCCTGTGCGTCGATCTCCGATCATGACGTTCAGCAGGTTCTGCCGCCGGTTGAGCTGCAGCAATAAAATCTCGTCAGAGTTTCCCGCCCAGTTCATGCGCGCGATGTAGTTATTACGAGGATCGCCCGGAATTTTTAGCCAGCGTGTCACGCCGCCGGTTGCGCTGACTACTCCGACGCGCGCAGCGGAATTGGTTTCCCCGGCCACGGGATATGGAATAGTTATGATCTTCGGATACAGCGAGTCGGTATTATTAATGAGGAAATAGTCTGGGACGCCTGCCGAATCCAGTTGCCAGTAAGCGATACTGCGGCTGTCCGGACTCCAATGCCAGCCATCACGCAGATCCAGTTCTTCTTCATAGACCCAGTCAAAGGTGCCATTGATGATTCGCTTTGATCCATCGCGCGTCAGTTGCGTGATTCGATTACCAGTCAAATCTTCAACATAAATATTGTTCTCACGCACATAACCCACGCGGGTCCCGTCAGGCGAAAACTTGGCAAACATCAACGTGGAGGCTGCGGCATCTTTGCCAAGCTTCACCAGGGTCTTCGCGGCAATGTCAAAAACCCAATAATCTCCGCGCGTGTTTTGCCGCCAAACCTCTTTTGAGTTAGTGAAGACCAGGAGCTTCCGGCTGTCTGCCGACCAGGCATAGTCGTCAATCCCCAGCGGCGACGACGTTCCCTTTGGCGTAAGCGAGGCAGCCGAGATCAAAACACTGCGAACGCCGGTCGCCGCTTCGTAGCGAACGATTTCGCGCGCCTCTTTGTTTACAGGCGAAGGTTCCAGCGTTGTGTAGGCGCTGCCATCATCGAGCCAGCGTGCAGGCCCGAAAGTCTCTGAACGAAAATCTCTCGAGCTGAAGATCCGATCCAGCGTCAGGATCCGTTTGTCTGCCGGCTGACCGCAAATGGCCAACGCGCAGAAGACCACGCTCGCAAGCGCGGTCGCAAATGATTTGAGTTTGCATTCCACTTTTGTTAGTCCACCTTTCGCGCAGCCAATTTAATCTGACAAGGGCGAATCATCAACTGTTGACCTGACCAACAGCTTTGCACAAAAGTTACTCCGGATTTGATCTTGCTCCCCTCCCCGCAAGCGGGGAGGGGTTGGGGGTGGAGTTTGCTGCACAGCCACCTCTCCCTCCGCCCCTCTCCGCTTGCGGAGAAGAGGACAAAACAAATCAGCACAAAAATAATGAGTAGGTCCGCAGGTTGCGCTTAGGTGCAGCGCTGATAGAGATCCAGACTCAGCCACCGCTCGGTGCGCGATAACCGGGGCGGGCGCGGACGACGACGCTGTTGCGAGTGCTCTTGACC
>JBOGOP010000453.1:0-2738 GCA_050747225.1 Pyrinomonadaceae bacterium
CCTGAAAACAGTCGAGCGGTCGATTGTGAAATGGCGATCCTATGTCCAATAAACGGGAGAAGCGCCGTTAAACAAGGCAAAATACATGTTGACAATGTTTAGCCCGTACGGTAGTCTGCTTTGCGATGGCAGTGAGGAAGCTGCCTTTCTTTAGGCTCTTGCCACTGTTTCCTCGTGCCAATATCACCTGCCTTCGGTTTTTCGGAAGGCCAATCCACCCAGAGAAATTCGTTTGCATCTGAATCTGGAAAAGCTGCGCGAAGGCGCGTTTCCTCCCACAACTCCCGCCTGGAATTTCTCAGAGCCAATGAGGGCAATCTTGAAAGACAGCACCCAAGCTACGCAGATCAACAAGCCGGGAAAGAACCGACTATCGAGAGCGATGAAAGCTCGCGCTCGTCTGCGTCAACAGCACCGAATCCGTTCTCTCTTCGTCGCGAGGAATAAATAAGTCATGTTCAATAAAAGCAACGGCAAGAAGAATCTGGTTGGCCTCGATATTGGTTCGAGTTCAATAAAGGCGGTCGAGCTTCAAAGGAAGGGCAACAGTTATCAGTTGCTCAATCTCGGTTTTGAGAACCTGTCGCCCGACACTGTAGTAGATGGTCAGATCATGGAACTCAATAACGTTTCGAATGTTATTACCAACATCTTCAGTGAGCACCAGATCAAAACTTCAAGAGTCGCCGCCGGCGTCAGTGGCCATTCTGTGATCGTGAAAAATATTGTGCTGCCGCAGATGAGCACGGATGAGCTGCGAGAGTCTTTTAGCTGGCACGCTGAGGAACATATCCCTTTTGATATTTCCGATGTGAATCTCGACTATCAAGTGACCAGCAGCTCAGCTGACGCCTTGAACGTACTGATGGCAGCCTGCAAGAGCGACAAAATCGCCAACGTAAAGCAGGCCATTCAGTTGGCTGGCAAACATCCGGTGGTGATCGACGTTGACACCTTCGCCCTACAGAATTGTTATGAAGTCAACTATCAGCCCAAAGCCGGCGAGGTTGTTGCCTTACTGAACATCGGTGCATCAACAATGAACATTAACATCATGAATGGCGCCCGTTCGGTGTTTGCTCGAGATGCTTCGGTAGGCGGTGGTCAGTACACCAGCCTGCTGCAAAAGGAAATGGGTCTTACGTTTGAGCAGGCAGAAGCCGTAAAGCGAGGCTATCCTTTGCCGGAGGGCATCGCAGCGCGTCCGATCCAACCGATTATCGAAACGGTATCTGACATTCTTGCGCTCGAAATACGGAAGACAATGGACTTCTATCGCGCGACCGCAGAAGAGAGTGAAGAGTCGATTAAAAAGATTCTCATAGCTGGTGGCAGCTCTAAGCTTCCCGGCTTACCTGAATATCTCGCTAAGCGTTTCGAGATCCCCGTTGAACTGTTTAATCCGTTTCGGGAAATACAAGTCGACGATAGAAAGTTTGACCCCGATTACATGAAAGAGATCGTTCCTGATATGGCAATTGCCGTCGGTCTCGCCTTGAGAGGAGTGGAAGCGGCATGATCAAGATTAACTTACTCGAATCAGTTACTGACCGGCCGACCGGAGCTGTGATGGTTGAAGCCCGGGTGACAACCCCGCTGGTGCAGACCCTTTTGCTGGCTCTGACCGTATTCGGTCTTTTGATTGTTGTCATTAGTTACGACTATGTCAGTTCGAAGGCTGGCCACCGCGTAGCGCAGGCGGAGCTTGAGAAGCAGCGACACATCAACCAGCAAATGCTTGCAGTAAATCGAGAGCAGGCGGACCTGGAAAAGAAGGCTCAGGACATTCAGGGTCGCATTGATGCAATCAAGAGATTGCGCGAATCGCAACAGGGACCCAGTGCTGTACTTCGTGACATTAAAGCCCGGTTCGACGCCGTACCTGGTCTTTATTTGAAGAGTTTGGAACAGAAGGATGGAGAACTCACCATCAAGGGCATTTCACCCAATGAGGCTTCGGTAACGCGCTTTGGGCAGAGTCTGGAATTCTCGTCTGGATTGTTTACTAACTTGAATATCGAAACGCAGCGCGAACTGGCCCAGGTACCGGCCGGTGAAAAGGGCGGCGCGCCGACTGATTCGATAGTCGTGATTCAGCAGCCGGAGGTAGTGGCCTTCACTCTAAAGTGCAACTACGCTATTAAGCAGCCGGTCCAATCACCCGCGAACACGAGCGCAAACGCAACCGCAAATCCTGCTAATCAAGTAGCGTTGAAGAAATAGACGCTTACCACACCAGACCCACCAAGAATTGGGAAGGAATTAACAAATGAAAATCGGCAATCTTCAATCAATGCCCTGGTACCTGAAATTAGGGATCACCGTCGTCATAGCCGGGGTTGTCTACGGGGGCTTTTGGAATTTCGTGACCAAACCCGTCCGCGCTGAGACGAAAACAATGAACGTCGAAATCGCCGAGTTGCTCACCAAGAACGCGCAAGCGCAAATCGCCTCTCAGCGTCTGAATGACTTCCGCGCAGTTTATAAAGCAAGAGTTGAAGAGTATGAGGAACTGAAAGCATTGTTGCCGGAGCAGCGAGAGCTGACGATGGTGTTACAAAGCGTTCAGGAACGGGCTCGCAACAATGGTCTAGTGCTGAGAAAGTTTATTCCGAAGGATGATGTGCAGCAGGAAAACTATAACGGCAAGAGGATCGAAGTCAGCGTCACTAGTTCCTTTGCCTCGCTCCGCAGCTTCTTTGATCAGCTCTCTCACTACCAGCGGATTGTCTCAATCA
>JBOGOP010000454.1:0-2705 GCA_050747225.1 Pyrinomonadaceae bacterium
GTCATAGGGGATAACCACAAAGTTGCGCAGCGTTGTTTCCAACCTTTTTCTTTTCTCCTCGCCCCAGTTTGCCTTTTCCGCTCCAAAATAAAGTTCGCCAACGGTAATAAAGGAGATAGCGAGAAGCTTGCCCTGTACGTGTCGCGCATAAGTTTCCGCCAGCGCCCCACCCTTCATGAGGTAAGAAACGATGTTCGTATCGAGGACGAGCTTCGCATCGCTCATCGCAGGTCGCCCCCTGCAAGGCTTTGATGCCGTAATTGATTAATCGCCGCCTCAAACCCGTCATCCTGACTATCTGGCCACGTGCCGAAAAGCGCCCGGATGTCCGGCATCGGTTGCACACGTTGAGAAAGCGCCAACTCTTCCAGTGAAGGTGATTGCCAAAAATCGCGTGAGATCGGTGTCCCTTTCGGTAACAGGTCGGTGGCCTCGTTCTCGCGGTCTTCGAGTCGCTCGATATCGTAAATCTTGATGCTCGTGATTTTGCCGGTAACGGGGTCCTCCTTTGCTTCACCCACGATGCGGACGTAATGAAGAATATCTTCCAGAACTTCTTCGTTCTGTTCCTCGTCAAAAAGGCAAAGTACCGGATCGCCGACGGCCGGATGGACCCGGCAACGGGTACCGTGTTCCTTGAAATCCGCCATCAGAAGCCGGCCCTCGATGGTGCGCATGTTGGTCTGCGGCCCCTGAATGCGCTGCTGAATGCGTACAAAACCGTTTGGCGTGAAGGCTGCCACGACGGGCATGTCGGGGTGATTTAAGGCAAACTCAACCCGCGCAATTCCCTGACTGAATACAATTCCCGCATCGCGCCACGCCATCAGGACACCCGCGTCGTAACCCGGCGGCAAGGCCTCGTCCGCCTCCTGGACAGCAGCCAACCCAACAATGGCCTTCTCCAGAATCTCCATACCCCGGTCCATCCCGGCAAGCGACTGTTGTTCGATCCGCCGCTCGAAGCCGAGCACGGCGGCCGGGCTGCCATGAGTCAGTAGCACCAGATCGAGCGCTACCTCGTCCTTGATACTGTGGGGCTGTGGTCCCCGGCGCACGCTGACACTTTCGCCGAGTAAGACGCGCCCCGTGCGCTGGAGGGCTTTGTTCATATTGCCAAGAAAGCGGAGCAAATGGCTTACAGGAATCCTTCCAGGCCCTACCGCTTCGCCGTCAAAGCGAATCTTCAAAAGTGGAGTATCGTTGTTCATAGCTAGCCCTCCTAACGTGAAACCGTCATAGTTCCCCCTGAAAGGCGCGGTGCAGGAGGGACTGGAAGAGGTCGTCGAGGCGTGCTACTGGCGGGCTGCGCCACTTCCAGCGCTGTAGGTTGGGTCAGACGCGCACGACCAAAGTCGATGAAAGATTGCAGTGAGAGTGATGCGCGTCGTAACCCAACGGACGGCGACGAGGCTATAATCGCCATTGCATGTTGGGTTACGGCGCGCGGGTGGCTTCGTAGTATTCTTCCACTTAGTCGCCGTGCGCGCCTAACCCAACCTACGCGGGCTGGATC
Organism: Pyrinomonadaceae bacterium; assembly: GCA_050747225.1. GTDB lineage: Bacteria > Acidobacteriota > Blastocatellia > Pyrinomonadales > Pyrinomonadaceae > PSRF01. Next base: position 1,517 of record JBOGOP010000454.1, read on the forward strand.
GAATAGCAGTGCCGCCCAGTCTTTCGTAGGGTGGGTTAGGCGCGCACCGAGGAAGTCCTGCCGTGTATCGCTCGCTTTTCCGCGCGCCGTAACCCACCGAACACAGGCGGTCGAGGCTATCTGCGCCGATCGGCGGGTTACGACGCGCATTGAGCTCGGGGTAAGCTGAAAACATTGTGGTGACGCGTGTTTGACACCTGACAGGTTCAGTCGTATCTTCCCCTTCGAAGAATAAGGGCTTTTGAAATTCTTATTCGCCGGAATCACACCAGCGGAGTTCTTACAGTCCAGCTATTTGTGGGGATACCTCAGTGTCTGACCCCATTTATACCCTGCCATGAGATATCTTACTCTTATTTCCGGCTTGGCAATTGGACAAGCCGTTTCCGGAGTCGGCGTGCTTGCGATCCTTTCTTTTTATTTTTCATGGCTCCTGCAAATACCGCCGATTGAGGCTAACATATTTTTTGCGGTAGGTTCTATTTTATTAGTGTTTTGCGGCGAGCGAATAACCGCATCAATCATTCGGCGGTTTCATCTGACGAGCATTGGCACGACTTCCAGATTGATTGTGACTGCTTCCTGGACGGCACTAGCATTAGGAATAGCCATTGTTCTCTGGTCCGGCGCTTACTTACTATTTCCCTTGGCATCAACGGTTCCTTCTTTTGGTTTTTACCTCTCAACACTCACTGCCGGAAATGTTCTCGTTAAATTCGGTCAAGCAGCAGCAAGGTCGAGCGTTGGATTGGATGCTAACACCCTATTGAAGCAGGATACGCGCCCGCCCGTCCTGTATCTGAGATCTTTTTCGCGAGAAACCATAAAAGCATCGCTTCTGCACTCCATTCGGCAGATCGCGAACGTTGGGAGCTTCATGTCGCCCATTTTTCAGCTCGGGATCAAATCGCTGGTTCAAAAAAAATCCAACAGGGATGATGATGCATTGTTCGACACTACTATCGACCGATCATTAAAAGGATGGTTCGACAAATCGGTCAGGGGTGGCTTGCCTAGAGTTGCGAGCCGGTTTTCTGGCCAATTCATTCTGAGTATGCGTAACAAGGCCGCGAATAATGAGCAGATTCTATTCGCGCGCATGATGAACAAAATAGGCGCTTACAAGAATAACATCGACAAAATTTTGTCGATTGCTATGCGGCGATCCGCAGGTCATCCATGAGGGTGA
>JBOGOP010000455.1:0-2680 GCA_050747225.1 Pyrinomonadaceae bacterium
AGATCAGGCAACGTTACGGAAAAGGAACGAATCTTCCAGGTGGGGAGAATTGAGCATTTAGTTTCGAGTTCCGAGTTCCGAGTTTCGAGTTAAAGAGATGCGAAGCTCACAAGTTGGATTGAAGGCTTTTTCGGACAACGGCACCTGAGCTCCGGAGGAGCCGGATGTTTATAGCTACTCGAATAAGCAAGATATCTGGAGCTCCAGCGGAGCGCAATGTCCCGGATCACCCAGCGAACATTACGCACCTAACGGCGCTTAAGAGTTTTTTGGTAAGCCGGGTTCTATAAACATTTCGTCCGTACGGGGGCGAGGAGTCGGTCGAGGACGAGGAGCCGGTCGAGGACTAGAAGCCGGTCGAGGTTACATACCGCGTTCTGCTGTTCACTGTTCACTGTCTTTACCGAGGTAATACCATGAAGGCATTTGTTTTTTGGTTCCTCCTGATTTTCTTTTGTCTCAACCTGAGCCAGAATCGTGCCGGCGCACAAACGACCACGCACGATCTTCTGACAAACACCTCCGTAGTTAAGCTGGTCAAAGCCGACTTCAAGGAAAAGACCATCATCTCGATCATCGGCTCGAGTCCTACCAGGTTTGATCTGTCCACCGAACGCATGATTGAGCTGAAGAAATCCGGCGTCAGTGAAAAAATAATCCTGGCCATGCTGGCCCGACAACAGGGCGTCGAGTTCGACGAAAACTGGAGCGACGAAAACTTTTTCAATCAGGGCAATGCCAAACAGAGTATTGATCCGCAAAGCGATCCCAGCAAAAACTCCGGCGCTCCCGGCAACAGCACCGACATATTCGGATCCAGCGGAGGATATAAAGGCAGCACCGAGAGCCGAGGCCGCAACGGTTCTGCCGGTGGCGATACTGTAACGACAGGCTCCGCTACCGTCCGCATCCTGCGCCCACCCAGCGAGGCCGGCGCTCCAATGAAGCTTGAAAAAGTCGCAACCCTTACAAACGATTCCGTTGTGGAACTGATCGAAGCCGGGTTCTCCGAAGGAACAATCATCCGGCGCATCGAGCAGTCTCCAGTAGAGTTTGACCTCTCCCCGGCAAAACTTGCAGACCTCCGCAAGCACCGCGTTACCGACAAGATTCTATCGGCAATGAAAGCGGCAAGCGGTGACAGCAGCGAATCGCAAACTACGCCAAATTCCAATGGCCTGTCTCGCCAATAAAAACTTTCGCCGCATCAAAGCTGTGCTCTGCCTCGTTGCAATCGTCATGTTGCAACTGGTAGTCAGCACGCAAGCGGGCGGCTTCTCTGCTGCGCAAAACAAGTCGCGCAAAACGCAGACCGCTTCTCAACCCAAAAAGACTGCGCCGGCGGCGAAACCTTCGCCCACTCCTACCTTGCTTGAACGTCTGGGTGAACCTCCGCCGCTTCCGGAGTTACCACCAAAAAAGGAAGAGCAAATCAATCCTGGCGACGTGATCACTGTCGAAACCACTGAGGTGATGCTGCCGGTTACGGTTCGTGATGCTAATGGGCGTTTGGTCAGCGCGCTTAGTCGCGACGACTTTCGCGTCTTCGAAGACGGTCACGAGCAACCGCTGCGCGACCTGGCGCTGAGGCAAGTGCCGGTGGACGCAGTGTTAATGATCGATGCGTCGTCCTCGGCGGTGCGCAATCTTGATGACTTCCGTCGCGCCGCGGAAGGCTTTGCCAAAGGTCTCGGACCGGAAGATCGAATCAGTTTGATCAAGTTTGACGATACAGTGCAATTACTTCAGAACTGGACCAACAGCCGGTTCCAATTACAGCGCGCCCTAACCAGAATCCAGCCGGGAATGTTCACTCGTTTCAACGACGCCTTGCTGCTGGCGGCGCGTGAACAATATGGGTCCTCAAGATCGCGCCGCGCGGTGATTGTGTTGACTGATGGAATTGATAGTGGAAAGGGCACTACTATTGAAAACGCCGCGCGGGCGCTGCTGCAATCGCAGGTAACGGTTTACGTTGTCAGCAACACAGAAATATCGCGCGCCGAAAAACAGGCTGACCTCGACTCGCTAACCAGCGGATCCGATTCGGCGCAGCGCTTCAACAAACTTCAAATCGATGCCTTACGTTTGGGTTTGCAGGCGCTGGATCAGAGTGAGCAAATGCTGGCGGATCTGACCACGGCCACCGGCGGGCGTCTGTACAAGCCACGCAGTTTCGACGCTCTGGAAGCAACTTACGCGGAAGTGGCCGAGGAACTGCGTAAGCAGTATGCGCTCTACTACACGCCGACAAACAAAACGCGCGACGGCGGTTTCCGCCGCGTCCGGGTGGAATCCACCACGCCGACTTACCAAACCCACACCCGCATCGGTTACTTCGCACCGAAGAGCTAGTACTCTGCAGCGCCTTCAGCGCTTCAGGGCGGGTGAGGATATCCCTTCCCTGGGGCGTTGCCCCAGGCTATTGCATTTCGCGCCGTTGGCGCTTTGGATCCTGGCGTCCCTTCGCGCTCACGCTCATTCGCTTACCACAACTGCTCGCAGGTGAGCACGAACTAACGCTTCCCCATCCAACCGATCACCGCTCCGTTCTCTACCCAAAACATTCTTTAACTCACATCTCGTCAATCGTTTGATCTCCGCGATCCGAAACCGCAAGACCCGGTAACTCAGGTCGCGGAGCAGTGGCGCGGTCTTTGCACAAGTTAGTGCACACAAC
>JBOGOP010000456.1:0-2669 GCA_050747225.1 Pyrinomonadaceae bacterium
TTCCAGAAGCAAGCAGTCGCCGAAGGCAGCCTGCAAAACGTGAAGCTTGAACATCGGTTTTACCTCAGTTGTTAATCTCAATCATTGGAGACGAGAAGTTTCCGGTTACTACCAGTGCAAAATCCTGGGGTTCGATCAGATTGCTCGCGACAACCTGAATTACATAATTTCCGGCGGACGGATTGTCCAAACGAATGACTTCGACATTGTTAGTTGCGTCTGGGCGGTTCAGCCCATGTGGTAAGGTCATGTTGCCATACTTCTTCGAATGATCGGGGAGTTCAAGAAACAGGTTCAGGTTGTTTTGTAGCGCTCTACCTGGAGGATCCGTGTAAGCCATCGTAATGCGCAGGAACACCCCACCCGGATTCAGGTTGAAGGAGAACCGACGTCGTTCACCAGTCGTATTGAAATGAAGGGCTGGTGAATTCCAGTTATCGTAGAACTCGAGCCCGAATCCTGGAACCAGAGAAGTGGGGACGGCCATCGGAAGATACACAACGCCGAAACCCTGATGATAGTTTGGTTGAGTCGGAAAGTCGGCGGTAGCGCTGGCTCCAGTCAGTTGTCTGGTTGAGTTGATTAGCGTCGACTTGACTAAGGCAGCACTTGGCAAGTGGTTGCGCTCTTGAGTGTAGTATTGACGAACGGCCGCGGCACAGCCAGTAACCAAAGGTGCGGCCATCGATGTGCCGCCCATATATGCATACTTTCCATTCGGACCCGGCCCCCAGAAATTTCGCAACGGTGCTTTTGATGATTGGCACGACAGAATGTCGGTGCCCGGAGCAACCACATCGGGTTTGATCCTGAAGTCATCACAGGGACCACGACTGGAAAATGCTGCGATCTCTTCAGCATCGCCGGACACTCCGTCAGCGGCCGACGGATTTATTGGGAACTTTGGCGGCCAAAGCCCGCCGTAGGTAAGCTCTGAAAAACCACCCGAGGTCCGGTCACTGCGTGACGCGCCAACGGTGAGTGCGTTTTTGGCAGTGGCCGGCGCGCCAATAGTCAACCAGTCCACAAACCCTGGTTGTGAATTTCGTAGGCCAATTTGGGGATCTGCAGCGGTTCCCTCATTGCCGGCGGAAATGACAATCAGCATGTCCTTTTGACCGTACATGTAGGCGTCAACCTCACGGGAGTTTATGCGGTAGGCTGCCATCGCAGCCGAGCCCCAGCTGTTGCTGTGAATTCGTGCTCCCGCTTTGTACGCCTCATCGAAAAGCTTACCTAACAGGAGCGGTAATCCGCCCAAGCCGCCGTTTTTGTCGAGCAATGATTGGAAGAAGAGCCTTGCCCGCGGTGCAGTGCCCCGTAGCGTGCCGCTCGAAGCGCTGCCGTCTCCCAGAACCGACCCTGCTACATGGGTGCCATGTCCATGCGGGTCGGAAGCATCCCCAGGGCGGCCTCGCGCCACCAGATCCACAATGCGATTGGCAAAGTCCGGGTGCGAATCATCCAGACCGGTATCTGCTATGCCGATAATTTCCTTATCGCCTTCGAAGGGGAAACGGAACTGCGGATTTGCCGCGGGTGGACCGCTAACACCCAGCAACACTCGCGCACGGTCATTGTGAAGTTGAGGTGGGACGTAAGGTTGAATGTCTATCACCCAATCGGTTAGGCGAGAGATCTCCGTCAATCTCGGGTCGTCTTCCAGCAGGTAGATACGCGCCTTGTTCTCTTCAGCGGCAGCTACCGCAATATTCCGTTCCGATAGCCACTTAAGAAACTCCTTTAGCGGAGCATCCTGATCCAAAAGCACATCGTGCGTTACCATCTCCAGCACTTCATTTGGTGAGCCGAACGGTGCTGCCTCATTGACCGTCGGCATATTGCGGTTCCACTCACGGACCTCCAGATTAGTTACAAAGCGTAGAGCTTGAACCTCTGCCACCCTCGCCACCGGAATACGCGTCACCCACTGGTAATTTGGGAGTGTGACCCTGAATGCCACTTCGAGGCCCTCCAGCTCGCTTCGCCACTGGGCCAACAGAGGGCCGTCCAGAGTCAAGTAATATGTATTGATTGAAGAAGGTGACTCGACGGGCGGCACAGACTCGGGAATGAGCGTTGTTGGGAGAAGGCTCATTGTCATCACCCGCTCTTCGGCTGCAGCATCGACCAAGGAGGGCTGAGATTTCTGTTCAAATTCCTGAAAGATAATGCCTTTCTTCTCGAGGTCCGAAATCTGATCCTCGTCAATGTCACCAATCGCAAAGCCGTCAGTGACGATCGTTTGACTCAATTGCGAAAGTACGTCTCCGCGTTCGTACTCATGCATGAAGTGAGCGATTACACGTTTTCGTGCCATAGATCCTCCCCGATGTCGATTGATGGTCCTTCGAGCGCTCTCACATACGAATGTAGTTAATTTGAAATTGTTTCATGGTTGCCTCGTGAAGGTGAATAGCCAACCAGAATTATCGCCAACTCTGCAAGAGCTTGCGCCGTGGCTGATTAAAGACGAGCGATGAGTAAGCGAGTGGTAGTCACGCTCGGGATCGATCACTTGAGAAGCGCCTTGTATCACGATTGCAGCCATCATGTCGAGCAAAAGAGGCCGGCGGTACTGATGCATTTATGTTGTTGAAACTGTATCAGTACCAGGCGGGCACCTACTAGTCTCAAGCGCCTACGCATGCAGCGGCTCTGCGCTGCGA
>JBOGOP010000457.1:0-2667 GCA_050747225.1 Pyrinomonadaceae bacterium
GTTTACAACAACCTGACGATCAACAACGCGGCTGGAGTTACGTTGACTTCAAGTTCTACTGTCAACGGCACGCTGGTGCTCACGCTTGGGGATTTGAACACCGGCGCGTTCACCTTGACGCAGCCGAACACAACTGCGTCGACGGGTACGGGCGATGTGGTGGGCACCGTAATTCGCACCGGCGGTCCCTTCGGACTTATTTCACTGACGTTTGGCAATCCCAACAACATCATCACCTTCACCGGGGCCGGTACCAGGCCGACGACGATGACGGTGGTACTGGCGAAGGCGGCGCCGGCAACTTATGCCGCGGCGGTGCAACGCAACTACACCATCAGCCAGACCGCGGGTGCAGGGTTCACTACCACGGTGCGGCTGCACTATCTCGACAGCGAGTTGAACGGGAACACTCCGGAAACAAGCCTGGGTCTGCGGCGGCTGCGAACGGCAGACAATCATTGGGTGGCGGCACCGCCTCCGCCCGGTGTGCCCACCCGGGATGGCGCCGCCAACTGGATAGAAGCCACCGGAGTGCTGGCAGCGGATCTGACCACGCAATGGACCTTCAGCATCCTGGCGCCGACCGCCTCGGGCGGCACTGTCACTGGTCGCATCGTTGACCAGAGCGGCAATCCGGTGGAAGGCGCAGTGGTAAGACTCGAAGGCACACAGAACCGCAAGTTCATCACTGACGCGAATGGTGTCTATCGCTTCGATGAGGTAGAGACCAACGGCTTCTACACGGTCACGCCTTCGCGCGCTAACTACAGCTTCTCGCCGGCGACCCGATCATTTAGCCAGCTTGGGGAATCGACGGAAGCTGCTTTCAGTGCGGCTTTGGCGACGAGCAATTTCGTCAATCCATTGGATACGCCCGAGTACTTCGTCCGCCAACACTACATTGATTTCCTGGGACGTGAACCAGATGAAGCCGGCTTCAACTTCTGGAGCGATCAGATACTGGAGTGTGGCGGCGACACGGTTTGCACTGAGCGCAGACGCGAGAACGTCTCAGCTGCTTACTTCCTTTCGATCGAGTTCCAGCAAACCGGCGGACTGGTTGATGGAATCTACCGCGCTAGCTACGGGGTTCGTCCTAACTTTGGAGAGTTCATGCCTGACACGCGTACGGTAGGACTAGGCGTGCAAGTCGGTAAGGATGGCTGGGAAGCGCTACTGAGAGCGAACACGGAAGCGTTTGTTAACAGCTTCGTCAACCGGGCGACATTCGTCGGAGTGTACGGGAACATGGACAACAGTCTGTTCGTCGATACTTTGATCAGCCACACTGGTGTAGCGTTCACGGCAGCGGAGCGCGATGCGCTGGTTAGTGGACTGGGAACAGGAACAATGACACGCGCTGAGGCGCTCAGGAGTATTGCCGAGAACAGCCGCTTCGTGAACGCGAAGTTCAACCAGGCGTTTGTGATGATGGAATACTACGGCTACCTGCGACGCGACTATGACGCGGGTGGCTACGCTTTCTGGCTGAACAAGCTGAATGAGTTCAACGGCAACTTTGAACAGGCGGAAATGGTTAAGGCCTTCATCGTCAGTGGTGAATACCGCGACCGGTTTCCGAAGTAGGAGAAAGCAGTAAACAGTAAACAGGAGACAGTAAACAGAAGAAGAGGCGCTACGCGAGCATGAGCTTGGTAGCGCCTTTTGTCTTTTGCTTTTCTGTTTCCCAGGGTATTTAACCCGGAGGGTTATGCAGAAAGTAGCCCGTGGTCGAAGCGTAGCGTAGACCACCGGCACCAAGGCACGTGAATGACCGCACCCCGGAGGGTCCATTAGCTTCTACTTAATGTCCAATGGCTTCAGCGGATCTCCGCCTGGAGAGTTACGCCTCGTTCTTCTGTGGCATAATTGTGAGTCCTGCTCGCGCAAATCAACAAGTAACTTTGAAACAATGAGATGAAATTCACTAGAGTCGTTTTCCTTATTCTAATGATAACCTCTGCGGCCTATTCCCAATCGTCTGGGATTAAGACCTACTGCAATCCAATGGATATCAACTATCAGTATAATTTTGAGCAGATCAACGAAAAGATATCCTACCGTTCAGGGGCTGATCCGGTCATTGTCAACCACAAAGGCGAATACTACTTGTTCGTGACGATTTCAGGGGGATGGTGGCATTCCAAAGATTTGCTTCACTGGGATTACGTTGTGCCCGACAAATGGCCGATGGAAGATGTTTGCGCTCCGGCTGCTCTTTCAGTGCGCGGGACATTGTACTTGTTTCAATCGACATTCGACCAGCGGCCAATCTTCTCGACAACAACCCCTGAAAACGGACATTTAGAATTCTTCAATCGCTGGCTGCCGCGCTTGCCCCCCAGTACCGCAGGCCCTTGGGATCCGGATATTTTCCACGATGATGACACCGACAAGTGGTACATGTATTGGGGCTCTTCGAACGTTTACCCAATCTACGGTATCGAACTCGATTACAATAATCGACTCGTTTACATCGGGAAAGCGAAAGAACTTCTCTACCTGCATCCTGACGTGCACGGCTGGGAGCGCTTCGGGCAAGATCACCGAGACACCAACACAAAGCCGTTCATCGAGGGGGCATGGATGACCAAATACAATGGCAAATACTACTTGCAATACGCCGCTCCGGGCACGGAAAACAACGTGTATGCCAACGGCACATAC
>JBOGOP010000458.1:0-2624 GCA_050747225.1 Pyrinomonadaceae bacterium
GCATAACCCACTGCCGACCAAAGCGCCGACAGGTCGGCGCACTCCAAGGAGTTGAGGTTTCACGGTTCCACATCGGGAGACACCTTAATGGCCACGCTTGCCCCCGCGGCGAGATCGAATCCAACCAACACCTATTCGCCCAAGACCTTCAAGCTGGTAGCCGCCTGTTTCTTTCTCTCCGGCGCCACCGGGCTGATTTATGAAGTGCTCTGGGCGCGTATGCTGGGTCTCGTGTTCGGCGCGACTACGCTGGCGGTGAGCACAGTGTTAGCCGCTTTTATGGGCGGCCTTGCGCTCGGAAGCGGACTGGCAGGCCGACGTGGCGCAGCTGTAAAACGTCCGATACGGGCCTATGGGCTGCTCGAAATTGGTATCGCCCTGTACGCGCTCGCGGTGCCTTTTCTCTTTACCTTCGTCGACAATCTCTACGCCGTTATCTGGCAGCAATTCCATCCAGGCTTCTTCGCGTTTAGTCTCTGGCGTTTCCTGATTTCGTGCCTGATGCTGCTCGTTCCCACGACATTTATGGGCGCGACTCTGCCGCTACTCTCGGCTGCCCTGCTGCGCTCCGATCGTTCAGGCTCAACCTCGATATCGATATCGATAACCGGGCTATACACGCGCAATCTGGCCGGCGCCATCTGCGGCAGCATCATCGCCGGATTTTTTCTGTTACCGACGTTCGGCCTTCGCGCTACGATCTATATCGCGGCGCTCATTAACATATTGATTGGCATCGTTTCGATCGTGGCTGATCGGCGAGTGCCGGCGCAATCGACGGTTGCGAAAGATGCCACACCAGTCACCGCAGAGTCACAAGTAGCGGAAACTGGTTTGGCTGATGAAGTGAGTGACTCAACGTTCTGGATGATCTGCGCCTTCGTTTCCGGATTTGTAACCATCAGTACCCAGGTTGCCTGGACCCGCCTGCTCGCCATGATCATTGGCTCAAGTACGTATGCTTTTAGCATTGTGGTAGCTCTTTTTCTGCTGGGCTTATCGGGTGGGGCGTACCTAATGGCGCGGAAACGCCTTACCACGTTGCGAGCAACTTTGCTGCAAGTGGAACTGTTAACGGCGGTAAGTATTTTTCTCAGTCTTTGGACGGTCAACAAGATTCCGGGCCTGCTGGTTAACGCCGGGTTGCGCTTGAACATCAACAGTTGGGCCGGACTGCTGACGCTGCAAATCCTTTCAGTCGCACTGCTGATCCTTCTGCCGGCATTCCTGATGGGAATGGTTATCCCATTGGTATTGATTTGGGCGGGAACAAGACCGAAGGATCAATCGGTCCGGCTCGTTGGCCGCAGTTACGCCATAAACACGATCGGCGCGATCGCCGGGGCGTTTGTTGCCGGATTTGTCTTGATTCCAAAGCTAAGCACGCGATTCACAATCCTCTTTGCGGCCATGCTCTGTGTCATCGTTGCCGCCGCCGCTTATCAGCCTAAAGCTGAAGCCCGTGATCGCGACCTGCAGCGCGCTCTGGCCGCGGGTTTAGCGTTGCTGCTCATCGTGGCGCTCTTTCTGGTTGCTCCGCGCATGAATCGAGCAGATCTCTCAGTCGGAGCGTACGACAGTCTCGTTCGCGTCCTTTCAAAATCGCGTGGCGCAGTCGAGGATGAAACGCAGCGACACGGTCCGGAGATTCACGAGCTACTGCTGTATGACGAAGGACCGACCGCGACAGTTTCGGTTCGGAAAGACTGGGACATCACTTCGATGGCCATCAATGGACGCACTAACGCGTCAGACAGCGAAGACATGGCAACGCAGGTCATGCTGGGACAGCTACCGCTTCTTTTGGCCCCGCGTCTGAATAATGCGCTCGTCGTAGGCTATGCGACGGGCGTTACCGCCGGCGCCATCCTGCAGTCACCGATTGAATCGGTGGAATGTGTTGAGCTTGAACCGGCGACGGTGAATGCTTCGCGTTTTTTCGAGCACGTAAATAATCGTCCGCTCAACGATCCACGTCTGCACTTGATCATTGATGATGCGAGAACTTACTTAAGTGTAGTACCGACTCGCTACGACATGATTATCAGCGAACCAAGTCATCCCTGGGTGCCGGGAGTCGCTAATCTTTTTACACGCGAGTTTTTCCAGCTTGGCCGCGCGCGCCTGAATGATGATGGGATATTTGTGCAGTGGTTACAGATATACCAGCTCTCAACTGACAGCCTGCGCTCTGCCCTGGCAACTTTTCACGAAACGTTTCCCCATGTGCTGGTGTTTCGCGTGCAGGGGGCGTGGAAGGGAAAAGATCTGCTGTTGGTTGGCAGCAAAACCCCATTGGCGATCGATCAAATGAGTGATCGAATCAGAGAACGAGTCGGGGACCCACGGATCGCCGCGGAACTGGGGCGCGTAAACATCAGGAGCGAAGCGGACGTGAGAGCCTGGTACGTTTGCGATGAGCAGCAGTTGTCGCCGGCGGTCGCAGGATCAGTCATTAACACCGACGACAACATGCATATCGAAACAACGGTGCCGCGCGAAGCGTTTCGCCCGCTGCTGGAAACTAATGCGAAGTGGATTGAAAAGCTGAGCAAAAAATGAATCTAGATACGAGTCGAACATCTCGCCGTGGCCTTTCACCTATTCGTCGTTCAATCTGTCAT
>JBOGOP010000459.1:0-2609 GCA_050747225.1 Pyrinomonadaceae bacterium
GCTGAACATTGCGCTTGCGATTCATTTCTACGAGGCTGTGTTGGCGACGCTGGCGATAATCGTCTGGCATTTCTATCACGTGCTTTTCGATCCTGACGTCTATCCAGTTAACTTTGCTTTAGTCGATGGGCGCGTTTCGGAAGATTGGTATAAGGAAGAACACGAGCTGGCTTACGAACAAATGAAAGAACAGGCTGCGAGAGACGAAGCGAAAGAGGACGACGAGGGCTGAATGGGTTTTCACCTCGTTAAGTGAGATGTTATAGATTTACGAGCCCTAACGCCTCTGACTCCGTGGGAGAGCGGAAACGGCTTGAGCAGCAAGAGGTCTCGTTGAGATACGCTCCCCAGACCGGAGTAGATAACAACATCGCGTTCCGACCATATCACTCCTACGGGGTCCAGCAGCCCGGAGTGCGACTTTGAAACCGATTCTTGCGTCGCCCAACTTGATTGTCTATTGTAGGTGCACAAGATGGGTGACACAGAGCAAAGAGTTTCCAAACCTCCAAGCATTTTTCGAAACTACATCAGCTTAGTTGGGGCAGCGATCGTACTCGCCAGCCTGGTGAGTGTAGTGCTGTTGTTTCTGCTTGAGATAACTTCAAATGCAGAGAATCCCTACCTCGGAATCCTTACCTACATCATCTTTCCCTCGATCCTGATGTTTGGATTGTCACTCGCCATTTTGGGTGGCGCAATTGAACGGCGACGGCGGCACCGGGCATCGCCCGAAGAGATTGCGGCCTATCCGCGGCTGGATCTTAACGATCCGCGAGCGCGCCGCGCGGTCTTGATCTTTCTTTCTATTACTTTTGTGTTTATCACGGCCAGCGCGTTCGGGAGCTATCGCGCCTTCGAATACACCGAGTCAGTGGGTTTTTGCGGCCAGACTTGTCACGTCATGAAACCCGAACGCACTGCTTATCTGGCTGGCGCGCACGCACGCGTGGCCTGCGTTGGTTGCCATGTCGGACCCGGCGCCGGCTGGTATGTGCGTTCCAAACTCTCAGGCGCGTACCAGCTTTACTCGGTCACGTTCAATAAATATTCCAGGCCAATCAATTCACCCGTTCACAACTTGCGGCCGGCGCAGGAAACTTGTGAACAGTGTCACTGGCCGGAGAAATTTTTCGGCGCCCAAATGAAGGCTTTCAATCGTTACGGCTATGACGAAAAGAACACGCTGCGGCAGAGACGTATGTTGATAAACGTCGGCGGCGGCAGTCCGACGACCGGATTGGTTACGGGCATTCATTGGCACATGAACATCGCGAATGAGATAACCTACATTTCGACCGATGATCATCGTCAGGTTATACCCTGGGTGCGAATCAAGGACAGACAAGGCAACGTTACGGAATACTATGATCGCAATCGTCCGCTGACGTCGAATCAAATTGCCGCGGCTGAAAAGCGCCGGATGGATTGCGTCGATTGTCATAATCGTCCCGCGCACAACTATCTCCCACCGGATCTCGCTGTGGATCAGGCTTTCGTGGCCGGCAGGTTGGATCCGTCGCTACCCTATCTCAAGCGGAAGGCGGTGGAGGTGCTTAGTCAACCCTACGAAACCACGCCGGACGCAACAAACGCGATTGCGCATAGCTTGAATGATTTCTATCGCACTACTTATCCCGACGTTTTCTCGCAAAAGCAGGATGCGATCAAGGGCGCGGTCACGGAGGTGCAGCGCATATTTGAAACGTACTTCTTTCCGGAGATGAAAACCGACTGGCAGACGCACCCCAACAACATTGGTCATCTTTACTTCGCCGGCTGTTTCCGCTGCCATGATGGCGAGCACGTCAGCAACACCGGCAAAATGATCACCCAGGATTGCAATGTCTGTCACACCATGATCTACGACTCAATGAATCCAGCGGCTTCGGTAAAGACCGGTCCGTTCCAACATCCGATTGACTTGGGTGGCCTTGCCGACAAACACAAGTGCGACTTCTGCCACAAAGCAAATAAGCCGTTTCAGCATCCAGTGAATCTCGGCGATATCTCTATGTTCCAATGCGTTGAATGTCATCCGAAGGTCAGGTGACGGTTGCTTCAAGATTCATGTTGCGAGGAGAAATACTCAGTTACTTTCGGGGGAGACCCAACTCGGCCCGATAAAACGCATCTTGCCCAGCCCAGGCCTGCAAGTCATTTACTCGTCTAATGCGACAGATTCGTTTGCCGCGCAACCTGAGATCAGAGAAGAGAGGTCTCAGTGTTTTGGTCACAACTTGGCCAACACAACAAGAACGGCCGCCAAGGCTGGCAGCCGTAGGTTATTGAAATACTAATGGTCGGGGCGAGAGGATTCGAACCTCCGACCTCTCGGTCCCAAACCGAGCGCACTACCAGGCTGTGCTACGCCCCGAGCCAATCCCAGTAAACCGGGCAGGCGTGCATTCTAGGGACGCGCGTACTAACGGTCAAGTTTGTCGCAGCCAACCACTCAGAAATAAGCGAATGGCCGCTAGAGCCTGAGCGCGATGGCTAATCCTGGCTTTGACTTCGCAGGGTAGCTCCGCAAATGTTGCAAGGTAGCCCTTAGGCACAAATACCGGGTCAAATCCAAATCCATTCAATCCCTGGGGCTGGGGCACGAT
>JBOGOP010000460.1:0-2599 GCA_050747225.1 Pyrinomonadaceae bacterium
GGCTCAGCGCGTAAGCGTAGTAGTAGTGAATGAGATAATTTTGAGAACTGGCGGCCACGGCGCGCTCCAGTCTTTTGCGGGCTTCGTCATGTTTGCCCTGGCGCATACGCAACAGGCCCAGCGAGGCATTGGCCATCGGCAGATCGGGATCGAGCGCTAAAGCTTTTTGCAGATAAACTTCAGCATCGGCCCGGTTGCTCTTTAACAGCAGGTCGCCAAGATAGGCCTGGGCTTCAGCCTCAGAGAGCGGCGCTGCTTGCATCGCGCTGTCATAACCGACCTTACTCTGGAAACTTCCGCTGAGGATCGGGTAGCGATCGCGCTGAACATACGCCCGCAGCTCGTTCTCCATGCTTTCGAAAGTCATTGCAAAGGATTGCTGGAACGCTTGCTCCATAGGAGTGCCGGCTGAGATCAATTCCATAAATTTGCCCAACTGAGTCAAGCGCTGGCCATCTTTGCCGAGCATTAGATAGTGCACCAGCGCCCACGACTCAGCGTAAAAGATGCTCTGTTTGTCGCGTTCATTGTAGTAAGGCGATTTTTGATCCACCTGAAAGAGTGTTCGCAGCGGCAACATCTTACTGTCCCGCAGCTGGTAGACATGACTGGCAATGGGCCGCCCCATTACCACTTTCTGATCGGCGGTGATGCTGAAGCTGCTGTAGTATTCGGCCAGCCCTTCATTGAACCAGGTCGGCACTTTGCCGCTGGTGTTTCTTACCAACAGGTGTGTGTATTCGTGAAGAATGATGCTGAATGGATCTTGCTGGGTGTTCACATCGCGCGAGAGCGCGAGAGTGATGTAATTGACGTCAGGTCCGGGCTGGAAATAACCGGCGGTATTCGCATTTATCTTGAACGGCCGGTACGAGTCGTCGTTTTTGAAAACGATCACAGTGGTTGGCACGGGTGAATCAATCTTGAGACTGGTAAACAAACGCGAAAAGACTTCGCGAAATTGTTCCAGTCGAACGCCAACCTGCCGAATATCTTTTTCATTTGCGTTACCGATTAACAGGAAGTTCTTCGAGCGCACGCTGATCCACTTGTCTTTTGCAGACGCCGGGGCGGTAAAGCAGACGACGCCGAAGAAAAAAGCAATCGCGAGGACAAGAGCAAGGCGCTTTGTCATTTGAGTTTCCGATTGGGGACTAGAATAAACCGGCTAAGCAACAAATTACTTCGTTAACCAGGGGCGGAGGAGAGCTTCAGTTGCAAACTCTACAAAGCAGCTTGGTTGGTGTCAATGGAAGTATGCCAGAGCGACCGATGACGGCGGACCGTCGACCGCAGGCAACCTGGCCGTCCCTCGGTCGTCCGTCGCCGGTCTTCGGTCTTTTGTTTAAATGACAAATGAAAAATGTCAATGGCAAATGGAAAATTTCTTCCTCTTCCTGATTAAATGCGAGTCTACCCGGACAGGCAGGAATGCCTGTCCTACCTAAGGCGTGAAGATTGAGGAGTCAGCCAGGCGAAAGACGTACTCGACAGTCACCCACTGCGAGACCGCTTGCCCGTTTTTCATTGCCGATTTGAACTCTATCTTGCAAGCGGCGCGAATCGCGTTTTCCGTAAGTCCGGCCGGAAGTCCTTTTATCACTCGTACGCGCGCGACCTTTCCGCGAGCCGAAAGCAGGACCTTCAAGGTTACAAATCCCTGCACGCCGTTACGCCGCGCTTCCCTGGTGTAAGAAGGCTTTGGCTTCTCTGATATGGTAGCGCGCACATCCGACTCTTTGGCAGAAACTACGATCTCCTCTTTGTCGTCTGGTTCAATAATTCTCGCCAAAGTTCCGTCATCCGTGCAGCGATAATCCTGATTCCTCTCTGCGGTGACCGGCGGCGGTTCATCAGTCGGCGCAGAATTTGGTGCAGGCTCAGTTGCTTCAGGTGATGGAGTCGCGGCAGGAGTTTTGACTCGACGCCCCGACTGCGAATAAGCAACCGCACTGAGAGCAAGAATCGCGAGGAGAGAACCGAAGAATTTAATGGCCGTGTTCGGCGAGTTCATTTCGCAGAAAATTTTACTTGAGAGCCGAATAAAAATGTAGTGTGGGGAGGGTCTCGCCTGACTTAGTGACCAGGCCACGAAGGAAGCTGGTTGAGGTATTCGGCGTTGACACCTTTCAACCAAACAAAGCGATCGTCGATTTTGGAAGGATAAACCAGCCTGGTCGTTATCACTGCAAACACGATTGCCGTTAGCAGCAGCAGGACGCCAATGAACGCCGGAGTACCGTCATTCGCCAGGATTGCAAGCACGAACCCGGCAATGCCACCCAGGGCCAGCAGCCAGGATATCCAAATGTATGTTCGACGTTTTGCTCTATGTTCATCGCAAAGGCCCAAATCAACCGTTGCACGCTTCCGGGTGACCATTGCGACGATGAAATAAATAAGTAATGCGACGAAGATAAGAAGGTAAATCGCGGGATGATGCCAGGTGAATTTACGTCTCAGCCGACCATCTGTGAACGCATTGCACTTAACACAGCGGTCCGGGAGTTGAGCATCTTTGGTCATGACCAACGTAGAACCATCGCGCCAGATGCCGGAGCCGGGCATCCCGACAGATGGCGGCGGAGGCAATACGTAG
>JBOGOP010000461.1:0-2596 GCA_050747225.1 Pyrinomonadaceae bacterium
GATGCGCAGAGCGTGATCAACGCACTGTTCGAGAAGCCGTGGCGAATCATCCACATCGCGGGTCACGGATCGCCGGGCGCGAGCGGCAAACCGGGCGGGGTCGTGCTGTCGAACGGGACGTTCCTCGGTCCCGAGGAGATTCGGAGCATGCGCGTAGTGCCGGAGCTCGTGTTCGTCAACTGCTGCTATCTGGGCCGCGGCGACGAGAAGCAGTTGCTGAGATCACGATACGACCGCGCACGGTTTGCGTCGGGAGTCGCCGCCGCGCTGATCGAGATCGGCGTGCGTTGCGTCATCGCCGCCGGCTGGGCGGTCGACGATGACGCGGCTAGCGCGTTCGCGTCGACGTTCTATGCCTCACTTCTGCGCGGCAGTCGCTTCATCGATGCCGTCGCAGAGGCGCGCGCGGCGACCTACGAACGCCACAAGGATGTGAATACGTGGGGAGCCTACCAGTGCTACGGCGATCCGGATTGGAAATTCCGTTTGAAGGCGCCTGACGCCAATCAGGTCGCCGGAAACACCGAGGATTTCCTCGGCATCGCGTCGGCCACCGCGCTCAGGCTGGAACTCGAGCGCATCTACGTACAGACGAGGTTCCAAGGCTCCGACCGACCAACGCAGGTCAACAACCTGCAGAAACTGGACAAGCTGTTCGGCGGGAGGTGGGGCAAGGGCGGCGCGGTAGCAGAGCTGTTCGGACAGGCGTACGCGGAGGCTGGCGCCATGGAAAGCGCGATGCACTGGTATGAGCGCGCGGTGAACGCCCCCGACGGGGCAGCTTCCATGAAGGCCGCCGAGCAGCTGAGCAACGCGCGCAGCCGATTCGGATGGGAAACGGTCGAAAAGGCGCTGCGTCACCGCGACGAGATGGCACGGCAGAAGAACGCAGTGGACCGGCAGAAGGGGGGAGCGTCCACACCTAACGCCAAAGCCGCCGCGCGTAGTGCGCTCTCCGACGCGGAGAAACGATTGAAAGAGGCAGTCGTCGGGGCGGATCTGCAGATCGAGCGCTCGCTGACGCTGCTCGAGGAGCTCGTAGCATTCAAGTCGACCATGGAACGCGAAAGTCTCGTCGCATCGGTGTACAAGCGCCGGGCCCTGGTCAACACGGCTGCCGTCCAACCGGTGCGCACGCAACGCGATCTGGTGGAGATGAAGAAGGCCTATGAGAAAGCCGTGCACGTCGGAAAAACGGAGGACGGCGCCGAATTGTACTACCCGGCGTCCAACTGCCTGGCCGCCGACGTGGCGCTCGGTGCCGGCAAACGGACGCGGTTGCGTCTCGACAAGCGGACTCTGCAGATCGTCCAGAAGCATCTCGCCTCCAGGTCCGGTGCCGACGCGGACTTCTGGAGCGTCGTCGGAGGCATCGAGCTGCAGCAGTATCAGGCTATTGCCGACCGGAAGCTTGGAGCGAGGCGGGCGCATTTGGAGAGGGTCTATCGGAATCTGCACGAGCGTGCGACATCCACTCGGATGTGGGCGTCGGTGTACGACAACGCATACCTGGTGCTCGAAAGCTACGCGCGTGCGCAGGCGCCGGCTCCGAACAAGAGCGGGAAGGCCGCGAACGAGCGGAAGGCCGCCGAGGAGATCTTGACCATGCTCCGGACGTTCGCGCATCCGGAAGACGGCCAGTAAAGAGCTCGGTATCGCGTGATCGCACTACACTTCGGGACTGTGTTACCCTCGGGGGGAGACCCAATGACGAAGAAAGCGTCGGCGAAGCGATAACCACGATACCTTGATTGACGGTTCATGCAAGGATTATGGACACCACTCGAGTTGACAGAACCGATCGTCCATTAAGCAGCCGCCGGATCACCCCCATCATCAGCAAGCACCCACAGCGTCAGAGGCTAGTCAGGAAGGAGCTCGATCTCGTATCGATGCCCTTGGTACGTTCGTGCTTTGGATGCACTTACAACGAAAATAGGCACGCTAGGCTGGCAGCTGCTTAGATCGGTAATGGACCCCTGCATGCGACTTAAGAGCGACTCACATGGAGCATTTGGGATCCATAGTGAAAGTGCGCGACACATCAACCAGCCCAAGGTGCTCGATTGTCCGTCGCCCGATCAGTACGGGATATATCATCTTGGAGCGGTCATTCAACGAGAACTGCTCTTTGTAAACCTGATTCCCTATACAAATGTTCAGCACCACAACCAGACGATGGTCGGCACCTCCTGCACCTCGAACCTTTAGAAATCTCTCGATGCGGCGTTCGAACGGAATGCTGACCATCTTGCCCGTATCGCTATCTTTGACCTCGACCTTGTACTTCACCCACTTTTCACCATTTCTTGCAAAGCGGGTGATATCCTTTGCGTCTATCGAAGATGTTAAGGCGCCAGTGTCCAGCTTGATTTTGACCGACACCTTTTCTGGCAAGATCAACCCTTCTTCGATCCAGCCGAAAACAGACGGCTGGCTCTTTGCTGCAAGAACGACAGGAGCGACTAATACAAGAGCGTACACTGCGGTTAACAACGCCTTTAATGACTTTTGTTTTTTCACGCTTAAAACTCTTCTCTGAATGATAGAACTCTCATTCTACGCGATGCCGCGGGAATAGCGTCAGGTGTTATGG
>JBOGOP010000462.1:0-2574 GCA_050747225.1 Pyrinomonadaceae bacterium
CAATGTCGCCGACGTTACCCAGGACCATGCTAACCCACGGATGCGATCACACCATTGACGCTTCGGTCTTCGGCGGCGCGGTCTTCCCACATTACCGCAAATCCGCCTACCGTGTTTCTTCTAAACGCCTTCCGTCATGGGCGGTTATTCAGCTAACCCTGCAATGAACCGGACCTGCGCGAAAAGCCGCGCAGGCCGGTTATTTTGAACGTTGGGCGTCGAGCCGGGCGATGCTAGACTGCTCGGGTGAAAAGGCTACGTATTTACGTTGATACCTCCGTGATTGGCGGATGCTTTGACCCCGAATTCCTGGTTTGGTCGGAAAGCTTGATGGAAGATTTCCGGCAGGGTCGATACATCGCGGTGGTCTCCGACGTTACAGACGCAGAAATCGCCCCTGCTCCTGATTTTGTAAAGTCTCTACATCAGGAATTGCTCAGCTTGCCTACCGAGATCATCCGCGTTGACGAAGAAGCCGTGTCTCTGGTTCAAGGTTACGTAGAGCGCAGCGTTCTCGGGAAGAGATTCATAAACGACATGCTGCACATCGCGTTAGCCACTATTGCGGAGGTCTATGTGCTCGTCAGTTGGAATTTCAAGCATATCGTTCGCCTCGATAAGATTCGCTTGTTTAACGCGGCAAATATCGAACAGGGTTACAAGCCACTTACCATTTACTCCCCGCGCGAGGTCATCAGTCATGCCACGGAAAACTGAATTTCATTCGGTTGAATTCTTTCGTAAAGTTCGCGACGAGCAAGCTGGTATCTTAGCCGGTAAGTCTCCTGCGGAAATTGTCGCCTTCTTTTCTAAAGCACAACCCAGGACGCCCAACAAGGCGCTCCACCGGACGCGCCAAAAAGCGGCGCGCCGCTGAGCTTGGTCGTTGGGCGGTCACGTCAGGCCGAGGGTGGACAGGCCAACGATGAAGAGAGTCGGCCATTTGTGATGGCGCGTATCAACCGACGGTGTGGATACGGACAGTTAGGTTTCACAAATGCGTATGAAAATCGGTGAAGTGGTATAGGCGGCTTGGTTTTGTCGGCGAAAGTCTGGACAGGCCAACTTGACTCGTCCGTGGCCCAAGGCGGGGTATCGGTACGGCCAACTGGATGTCGCGGGCGAAGGTCTAGGCCGGTCAGAGGTGAGTCGTGTCATTCCAAAAACCGCCCAACAATCGTTTCCAGCCGACACGCTCCGCTGCGCTGCGCGTGCGGCTGAAACTGACCGTTGGGCCGCTAGACAGGAACAATCACTATGAATTCAGATCGGGCGAAAGTTCAACCGAAAAAGCTCTTTGAGCCAGCCAACCGCGAAGAATTACTCCGAGGCTGGCTACTTCACGCGCATAAAGGTCGAGACCGACACGACTTGGCCGCGCGCCGGAATGATACCTATCGCTACTGGCTAGGCGTGCCCGCGATTATTTTGTCTGCGGTGGCGGGCACATCTGTCTTTGCTTCCCTGCAAACCCAAGTGGATAGCGCTCTAAAAATCGTCGTGGGCCTGGTCAGTATTACGTCGGCGGTCTTGGCCAGCCTCCAGACCTTCTATAACTTTGCCAGCCAGGCCGAAAGTCATCGAATGGCTGGTGTGAAATATAAGACAATTATCCGAGAACTCGAACAGGTCTTGACTCAACCCCTCGAACAGTTGCCAGACAAAGCCGACTATCTGGACGACCTGCGCAAGCGCCTGGATGAATTGGAAGAAGAAGCTCCGGTTGTGCCGGAAGGCATATACCGCCAGGTAGAAGAGCGCTATGCCAGGGTCGTCTTTGCCGAAAATGTCGCTGCGCTCGTCCAGTGAGTCACCAACTCATCGGCTGCCCAACCCCGCCATGCAGCCGACTTGCTCCGCTGCGCTTCGCAAGCGGCTGATGGCGACCGTTGGGCAGCCACATCTCGACATGTGGCGTACTGACCGCAAGGAGGGAGTATGAGTCCACCTTCAGAACTGGTTGACGCTTTCCGGGAGAACCGCGCGGCCATCTTCGTTCGAGCAGGCGCCTCAATGGCAGCAGGCTTGCCAAGCTGGGACGAACTGATTAGTCAGCTGGCACATGAATTGACGATCACGCTCCCGCCCGCTCCGTTGAGCCCGGATACCCTGCTCAAGATTCCCCAATATTTCGTCAACCGCTCGGACAGTCGTCGAGATTTGATGCGGCGGCTTGACAATCTTCTCAAGTCAGGGCGGGAAAGATTCCGCAAGACCAAGCCTGTGCTGCTCCGCCCTGTTCACCACTACCTGGCACAGCTCCCAAGCAGGCTCTACTACACCACGAACTTTGACACTTTTCTTGAAGATGAACTGGCGGAGCAAGGTATTGAATTCGATGTTGTCGACAGCGAGAACATGGCGCGTCAGTTCTCGGAACGACGACGGTGCCAGGTACGCAAGATTCACGGCTCAATAAAGGGCGACTTAGTGGTTTATCATAGGTAGGATCCTTTAAACTTATTGAAAAATAAGGGGAACTTAAAGTGCTCCCCCCGATCTGATCGTTTAATGAGTAGTACAACCAAGCGATCAGGAGGTTTCGGATGGAGCGCAAACACATTAGCACGGTGG
>JBOGOP010000463.1:0-2565 GCA_050747225.1 Pyrinomonadaceae bacterium
TCTTTGAATTCCGCGAGTGAGTAGTCGCGTTTCCTGGTTTCTGGTGAATCGCCAGGCTCCGTTTGTTCCCCTTTTACCCGGTCGCTACCACCACCCCACGCGGGCTGCCCGCGCGGGGACCCCGGTCCTTATGTCGCCCCTTAACTTAAAAAAAAGGGCCACTCAAAAATGAGTGGCCCTTTCGTCGTCATCTACGCGCGATTGTTCGGTGTTCGGGTTTTGGTACTACTGAACCGCGGTTCCCTGAGTAGCCCACACCTGCCAACGGCCGTCGCGTTTGATGTAGGTGTCGGTGAAGCGAGTCCGACGATCAAACGGCTTTCCTTCGGCGTCTTTGCCTCGCACGCGATTGATGCCCGTGACGATCGCTGAGTTTCCCTCAACGCGCACGTTCAGGTCCGAAAGCTCGAGCGAGTCAAGCACTGTCTTGTCGCCTTTCATCGAAGCAATCTCTTCCGCTTTGCTGTGAATTGCGCCGGTGCGGCTGCTTATGTCCGTGGCATCGTCAGCGTAATTGCGTTCGAACCAGGCCACGTCGCCACGCTTGCTGGCATCGTTCCACTCGCGCTCCATGTAGAGCAGAGCGCCCCCGTCATCAAGCGGATGACCGGCATTGCTTACGACCTGCCAGTTATCACCGCGCCGTTCCAGGACGTGAACGCTGCGGCTGTAGAAAGTTTCTTCTTTGCCGCCCGCTTTTTCGGTGATTACGTTGCGATGCGTGATCGTTGCCGAGTTTGGCGTGCAGGTAATCATGTAGTAATCATGGGTGACTTGGGCGGCATTCGGGTTGGCTTTATCGCGCTCAGCCTGCTTGATGGCGCCGTCAATGGTCTGAGCTTTGTCTATGGCGCCGGTCGCGCCTAAGCCAACAAAGTTGTCGGCGTAGACGTTTTGCAGAAAAGCCCGGTCACCACGAACGCTGGCCTCGCCCCAGGCGCGATCAAAATCTTCCAGCTTCTTTTTGTCGGCGTCGCTACACTGACCAAAGGCAATGGTCGCAGCGGCAATCATCAGCAGTGATACTGCTAGAAATCGTTTCATTTTGGGAGACTCCTTTTGAATTGGGTTGGGAAGTTTAGTTGAACAAACAAAGCGGCCTGATTTAGTTGGCGCACTTCTATCCCAGGCATAAGCAAAAGTCAAACGGTTCACTCTCCAGAAGTGAATAGTGATGAGGCATTTAGTGATGAGGTAAAAGAACAAGCGTCCAGTCTCGACGGGCGAAACTGGACGCTGGTTAGTTGCTCACAATAGTGAGCGGGTGGTTAGTTGACCAAGTTGGAGATTCAGGATCGTCTCCAGGATCGTGCCGAGGATGCTCGCGTTGCCGTTTGAATAAGCCTGTGTCAAAACTCGCGTTCGCAGCGCCAAAGGTGCGGAATGTGAAAGCCTGGGGCAACGCCCCAGGTGGGAGGCAGCGACTCTCCCGAGCGCTGAAGGCGCGCAATGATAGTGACGTCGGACGGAACGCTCGTGTTTTCGCAAAACCAGCGCATTTCGCGCCTTCAGCGCTTTAAGATTCTTATACACCTTCACCTGGGGCGTTGCCCCAGGCTTTCACATTCCGCGCCTTTGGCGCTGCTAAACCCAAGTTTTGACAAATCGCTGGGCTACTGTCGGTCGTCCGCTTCACGGACTAGCGACGTGGAGGAAAGAGGCTTCTCCCTGGAGTGCGCCCGACCTGTCGGCGCTTTGGCCGGGTCGCGAAATTGTGGCAGCGAGCTTCTTGCGAAAGATGTGAGTTGGGTTAGGAGAAAGCGGCGCCAGGCCGCCGCGGGCCAAAGCGGCGACAGGTCGCCGCACTCCAAGGAGTTGAGGCTGTTGGGGCTGGCTTGGTGGAATGTCGGATGGAAGGAGTCGGCAAATGGACAGACTGGAAAGTCTGTCCTACTTACTTCCTACTTCCAGCGGTCGAAGATTTGGTCGACGGTGACGCGCACGGTGGCGCGCGCTTCACCGCGATCAAAGCCGCCTCCCAGTAGGTCGTCGTAGTTTGTTTCACGGTGGCGGATGTGCGCGATCACGGCAAGGTTCACCGCCGCTTCATCAAGGCTCTTTGCGAGTGCTGAGCGGCCGACGCGGCCACTGTATTTCCGGCAGGCATGTTCGGCAATCTTTTGTTCCCTTCCCGCGGGGCAGTGTGGAAATATCTCTCTCACACGGGTGGCGAATGCTTGAATGTACTCGTGGTCCTGTTCCGCACGCCGCTCCGCCTCGCGTTCTTTTCGTCGCTCTCTGACTTCACTATCAGCCAAACATTCAGCTTCAGCCTGCTCTAACGCCTGCTCTTCGACGAGTAGGCCCTGGCGTTCATAATGTCCACGCGCTCGGCTAAACTTCAGGACGACTGCTGAGAGCGCGGAGTGTTTTCGCGAGCGACGAGTAAGCGCGGCATCGCCCGTAGGGAGAAAAACTAAGTCGTCGAGATCGGCGCAAGCAAGACATAACGCGCCTTTGTCTCGTTCGAGAGTAATCCAGGCTTGTCTTCCCAGCTCTTCGCCACACTCATCGCACTTCGAATCGCGGTGAGAGATGAAGACCTTGATTTGATCGGGCTTTTCC
>JBOGOP010000464.1:0-2565 GCA_050747225.1 Pyrinomonadaceae bacterium
CCCCCACGCCGACCCCCACGCCGACCCCCACGCCGACGCCGACACCAACCCCCACGCCGACTCCTACACCAACGCCAACCCCTACCTCGAGTGTGAGCTTCGTCCAGTTGGATACCACCACGAAAGGTAACTGGAAGAGCCTTTATGGAGGTGACGGCTACAACACTGTCAACGATGCGTCAGTTAATCCCGCGTATGTTCAATTGAGTGTCACAGGCTATACATCACCAACCTGGATGGCTTCAACCACCGATGTAAGGGGCTTGCAGAAGGCTGCAGCCACAGATCGAATCGCGGCCCGCTGGGATTCCAGCTCCTCGTTCACAATCGATTTGAATCTGACTGATGGGTTGACTCACCCCGTCGCGATTTACGGTTTGGATTGGGACGGCAACAATCGATCGCAAAGATTCGACGTGCTGGACGCCGGAACCAACGTAGTGATGGATACCAGAACTATCACGACCTTTAATGGTGGTGAATATCTCGTTTGGAACCTACGCGGTCACGTTAAGATTAACGTCACCAAAACTGGTGCCAAAACTGCGGTCGTCAGTGGTATGTATTTCGGTGGTCCCAGTGTGACGCCAACTCCGACCCCGTCGCCAACTCCGACGCCCTCACCGACGCCAACTCCAACACCGGGTGCGGGAAAGAAAGTGGGACACACGCGAGGAACCGGTCAGGCTCTAAGTAACCAACTTGCTAGTCTGGAAGCATCCAGTCAAGCCGGCGGAAGCAGCCCGTTCCAGTTGGATACTTCCACTCTAAACCAACTCGAACAGTTCGCTGCTGAGACGCAGGATGCTTATGCTTCTTTTGATGCCGAACGTCAGATATATCCCGCGGCCTCAAGGATTGATCCTGAATTAAACGCTGCAGTTGGGTGCGCCGTCCAATCGTATACATCGGCGCTGCTGGGCGATTCGGAGGGAACTCGCACTCACCTGCGTGAAGCTATCGATCATTTGCAGTTGAGTGAGGTGCTTATCAACTATGGCGATATTGCCAATCCTATCGACGTGTCATCCTACATGGTGCGACAGCATTATGTAGACTTCCTGAGTCGCGAGCCGGATCAATCAGGCAGTGATTTCTGGGTGGGTCAAATAGAGAATTGCGGAGCTGATAGCAATTGTGTTGAAGTGAAACGCATCAACAACTCTGCGGCTTTCTTCCTCTCAATCGAGTTTCAGCAAACGGGTTATTTGGTTGAAAGGCTATACAAGGCCGCTTACGGTGACGCGATGGGCACCTCAAACTTCGGTCCTACTCACCAGCTTCGGGTGCCAGCCATTCGCTTTGATGAGTTCCTGCCTGACACTCAGCGGATCGGCAGAGGAGTGATAATTGGCGAGCCCGGCGCCGATCTGACGCTGGAGAACAACAAGCAGTCCTTAATGTTAGAATTTGTGCAGCGCACGCGATTTCTAACGACTTATCCAACCTCGATGTCGCCGGCACAATTTGTCGATGCCTTGAACGACAATGCTGGTGGCGTGTTATCGCAAGCAGAGCGCGATCAGTTGGTCCTCGACCTAACCATGGGCGTAAGGACGCGGGCGCAGATCCTAAGAGCTGTCGCTGAAGATTCAGACCTGGTTGCGGCCGAAAGAAACCGCGCGTTTGTATTGGCCCAGTATTTTGGGTATCTGCGGCGCAATCCGAACAGCGGTCCTGACGCCGACTATAGCGGCTACGACTTCTGGCTCACGAAGCTAAATCAGTTTAACGGCAACTTCGTCAACGCCGAGATGGTCAAGGCGTTCCTAAGGTCAGCAGAGTATCGTCATAGATTCGGTCAATAGTAACTTCGTAATCTCTCGGATTCACGGCACGCGGAATAAATTTTCCGCGGCAAGGCCCCGCAAATCCGCACATAGGCGAAACGGCCGGCATTGGCGGACGTAACTCGATTGACTGATCGGGGCGGAGAGGGCTCGAGATCTAAGTCCAACTATACTCGGCAAGATGCAAGTCTTTGCGGCTTCTAGAATATCGGACTGTTTGCTTGTCCGTGCTCCGGTAACTTCTCTTCCTCGAGACAGCACCCCTCAACCCACCAACGAGACCGCGCTTGCCATATCTCGCGAATCGGCTGCGTCTTAATGTTTCCAATCGGTGCTCGCCGGACGCATACGGTGACACCACCATCTGCCTGAATCTGGAGCATGGTAATAGCACTGCATAGCATCTGTTTCTCGTGGGCGCTGTGTGATTGGGTAGCAACCCGCAACGTCCTGGGATCCTTAAAATAATCCGCCATCGTTTTAAGCTGCGCAAAGCTATTTACTATGGGTAAACCTTCCGTTTTCAATTTCAGCAGATTTTCGACTGTGGCTACAGCCTTTTGCGTATCGCCTGGCCACGTGTCGCTGTGGACAAACCAATCAGGATTCTCCGCGGTGTTATAGTTTTGCTCGATCGGTTGATAGAAGACTTCCAGATCTTCTTTGTGCGCAAAGCGAGCAATATCACAAACATCATCGAGGTTCTGTTTCATTACTACTGTCTTCAGCCGGATGGTTCCAGGGAAGCCTCGCTCTTTGCGCACGCGTTTGAGAG
>JBOGOP010000465.1:0-2563 GCA_050747225.1 Pyrinomonadaceae bacterium
AGCCTATGACCGCGAATAACTGAATCGAGCGAAGAAGTTATGACATCAACAGGTGATCTGGACGCAATCCGCTATCCGATAGGCCGGGTGAAGATTGCTACCGACGTGACTCCGGACGATCGTGCCGGGTGGATCGCGCAGATAGCCGCAGCTCCGGCAAGATTGCGAGCCGCATTAGCAGACTTGTCTGATCGGCAACTCGATCGCCGTTACCGCGAAGGTGGCTGGACCTTGCGCCAGGTCGCGCATCATTTGGCCGACGAACACCTGAACGCCTTCGGCTACTTCAAGAAGGCCGCGACCGAGGATGATCCGGCAGTCAACGTTTATGTCGAGCCGCTGTGGGCAGAAACGAAAGACGCTCGCGAGGCGCCGGTTGAGTTGTCGCTGGCTCTGTTAACAGCATTGCATTCGCGCTGGGTCATTCTGCTGAATTCGCTCGATGAAAAAGATTTCGCTCGCGCATATGTTCATGGACGACGTGGCAGGGTTTCGCTTGACGAGGGGATTCAACTCTACGCATGGCATGGCCGGCATCATACGGCCCACATCACGAGTCTTCGTGATCGCGAAGGCTGGTAATTAACCTAAAAGAGACAAAGGAGAGCGATTATGAATCTGAATACACATCTTGATTTCAACGGTCAGTGCGCGGCGGCTTTCAAATTTTACGAGGAACTGCTGGGAGGCAAGATCACCTTCTCGATGACCTGGGGTGAGATGCCAGGCGCTGAGCAGGTTCCCGCGGGAACGGAAGACCGTATTATGCACGCGACAATCAGTATCGGTGAATCAACGTTGATGGGCGCCGACTCGCCTGCGGAACACTACCAGCGACCGCAAGGCTTCAGCGTAGCGCTTCATTATAAGGACATTACCGAAGCTGAGCGCATTTTCAACGGGTTGGCTCAGAATGGAAGTGTGAAGATGCCATTTGCAAAGACCTTCTGGTCGCCAGGTTTTGGCATGTGCGTCGATCAATTCGGGATCCCCTGGATGGTCAACACCGAGCAACAACAGTAACGTCTGGAGCCGAAGGTTGGGCGTCAGTTCCTGGCGTAGAATTATCAAGACCGGGCGTTGGACCAACAAGGAGAGGAAAATGCGTAAACTACTGGTATTCAATAGTGTGACTCTAGATGGTTACTTTACCGATAAGAACAACGACATGAGCTGGGCCCACCGGCAGGCTGATCCGGAGTGGAGTGCATTCACCGCGGAGAACGCAAAGTCCGGGGGTGAACTACTCTTCGGCAGGGTTACCTATGACTTGATGGCAAGCTTCTGGCCCACAGCCGGTGCAGCCAGTGCTTTTCCCGAGGTAGCCGAAGGCATGAACAAGGCACCCAAGGTCGTTTTCTCCAAGAAGATGGACAAGGCATCGTGGAACAACACCCGGGTGATAAGAGGTGATCTGGCCGCGGAAATACGTAAGCTCAAGGAAGAGCCGGGAGATGGCCTGGTGCTGATGGGAAGTGGCAGTATCATTTCACAAATTGCGCTGAAGGGTGTGATCGATGAATACCAATTGGTAGTCAATCCCATCGCCCTTGGCCAGGGAAGAACAATGTTCGAAGGCATTGAAGACAAGCTTAATCTGGGCTTGTCATCGACGCGGGCATTCAAGAATGGGAATGTCCTGCTGGTCTATAAGGCGTAAAGATAAGGAGATAAGAAGATGCGAAAGGGTGATCCAATAAGCGACGTGGATAGCTACCTCTCTAAGGTAACTCCAGAAGCACGAGCCACGCTCGAAAAGCTTCGTAAAACGATCAAGGCGGCGGTGCCGAAAGCCGTTGAGGTTATTAGCTACGACATTCCAACGTTCAAATTGGACGGCCGCATGCTGGTGTCCTATGCTGCGTTTAAGAACCATTGCAGCTTCTTTCCAGGCGCCGCGCCGATTAAGGAGCATGAGGACGAGTTGAAGTCGTACGTAACGTCCAAGGGAACCATTCGCTTTCCGACTGGCAAGCCTCTGCCCGCAGCGCTCGTGAAGAAACTGGTTAAGACGCGGATCACGGAGAACGAAGCACGCGCGAAGAAGTGAAGGCCTCTCCTTGGAGTGCGCCGACCTGTCGGCGCTTTGGCCAGTGAGCTGAAGGAGAAAGCGGCGACAGGCCGCCGCACTCCAAGGAGTTGACGCTAACCAAACAGTACAGCGTTCGCGCAGGAGAAAGATATGCAAACAGAAACTGAAGGTTCGAAAGGAAGTCTCTGGGGTGGTCGCATCATGAGCTGGCTTCCGGCGCTACTCCTGCTGGTTGACGGGATAATGAAGCTGTTCAAGCCGGCGCCTGTGCTTGAGGCAACGGTCAAGCTCGGATACTCAGAGAGCGTAATCGTGCCGCTGGGAATCGTACTGACCGTCTGCACTATCCTCTACTTGATTCCGCGTACCGCGGTGCTCGGTGCGATCCTGTTGACTGGATATCTGGGCGGCGCCGTAGCGACTCACGTGGGCGCGGGCGAGGGCTGGTTTCCAATCTTTTTTCCAATCGTCTTCAGCATATTGCTTTGGGGTGGGCTCTACTTGCGCGATAATCGCCTGCGCCAACTCATT
>JBOGOP010000466.1:0-2533 GCA_050747225.1 Pyrinomonadaceae bacterium
CAGTACTCAGTACTCAGCACTCAGTTCTCATCACATTCATCACTTGTCTGTAACCGACCGTCCTTGTATTCTCTCGTCTTCCATCATGAGCATCAAATCAGACAAATGGATTCGCCGCATGGCGACCGAGTACAACATGATCGAGCCGTTCGAGCCGGGACAGGTTAAGGAAGTCGACGGCAGAAGGATCGTTTCCTACGGCACCTCGAGTTATGGCTACGACATTCGTTGCGCAGACGAATTCAAACTCTTCACTAATCTGAACAGCACCATAGTTGATCCCAAGGAATTTGATGAGAAGAACTTCGTCACCGTCAAAGGTGACTACGTGGTAATTCCGCCTAACAGCTTTGCGCTTGCCCGCACCATCGAATACTTCCGCATCCCGCGAAACGTGCTCACCATCTGCCTTGGCAAGAGCACCTACGCGCGTTGCGGGATTCTGGTAAACGTCACTCCCTTCGAGCCTGAATGGGAGGGCTTTGTGACGCTCGAGTTTTCAAACACCACTCCTTTACCTGCCAAGATCTACGCCAACGAAGGCGTCGCGCAGGTCGTGTTTTTCGAGTCAGACGAAGTTTGCGAAACCTCCTACAAAGACCGGGGCGGCAAGTATCAGGGCCAACGCGGCGTGACGCTGCCTAGGCTTTGAGGAGGAGAAACCCGATTTAGAGCAACTTCCGTCTAGTATCGGAGTATTCCTGCACCTCAGCCGATTCGTCTTTACCAATGTAATAAGAATCTGGGGTTTCGTGTCAGACAGTTCTGGCACCGTGGTTGCCGTCGACAACGCCAGCCATGATGACTATCAGGTTACCAGTCGCGCGTGCTTCAGCCAGGTGCATGCTCTTTGGTCATAGCGTCGACCACACGAACATCGCCGGCGATGCCCATACGCCTTGCGCTCGCTGTGGCAGCGCGATTCTTGATCAGGGCAACACCGTCTCACACGTCTCGCACACGCTGTCCTGCTTTTTCGGAAGACATCACTACGTCCACGTTGCCAGTCGCACAGGCCACCATGAGTATGTCTGCGAGCGGTGCGGACACCCGCTGCTATTCGAGTGTGCCCGCGACCCGTATGCGAGGCAGCGCAAATTCGAGAAGAGAGTCGCCTATGCCTGCGGGCTCCTGGGACATCGCGTCCATGTTGTGGCGGCCAGGTTAAAAGCTACAGAATACGCTTGCGGTTGCGGGCACTCCTTTGTCAAAGCAGAAACAGGGATGACGGTAATCAGGCATCCGCTGGCGTGCGTTATGCTGGGTCACATCGTTAAGGTCAACGAGATTCGGGGCGAGTGGGCCGAATATGTCTGTCGTCGATGTGGCCATCCATTCTGTTTCAAGCTCGCCGGGTTCGCTCGGCGCGAGTCTACCGGGGAGCAACGAGCGCATGGTTGATCAAGTGCTAAGCCAGGTTCGCGTGAGTAGTCAGTGGCGCAATTACGTTACCCTCATCCGCTTTCCCTATCACTCCAGTTTTGTCGGAGTCTTGTTGGGCGTCCTGATCGTGACACGCCACTGGCCGGAACTGTGGCTGAGATGAAGCGACATTCTCTTTTCACGCCGGCTCTTGTGCTGGTCGCCTGCAGCTTCTTTCTGTGGATGTTTTTTGCCGCAGCTACGCTCGAACGGGCGGCGGATCTGGGTCGAATTTCTGCTCCTGCCGGCCAGGACGCTCGCGCAGTGGCTTACGAGTTTGCGGCAAAGTGGCGCCATGGCATGGCCGGCAATTCACCGCTTTATATGCCCGGCTTCTTCGCGGCGGCCTTCGCGATTTGGTTCTGGTGCGCCACCCGAAGTTTGCCGCGAATGCTGGTAGAGGGCGCAATTCTTATCGTTGTAGCGTGCTGGTGCGCCACACTCCTCACCCCTTTTGCGATGCCCAGGATCATCGCAGACTTTCGCGCCCAGCATGGCTTCATCGTCTCAGACATGGCCTCATCCGGGACCTGGGTTGCGTTTGCGAAGGGCGTATATACTTTGCTGACCTGGAGCGCCTTAGTAATTGCGTCGCGATGGTCTATCAAACTCAGATCTCCCAGGCCGCTAGTCGTTCCACTCGTACTCTATCTGGTTCTGGCGCTCGTGCGTCCCTGGACGGTTGCCGATTTCAGTTCCCAATGGATGAGTCAGACCCTGGGTGGCGAACCTGTTGCAGTAGTTTCTTTCCTGCTAATCCCAATCCTGTCAGGCTTCATGGCGTCGGTCGAGCTGCGATCTCCCCGCGACAAAATCCGAGGCATTCATCACCGAGTGAACTCTGCCAAAATCTAGGTATTGCATTCTGGGCACGCTTGCTTTGCACAAAAAGTCCGCGGTAGAGTTCTTTCCTTCGAGTCGCTTATGGAATACGTTAACCTTGGGAAAACCGGTCTAAGAGTTTCCCGTGTCTGCCTCGGGTGTATGACTTACGGCGTGCCCGATCGCGGCGCGCATCCCTGGAGCCTCGACGAGGAAAAGAGTCGCCCTTTTTTCAAGCGGGCGCTCGAACTCGGCATCAATTTCTTCGACACTGCGAACACTTATTCTG
>JBOGOP010000467.1:0-2529 GCA_050747225.1 Pyrinomonadaceae bacterium
GGTTCGCTTTGTAGATTCTCCAGTATCCGGGCCAGCCGGAGATCAAGTCGTGGAGAGCTTCTACACCATCAGTCCATTGAAGGCGCCGATGGATCCTGACTACAGCGAACTGGATTTCGAGTACCTCCCCAATGGCGGATGGGGCATTGTTGGAGCCACGCTATATGCAACGTCGTGGAGAACCTTCAGCCCGGAGCCAAACTGGCAGAAGGACAACGTCTTCAACACCAGCGGCGGCAGCAAAGCGGGCTGGCATACTTTGGTAACGCAAGTTTCAGCAGGAAAGGTAAAGTATTTCGTCGACGGTGTGGCGTTGGCGGAGCATGGCGGACAGTATTATCCAAGATCGATCATGTCAATAAACTTCAATCTCTGGTTCGTCAAGGATCAGACGGTGAAGTCAACTGATCGACGCGCGTATCAGGAGGACATCGATTGGGTGTTCCACGAAGCGAAGAGCGCACTGACGCCGCAGGAAGTTGAAACAAAGGTAGCAGCCATGCGAAAAAAGTCCGTCAGATTCAAGGATACGGTACCGGCGCCGTCACCGGCCTTAACATCTCCCTGTAATTTTTGACCTCAACCCTCTTTGCTTACTGCCCTGGAGAAGTGGGAACCGGACCGCTGTCGCAGCGCGCTAAGAACTAACGCGACGAAGATTCGTGTCATAAGCCGTCAATTAGCTGAGGGCGGATTTGCAGCTTCCAAAGCCCTGCGTGCTACACTCGTTCTACCACACGTTTTGACGAGGTTCGTTTCGATGACGCTGCGCGGATACCCTAAATACCATTCATAAGTTCTTGTGCCCCTGTAGCTCAACGGTTAGAGCAGCAGACTCATAATCTGTTGGTTCGGGGTTCGAATCCCTGCGGGGGCACCAATCGGTCGGCAGACGGCAGGAGCAGGAAGCAGGGCAACAAGACCGTCGGCCCTCCTGGAATCTGACTCCCTCGTAGCAACTACTTCATGTCCCAGAAACTCGAGTCACGCGTTCGCCCTGCCCAGCGCGGCAAACTCCGCATTGGCAACGATTGGAATGCAATCACTATCATTGCGCTCTCGCAATCGAATCCACTCAAAGCGATCGCGGAGTTGGTAGAGAACTCAATCGATGCTCGGGCAACTGATGTCACCATCATTCGGGGTCGTAGCGAAGGCCGTCACTTTCTCGAGATAAGAGACAACGGGCAAGGCATTCCACGTGATGCTGACGGCCGGCCAGACTTTCGCTATGTCGCGACCCACATTTGTGATTCCGTGAAGCGACGCCTCAAGGTTGAAGGCGCGGCTGGACTCCAAGGTGAGTTTGGCATTGGTCTGCTTTCTTTTTGGATTTTAGGCGAAGAACTGGCGTTGACCTCGACCGGCACCGACGATCGAGCATGGCAAATGACCATGCGCAAAGGCGATCCAAGCTACGCGGTCAGAGCAAAACGAGCACTCTTCCCTGAGCCCGGAACCCATTTACGAATCGCGAATCTGCTCGACGGAATTCGTTCGCTGTCGGGAGAGAAGATTCAGTGGTACCTCGCGGCTGAATTGCGTGACCGTATCCGTCACTCCGGTGTGCGGATCACAGTGATCGATAAGATCGCCAGGAAGCAGTACGCGGTGGAGCCACGGCAATACGAGGGACGGTTGCTGCATCAATTGCCCAATGTTCGCGCTTCGCCTGGTGACGTTTATGTTGAGCTCTACTTGACTGAACAGTTAGAGACAAATCGAGTTGCGCTCTTTCGACACGGCACCCGTGTGTTCGAAGACATTTCGGTAATTGACGAGCTTGCAAAGGCGCCGTGGACAACGCGGTACTTTCAGGGTCACATCGATGCGCCTTTCATAAATCTAACTCCGGGCACTCGCAGCGGCATCATTCACGACGAGGCTTATGCGGCGCTTTTGGATGCATTGGTGCCGTTGGAAGAAAAACTTATCGAGATGCTTGAGGAGCAGCGTCGAGCTGAGGAAGAGCAAGCCAGTCGTGAATTGCTACAAACAATCCAGCGCGCGTTTCGCGACGCACTCCTTGCGCTGCCGGCCGAAGAATACGACTGGTTCGATATTCATTCGCGTTCACAACGTGCTTCGGGAAAAAATCGCGACTTTGATTCCGACGCAGGACTTACGGTCGGTGCTGCAGAACCTGAGATCGGCAAGGAAAAGCAGCGTCAGTTTTTTGAGTACGCCGGTCCGCTCTTTAGCGTTGTGGTTTCACCGGCGTCGTCTGTTGTGAGGGTTGGCGAGCAGCGCTCACTCCGCGCGTTGCCTTACGATCGCGCCCGGCGCCGGGTTGAGACGGATCTCACTTTCAGATGGGAAATAACGGAAGGAGGTGGCGCTTTGGATCGTCCTCACGATCAAGCTGTAGGTTTCCTTGCTCCGGCAGAACCTGGCCTGGTGCGCGTGAGGGTCAACGTTTGCCAGGGCGACATCGCGCGCTCAGCAGAGGCCTTGATTACAGTGACGCACGAATTACTCCCACAAGTTGAAACGACAACTATCGACTCCCAAGGGCTGCCTGGTTATACC
>JBOGOP010000468.1:0-2509 GCA_050747225.1 Pyrinomonadaceae bacterium
CATCGAGCGTGCATTGCACTACCTATCTCTTAACGCACAGCGCGCTCATCCAAAACGAGACCAGCGCTCAGGACGCCTGAAACTCGGCTTGCAGCACGTTTATGGCGCCCTTAAGAACTAACCTATGTTCGTCGTCTAAGGTGAAGACGAACGAACACCGGGAGCCGAACCATGCAGCAAGTCACGTTTGTATTCGAGAACGACGAGTCCACCCATCGCGGTCCACCGATAGAGGCGGGACGAGAACGACAGCTCGTTGAACTGATGGCGCAAGCCATCGCCACAGTGCTTCATCACCGTTATGGGGAAGAACATGAACCCACATGAAACCGTGCAAACGATAACGCCCGATCATCTCGCCCGCAAAGCCATGGTCTATTTACGCCAATCCTCCCTACAGCAGGTTAAACAGAATAAAGAAAGCCAGCGTCTCCAGTATGCCTTAGCGGATAAAGCCAAGGCCTTGGGCTTCCACCACGTGGAGATCATTGATTGCGATCTCGGGGTGAGCGCGGGCCCCGGGGCACAGGCACGCGAAGGCTTCACACAGTTGTTAGCCAGCGTCGCCCTGGGCGATGTCGGGATCGTGCTTAGCCGTGAGCTCTCACGGCTCTCGCGCACCGACAAGGACTGGTGTCACTTAATGGAGCTTTGTCAGCTTTTCAATGTCCTCATCGCCGATGCCGACAACCTCTATGACCTAAACCGATTAGATGACCAATTGCTGTTGGGCATCAAGGGGACGCTCAGTGTCGTCGAGCTCAAGGTATTGAAACTGCGTCTCCTTCAAGGCATGGAAGCGAAAGCCAAACGCGGCGAGCTGGTCCGGGTCCTGGCCCCCGGTTATGTGTGTGACTTGGCGGGTCAAATCGTTAAAGATCCCAACTTACGGGTACAAGAAGCGATCGCCTTGGTCTTCAAGAAATTTCGAGAGCTCGGCAGTATCCGCCAAACCTATCGATGGTTTCACGAGGAAAGCATCGAATTACCCGTCAACAAAGCGCTCGCGGGACGCTTTCAATTAGTGTGGAAACTGCCCACGCAGAGCTTCGTCAGTGATGTCCTGCACAATCCGCTCTACGCGGGTGCCTATGTGTATGGCCGCCGCCCGCGGGAGGTGGTCGTTAAAGAAGGCCGAGCGGTAAAGCGCCAAGGTTGCCCCCGGCCACCCGCAGCCGCCAAGGTCTTTATTCAGGAGCATCACCATGGCTATATTAGCTGGACCGAATACGAACGAAACCAACAGATCATGCACGGCAACCATGGCAATTTCGGTCTGGATGAGTCGGTCATGGCCGTGCGCTCCGGTCACGGGCTATTGACCGGACTTTTGCGTTGCGCTCGGTGTGGTCGCAAGCTTCACATTCGCTACTGGGGTAAGCGGGGTACGGCGGCCCGCTATTTGTGCGAGGGTGATTTTCCCACCGGGGGGCACTATTGTTTGGGCTTCGGCGGGAGCACCGTCGATAAACGCCTCAGTGAAGAAATCCTCAACGCCCTCTCACCCCTAGGTGTGGAGGCCAGCCTCGCGGTGATCGAGCAGCGCAACGCGAAGGGTAGTGACCGCCGCGAGGCGTTAATGCGCCAGCTACAGCAATTGGACTATGAGGTGCACCGTGCGTTTGATCAGTATAACCAAGTGGATCCCGCGAACCGACTAGTCGCTGAGGTGCTGGAACAACGCTGGAATGAGAAACTCGAAGCCCTCACTAAACTCAAAACCGAGCTCGACGCCGAGGAGGTCGCACCCCAGCCGCTGAGCCGTGCCGAGCAAGAAGCGATTATAGCGTTGGGCGAGAACTTTGCCTCGGTTTGGCATGATCCCGCCTGCCCGATGGTGTTGAAAAAGCAGATCGCCCGCACCCTAATCAACGAGATCATGGTCGACTTGGATGATGACATCCAACAGCTTCACTTTATCATTCATTGGCACGGCGGCTGTCACACGCGCTTTGACATGCGAAAGCCTCTCTCCGGCGCCCTCCT
The DNA here is from genome assembly GCA_050747225.1 of Pyrinomonadaceae bacterium. GTDB lineage: Bacteria > Acidobacteriota > Blastocatellia > Pyrinomonadales > Pyrinomonadaceae > PSRF01. The sequence continues at coordinate 1,987 of JBOGOP010000468.1, forward strand.
GCACAAGACCGCATTGGAAGACGTTGAGCTGATCAGCAAAATGGCGCACCGTTACCGTGACGATGAGATTGCGCGGGTGCTCAGCAAACTAGGACGGCGAACCGGCAAGGGTAATCGATGGACGCAGTCGCGGGTGGCCTCGGTGCGAAAGAAGCATGCGATTCCCGCCCCTGACCAAGCACAGCTGGACCCGAACTTGTTAACCTTGGGCCAAGCCACGAAATACTGCCGCGTCAGTGATACCACCCTGATGCGACTCATCGACGAGAAGATCTTAGCCGTTGAACAGGTCGCGCCCTATGCGCCGTTGGAGATCAAGCGCGCCGACTTGGACAGTGAACCGGTAGCCAGCATCCTAGAACGGCTTCGCGCCACGGGGAAACTCATTCTCGATGGGGACACGTTGACAAAACAACAGTGTCTGTTTGACTAAAATCAATCACTTGCACAACGGGGGTATTATGCGTGCTTATTCAGATTGGCGGCCGATCCGAAACGCTGGATGAGCGTGACGGCGCCGGTC
>JBOGOP010000469.1:0-2505 GCA_050747225.1 Pyrinomonadaceae bacterium
GCTCCAGACAATAGGGTCTTTTTGAAACTGCTCCCGGTAGTCGAGCACCCCACTGACAGTCTCCTTTACCGACTCGTACTGGTTTTCGACAGTGTCCTTGATTTCCTCGACGGTCTGTGCAATGGACTCGCGCGTCTCCTGCATCTGGCGTTGGAGTTGCGCTTTGCCAGGCACTCTCTTCACACCTGTTCGTAGTATCTGGGCGCCTTTTGAGTCTCGTTCTTTAACCACTGCCTTCCCCTTTCGTCTGTAAATCGTTTATCGCTAACAGGCCGAGTCGGTTTATGACTCTCGCTTCAACCACTGCTTGTCCTTCTCTAGTTCTTCGATGCTCCTTTCCGGCGCGAGGTTCTGTTTCGCCAATCGGTCTTTACCTCTTATGGTGACGGCAGCCCCGACGACCAGATAGATCACGCCCGTAATGATAAAGCCGAGCGCGTACTTGACCGGCTGGCTGAGCAGAGTCTTTTCGAATTGCGCGGATACCAGGAAGGCTATGGCGACGCTCAGCAGCGAGAACCCGACGGCTGCGATTATACCGCCCACGCCGATGGAAACGCGCCCGCGCACATAAGCCTTTACGTTTTCTTTGATCTCGATCTTCAGCAGGCCGAGTTTGGTGTCGAGTAGAGTGACTATATCTTCGCCCAGGCGACCAATCAGCGAGGGCAAGCTTTTGTCGCCCGCATCCGGCTTAGCGCCGGTTGTGCTCTTTGCAGTATTGCCCATGTCTTATGCCTCCACGGCTTACTCACTGGCTTTGCCGCCAGACTTTCCTCCGACTTTGTTTCCGCCCTGCTTATCGAGACCCGCTGCCTTTTCGCCCGTATCCGCAGCCTCTTCGAGCGGTCCTATGATCGCGCGAACCGCGCCCGCAGCCGCTCCGGCCAGCACTTTGGCCGCCGTCTTCTTTATCAGCGTTTTAGCGCTTGAACCCTTTTTAGAGCTCCGCTTCTTCGTGCTGACTTTCTTGCTCGCGGACTGCTTGCTTGCAGATGCTCTTTTGCTCGCCTTTTGTGCTGCCATTGTTTGCCTCCATAAAGTGATGGGTGTACGCCATCGTTGTAGGGTCGTGAGATAGGAACGCCGTTCACTCTTTCACTCCTTCGCGTCTTTCCGTCCCTTCCGGTTTTTGAGGGGGAGAAATGACGAGACTCTCTTTCGGTTCGCTGTACAGTGCGCTGTCGGTGTATTTCTGGTGCAAGTACTTAAACCCAACCACGAGCGCCGCACTCGCGGGAAGCGCCAGCAGCACACCGAAAAACCCAAACAACTGGCCAAAAGCAAGCAGCGCAAAAATCACCAATACCGGATGCAGCCCTATGCGGTCTCCCACCAACCAAGGTGTGACAACCATTCCTTCCAGTAGTTGCCCAAGGAAAAAGACGATCCACACCGGGATCAAGCCTCCGAAACTTTGGAATTGAATCAATCCGGCGAGCGTCGCGAGCACGAACCCGACGATCGCGCCGAGATAAGGAACAAAGGTGAGCAACCCCGCCACGATGCCGATCGGCAGCGCAAAGTCCAGACCCACGAGCCAAAGGCCCGCGACATAAAAGGCGCTTTGCAACAGCATGACCGACAATTGGCCGCGCAAAAATTGTCCCAGGACTTTGTCGACATCGCGAGCCATGGAAATGGTTTCCTCTCGAGCGCGCATTGGAATCGTCTCCCCGATCTGCGCAATCATGAGGTCCCAGTCGCGCAATAGGTAGAACAACACCACCGGCACGAGCACCAGATCGATCACGAATTCAGCTAATACGAGACCGCCGGTTGTCAACCTAGGTATCAGCTCGGCCGCGAAACTTTTGGCGGCCGGAAGATTCTCCATCAGCGCCTGTTTGATTCCCCGGATATCGAATTCGAAATCAATTCCGAAACCATGCAACCAGGGGGTTATGTAAGAGCTTAACGTTTCCAGATGTTGCGGATAACGTTGCATCAATGTTGCCGCCTGCTGTTGGAACAAAGGCACCAGGATGACCACGATCAAGATCATAAGTCCGATCAACAGGAACATGACTATCAAGACACTGAGTGTACGAGGAATTTTTTTGGCTTCCAGCCGATCCGCCAGCGGGTCGCCCATGTAAGCCAGAATCGCAGCTAATAAAAACGGCGTCAGAATCGGGCTCAAGAGGTAAATGAGCACGGCAATGACCACAGCAAGTGCGAGCCAGAAGAAAGAACGCCCGCTGAAAACTGGTTCCGACGACATTAGGTTGAAATCGGTGGTGCCTGCGGTTGATCTTCGGGCGGTAACTTTAGCGATTGACAATTCAGAACTCAAATGAAATGGGCATAATCAGTCGTTGTACATCACGCGCGGCGTCTGCCTCACCCAATGTCCGCCGAATTGTAACCTTCCTTCGAGAGCAACCCCACCGATATCCGGCCCGCCACGTGTATTTTTTCGACTGAGCGGCGGTACAATAACCTAAGGCAGGGGACATGGGGAAAGTAATCGCGATCACCAACCAGAAGGGAGGCGTGGGTAAG
>JBOGOP010000470.1:0-2501 GCA_050747225.1 Pyrinomonadaceae bacterium
GCCTTCGTCTCCTTAATGTGGCTCTGTGCCAGGTTGTTCTTGCTAACACCAGCATAATCCACGTTCTTAAGGAACCAAGGCCTTATTTCCTTCTGTCAGCCATAATGACTTTATGCTATCGCCGCGCTTCGCGGGCTTCGGAACCAAATCAATATTAACTTGATCAGAGGTTCCTAAAGCTTATCGGACATAAAAACTGAAGCCAAAATCTAATGCCGTGCGGCCTTCATCTCACGTTCAGCCCGCTTCTTTGCGGCGTTTGCTTCATCAGAACTCAAACCAAGGTTCCTCAAGGTGCGACCAAGACTGTCACCGTTCGCCAAACCGTCAAGGATGGCAGCTCGAGTGATGTTGGGAAATCTCGCGTTGAGATTTTGTTCGAGTCGCGTCGCCGCAACGTATTGGCCAAATTTCAGATTGGGGTTGACGGCCAATGCCGCTTGATATCCGCTTCTCAAATCGTTTGCGTTTACGTGAAGCGTTTTTGCGACGCCTGGATGCTCACGCAGTTCTTTGTCAGCTTCACGCCGGTTATCAGCGGCGAGCCTGGCCTTGTCCAAACCAGCGTCGGAGCGTCCATTCGAACGATCAGAAGCTGTTCCCAACCCATTATCAGATCTGCCGTTCGATCGATCTGACGCGTTACCAAGACCACGATCCACGCCAACGCCTGCGGGAGGTCCACCGGCATTTCCGCCACCGCCGCCCGATCCACGGCCACCGCCCCTGCCCTGGCCATACGCCGCGGTCGTCAGGCTAAGGGCGACAAAACACAAAAGCGAAGCGAAAAAAAATCTTCCAAACTCTCTAACCACGATTGATACCTCCTCAATATTATTCCCGAGTTTATTGAATAAAGCGATTGGGGGCGTTCAGGGAGAATGATCATATTACACCCTTGTTCAACGCGGCCTGAAGACAAGCGAAACAATGCAACGATAATGTAATACTCGGTCAGATTTATTGACTTGAAGCAGAAAGCGTCGGTAGTGGCTTAACACTAAGACTGGGTCGTGAAACTTCGTTAGGTTATTTCACGCCGAGCAGTTCAACCTCGAATATCAGGGTTGCGTTTCCGGGGATGTCAGGCTGTCTGCCTTGCGGGCCATAACCAAGTTTACCGGGAATAACCAAACGTCGCTTGCCGCCGACTTTCATCGTCATCAGTCCTTCGTCCCACCCCTTGATTACAGCGCCGACCCCGATGCGAAAATCAGCAGGCTTGCCTCGATCCACAGAGCTCTCAAACTTCTTGCCATTCTCAAGCGTGCCGGTGTAATGCACGGTAACCGTCTGGCCCCTTTGAGGTGTGGCTCCAGTTCCAACTACCTCATCAGTATATTTGAGTCCGGAAACAGTTGTGACTTCGGCGCCACCACTTTTTCCGCCCCGATTCACCAAGAGGTAAGCGACTGCCGACACGGCGAGCGCCAGGACAATCACGATTGCAATCGTCCGGATCGCGCTATTACTCTCCGCCGGCGGCTTAGTCTGAGTTGTCGGATAAAGACTTTTGGGTCGTTTCTTGGCCTTATTGATCTTTCGATGTCTACTCTGCGGCAAGTGTCGAATTCTCCTTAATGTCCTGAGTGGCGTCCTTTATAACTGGTTTCGCCCTGCGGTTCAATTGAGGGCGTGCTGGGGTTCGATTGTTTTGTACGTCGGGGCGTGCACTCAGTGTCACCTCGCGGTAGCCGGTGACGTGGGACGACAAATAAGGAACTGGGGAGCGGTAGCGACCTGTACCGAATGCAAAAATTGGAATGAACGCGCAGACGGCGTAATTACTCCTGCTTGATTCGTCCTCGACCTTGCCTGAATTCAAAGTTGAACCAGGTTGCTACCGCTCCCGGTTCTGTATTTGTCGTCCCACTTCACCTGCTACCGTCTGGTCGTACTGACGTCATGTCACAGCGTTAGCGATTGCCGTCTTACAAATCGCGCCGACTTGGGGTTAGAATGCGGGCCGCTCGTGCAAGGACCTACAGCTATTCTGACAGCAGTGCTCTTCCAATTTTCAGGAGAAATCGAATGCTTCTTTCTAAACGCGTCGCCGGTGTCTGCCTATTCATTCTTCTTCTTGCACAGGGTTCTGCGCACAGCTACGCACAAGAACCTTCAGCCACACCTTCGCCGAGTCCGCAGGAAACTCCAGCGCCGGCGGTTGATGCGAAGCCGACTTTCGAGAATGCGTTTGCCCGTCTTGAATGGCGCAGCATCGGCCCGGCAAACATGGGTGGGCGCGTCGCCGACGTCGAAGGCGTGCCGGGAAACGCAAACATCGTCTACGTCGCAAGCGCTTCAGGCGGACTTTGGAAAACTGTTAATGCCGGCGTTACCTGGAAACCAATCTTCGAACGACAGGGAACCCTCTCAATCGGCGATATCGCATTGGCGCCCAGCAATTCGGATGTAGTTTGGGTTGGCACAGGCGAATCAAATGTAAGAAACAGCGTTTCGTTTGGCGATGGCGTTTACAAGTCTACCGACGGTGGCAAGAC
>JBOGOP010000471.1:0-2469 GCA_050747225.1 Pyrinomonadaceae bacterium
CCACATTACCCAACCAATCGCCGAGACAATTACCGGCGGCGTGGCGATTCGCATCAGGGTAAACAGATGACGGCGATACAACCGCACCGCGCGGTCAATAAGGTCACCCGCTCCCAGCGGCACCAGGTGGAGGTCGTTTGCGCTGGAGGTAGCCATGAGGAAAAATCTTAACACGCAGGTTGCCGCAATGTCTCAGTTGATTCCGAACAGGCCAATGCGATCTGATAACGAAGTCTGGCACAACCAGTGAGCTGAGAGCGCGGTCAAGCGATTGCTGGGAGCGCGGGCGTCTCGCCCGCAAATGAGCGCGCAGCGCGAACCAGACGAGTTGACCTTGTGGACAGACAGTCGCACCGTACGGTGCTCAGGCGGGCGGGACGCCCGCGCTCCCAGCAAATCACTTGAGTGGTCTTTGAAATCGCCGGGTTGTAAAACGGGTGCGATCTGGGTAGCATCCCGATCCTATGACTACGACAACTGAAACCATGACGGGCGAGCAGATCGTCGAACTCTGTCGCCGCCACACTCTCTTTGAATGGTCCGCGCAGGCCGCCGTGGATCCCATCCCGGTTGCGCGTTCAAAAGGAATCTACTTCTGGACGCCGGAAGGAAAACGCTTCATCGACTTCAACAGCCAGTTGATGTGCGTAAACATCGGCCACGGCGACGAGCGCGTGATCCGCGCCATCCAGGAACAGGCCGCGACACTTGCCTATGCCAACCCGTTTATGGCCACTGAAGTGCGCGCGCGTCTCGCCGTGAAACTTGCCGAGATCACGCCCGGAGATATCGACGCCTTCTTTTTCACGAATGGCGGCGCCGAGGCAAACGAGAATGCGATTCGTATCGCGCGGATGTTCACAGGCCGTCACAAAATTGCCGCGCGCTATCGCTCATATCACGGCGGAACCGCAGGTAGTCTTACGTTGACCGGCGATCCACGCCGCTGGGCCGCCGAGCCGGGCATTCCTGGCGTCATCCGCATTCCTGATTTCTATCACGGTATTCAGCAGGGCTTTGATACGACTGAAGACGTGCTGGCACGTACCGAAGAGGTCCTGCAATTGGAAGGACCGCAGACTGTCGCGGCGATAATCATCGAGCCCGTAGTTGGGACTAACGGCATCCTAATTCCGCCCGATGGTTACATGCAGGGGTTGCGTGGGCTCTGCGACAAGTATGGCATTCTGCTGATCGCCGACGAAGTGATGGCCGGCTTCGGCCGCACCGGCGAATGGTTTTCAGTCGATCATTGGAAAGTTGTTCCCGATCTAATTTCGATGGCCAAGGGTTTGACGAGCGCTTACGTGCAATTGGGCGCGGTGGGCATGCGACGACAGATCGCGGATCATTTTCAGAAGAACGTTTTCTACGGCGGCCTTACCTACAACAGTCACCCACTCGCCTGCGCCGGAGCGATCGCCACCATCGCGGTCTACGAAGAAGACAACCTCATCGAGAATGCACGACGCATGGGCGACGTGATGCGTGGTCTGCTCGAGGATCTGCAGGATCGTCACCCGTCAGTCGGCGCCACGCGCAACATCGGACTGTTTGGAATTGTTGAGTTGGTGCGCAATCGCGAGACACGCGAGCCGATGGCGCCATTTAACGGCACCTCGCCTGAGATGCAGGCGCTTGGTAAGTTCTTCCGCGCCGAAGGGCTCTACACTTTCGTCCGCTGGAACACGTTCTTCACCAACCCGCCACTGTGCATAACGGAGGATGAATTACGCGAGGCGTTCGCGATTATCGATAAGGCGCTGGCGATCACTGACCAGGCAGTTTCGTAGCGTTCGGGAATAAAGCGGCAGCAATTCGACCAAAGTAATCGATTACCGGGCTAAAGCCACGGTGGTAATGAGAAAGCCCTTCAAGATTCAAACTGAACCAGCAGCTAAAAACGATGAACAGTTTCATTAGGCCATTTGCCACCACTGCGTGCCTTATCCTTTTTTTACTAATCAGCATTAGACCAGCTCCAACTGCGTTTGCTACTGATCCGGCAACGCCGACGCAACCAAAAGGCGGCGGGCCGGCTTATCGGAAAAGTCTCGTCGCGTCGCAGCAGTCTCAAATTCTTTTTGACGACTTCACCTATTCGAATCATAAAGATCTGGCCAAACACGGTTGGATCGTTCGCACCGCCGACGGCTGGCCAGGGATTCCCGGAGCACGTTGGCTCACGGAAGGCGTGTCGTTTATCAAAGACGCTGATCAGCTCGGCAATCGCATTCTGCGCATGACTTCGACAACTGACGGCACCAGCGCCAACACTACTCAGACTCAAATCTGTCATCAACGCAAATTCCTGGAGGGCACCTACGCTGCCCGGGTTCGCTTTGTAGATTCTCCAGTATCCGGGCCAGCCGGAGATCAAGTCGTGGAGAGCTTCTACACCATCAGTCCATTGAAGGCGCCGATGGATCCTGACTACAGCGAACTGGATTTCGAGTACCTGCCTAATGG
>JBOGOP010000472.1:0-2454 GCA_050747225.1 Pyrinomonadaceae bacterium
AGTTCCGGCAGCAGATTGAGGGTGATCTGTTGCATCAGACGGGAAATGAGCGTGGTCTTGCCGACCCCCGTCGGGCCCAGGATGAAGAGCAACGACGAGCCTGCGGGTTCGCGAATCGCCCGCAGAACTTGCTCGTGCATGGTCTTCAGTTTTGGATGCGCCATGGTGTACTGCTTGAAATTGGTCAAGAGCTCGGCTGCTGTTTGTGTCGGTTTTGATTTGGCGGCCATGGTCAATAATCGGAATAGAGTTCAGGTTCGTCGAGTTGAATCATCGCGGGCGGCGGTTGTTCAGCGTCAGCCGGAAAAGAATCCGCGGCGCCTGTGGCGGCAGAGCGCGGATCGCGCGAGAGACTGTTCTCGCCGTCAATTGCAGACAAAACTTTCTTCGTCTCAAAGTCCCGCAGCCGTTGCGCCAGGAGCGTCTCTTGCGCTTCCACGCTGGTGAGGAAAACCGCCAGTTTTTTCGCCGAGGCATTGAAGGCGCCGCCGCCGCGGCTATGCCGCTTCCGCAACTCGCTGCTCGCCAGCATGATCTCCCGTTCGGTTCGGCCCTGGAACACCTGATAATGTTCCGAGTGACAGATCACCCAGATTCCTTTGACAAAGGCGTAGGCTTGCCCGGCGTCATACGGATCGCAGGCGCACCGGCACGCTCGTATTTCCCAATTCGGCGTTCCGAAAGGCGTTCGCCCAGTAGTACCGGTTGTTGATTTTGACGCCGTTATTAGGAATCACCCTGGCCACGCCGCTGCGAGTGGTCGGCAAGGTGAGCAGCCGGAAGGCCTCGTCAGACTGGATCATCCGGTGCAAGCGGCCTCCCGCCATTTGCATTCCGCTCTCGAATGCCGCACGCGGACTCTGTCCCAATCTTCCGTGAAGGCTCGTGTCATAAACTTCATAGGCCCATTCGCAAAGCCGCTCGTAGAGCAGTGGCAATGTCCAGATCGCTTGTGTCGCCGGCGCCACCGACCTGGTCACCTGCCGGACGTTTTTCGTGATCTGCGTGTTGCCTTGCAGGTTGTGAACGAATTGCTGATTGGAGACGCCGAAGAGCCGCTCGATGACCGAGCCGAACCGTGATTTGCCGGCGGGCCTGATTCGCTTCGTGCATTCCTCGGCCGCCAGTAGCGCGTCAAAATAAAGCGAATGGAAGTCCTTCCCCCCATCCACGACGATGGTTTGCGGAAAACGATGGTGACGCCGCACGCACTCGCGCAGGATCATCATATTTGTGCGGTAGCTCGGCGGGTCATACAGCAGGAGCACGGCCAGTAACCGTCGTGAAAGCGTCGGTCAGGAAAGTGGCCCAGGGCCGTCCGAGATTCCGGCGCGGCTCGATGCAGATCAGTTCGACATCCAGCTCGGTGTGGTCAATGTGCGCGATCTCAAACGGGCGATCGCCGTGACGGGGAATCGTCGGGCTCAACTCGTAATAGAACGGTTCGTGCGAGTAGGCGGCCCTCGGCCCTTTGCGTTTGAGAGTCTGCTCAAACTTCGGGCGACGATTGATCTCCGAGGCGAAGGTTTTGTAGCTCGTCGCCGGGGTGCATTGGCGATCGCATTCCACCAGATACTGGCCGTAGACCGCGAATTTGCCCTTCTGCTTGAGCGTCTCGTAATTGTCTTCAATGAATTTGCTCATCAGGTCGCGCGTCGCCTCGGGCAACCTGGGTTTGGTGTTTCCCCTGGTTCCGGGGAGTAAGCCGAGATAACCGACCCCGTGTGTCGCCTGCGCCACGCGATATTGCCGCACCCATCGTTGGCGGGTGCGTGCGGAGAGGGTTTGATCGGTTGAAGAAAAGCCATTCAGACAGGGTTCAATCAGCCGGTAGCGGCGAGTGGCTTCCCGCAGCGCATCGGGGCCGGCCTGGCTGATGACTTCTGATGCTTTCTCCCGGTCAGATCGCTGCGGTGTCGAGGTGATGATTCGCAGACTGCCTCGCTTGATCAATTCATCAACGGCGCCGTGCGGCAATTCCCGACAACCATCCTGATCGTCGAGCAAACTGACTTTGCTTTCGCCGAGATTGATGATTCGCCAGTGCTTCCCGTCCCAAGACAATTCCGTCCCTTCACGGATTTCAAAGGATGATAGTCCGTCCGCCGGAGAAGGGGCGCGAAGCATGTCAATTCGCGAACAAGCGAATGCCGTGTCTTGATCGGGATACACATGAACGCGTTCAGGCTCAACCAGCGGAGTTGCGCACAAATCAACGAAGATCTCATTGGTCGCCAGCAGCAGATAGATTTCATCCGTCGTCGCCTTGGCGCCGTTGCACAACTCGCTCAACGTCAATCCCGGATGGGCGGTCAGGAGCGACTTGACTGACAACCTGGCGGGTTCACCGATCAATCCTTGCGGATTGTCGGCGCGCTGGTAATCTTCCAGAAACCGCAGGTTCCGCTGCAGTTCCCAATTGATCTCCGCCGAGGTGCGGACGCGATAGTAGAG
>JBOGOP010000473.1:0-2452 GCA_050747225.1 Pyrinomonadaceae bacterium
CAGTTCGCGGCGTCAATGAGGTAGAATAAGCATTCCGGGTTTTGAGGATTCTTTGTTTGGACAGGCATTCCGGCCTGTCAGATCTGACAGGCGGGAATGCCTTTGTTGTGTTTGGTAACCAGGAACAGGAATGGAATTCGAACTAACTGAAGAGCAAAAACAGGTCAAGCAAAGCGTGCGCGAATTTGCCGAGGCCGAGATTGCGCCGCACGTGATGGAGTGGGACGAAGCGCAACACTTTCCGATTGAGTTGCAGCCAAAACTCGCCGAGCTGGGTTTGACTGGAGTTCTTTTTCCCGAAGAGTACGGTGGCGCGGGCATGGGCTACATTGAATACGCCACGATCATCGAGGAACTCTCGCGTGTTGACGGGTCGGTTGGCATTTCAATAGCTGCGCACAATTCGCTCTGCTCAAATCATATCTACCAATTCGGCACAGAAGCGCAGAAGCAAAAATATCTGGTGCCGTTGGCCAGCGGAAAACACCTCGGCGCCTGGGGCTTGACGGAACCAAGCGCGGGCTCGGATGCCTCTGGAACCCGCACGACCGCGGTGAAGAAGAATGGCGGCTGGGTCGTAAACGGCTCGAAAAATTTCATCACGCATGCAATTCACGCCGACACGTGCGTGGCGGTCGCGGTCACCGACCGCGCCAGGCGGAGCAAAGGAATTTCGGCGTTCATCTTTGAAAAGGGAATGGCCGGCTTTGCTCCCTCGAAGAAGGAAAACAAGCTCGGCTTGCGGGCCTCAGAAACAGCCAGTGTCGTGTTTGAAGACTGCTACGTGCCGGATGAGAACCGACTGGGCGAGGAAGGGCAGGGGTTTGTAAACGCCATGGAGGTTCTTGATGGCGGACGAATCTCGATTGCCGCGCTGGCAGTGGGCATCGCCCAGGGTGCGTATGAATCGGCTGTGCGTTATTCGCAAGAACGGCAGCAGTTTGGCAAGCCGATTTCCGAGTTTCAGGCAATTCAATTCAAGTTAGCGAATATGGCAACGCAAATCGACGCGGCGCGGCTGCTGATGTATCGAGCGGCGTGGTTGAAAGATAGTGGCCGGAAGGTAACGATGGAATCGTCGATGGCTAAGCTCTTCGCTTCTGAAGTTAGTGTAAACGTTTGCGAGGAGGCCATTCAGGTGCACGGTGGCTACGGCTATACCAAGGACTACCCGGCGGAAAAGTACTGGCGCGACTCGAAGCTCTGCACGATTGGTGAGGGCACTTCCGAGATTCAGCGAATTATCATTGCGCGAGAAATCCTACAGCAGGCTGGTTAGCACGTGAGTTCGACAAACAACAACACGTCACTAGTCGAGCGAATCGCGACCGGTGACACCCGCGCGGTGGCGCGTGCGATCTCGAAGGTTGAAGATGTTTCTAAAGATGCAGCGCAGTTAATGAAGAAAATCTTTCCGCTGACGGGCCGCGGTCTGGTGATTGGAATCACGGGCGCGCCCGGCGCCGGCAAGTCGTCACTGGTGGACAAGCTTGCGCTGCACTATCGCCGGCAGGGTGAACGCGTCGGAATTGTTGCAGTTGATCCCTCGAGTCCGTTCTCGGGCGGGGCAATTCTGGGCGACCGAATTCGCATGCAGACGTTGGGGCTCGACAGCGGAGTCTTCATTCGCTCGATGGCGACGCGGGGGAATCTGGGCGGTTTGGCGCGCTCCACGGTCGATGCCGTTTCAATACTGGATGCTGCCGGCTACGGGAAAATCATTATCGAGACCGTTGGCGTCGGGCAGGATGAGGTTGAGGTGGTCAAGGCTGCAGATATTTCCGTTGTGGTGTTGGTCCCGGGCATGGGCGATGACATTCAGGCCATCAAAGCGGGCATCATGGAGATTGGCGATGTTTTTGTTATCAACAAGGCCGATCGTGACGGCGTCCTGACTACCGAAAAGGAGTTGGAAGCGCTCTTATCTTTGGCTGAGCGTGACGATTCCTGGGAGCCTTTGATTGTGAAGACAGTAGCGACTGAAGGTAAGGGAATTCAGGAACTGGCGGCTGCGATTGAGAAGTATCAAACATTCCATTTACAGGCAGAATCAGCCGACGGCAGGCGCCATGCGATAGCCCGCTGGCGGATTATGGAGTTGCTACGCGAACGCCTGGTGGCGCAGACTTTGGAGTCGGATTCGGCTGCCGAGAAACTCGATAAGCTGGCGGGAGAAGTTGCGAGTCGGCAAAGAGACCCTTATTCTGCCGTAGAAGAGTTGATGGAGAAGACGGTAGACAGTAGTCAGTAGTCAGTAGACAGTAGTCAGGAGAAAAAACTGGTTGAGTTGATGAGGCTAAGAGCAGAAACCCCACAAACCACAAACCGAGGGTGTAAATAGTTTTGTGTAAATGGTCATCGAGCAGCTAACCGGTTAAGGTTAGGCGAGGAGAAGAGATGACCATAGACAATGAGCTGATTGACAATCTGCTGAAAGACTACAAGAAGCCCG
>JBOGOP010000474.1:0-2451 GCA_050747225.1 Pyrinomonadaceae bacterium
TGGGCAGCGTAATAATCTTCCTTTCCCGGCGTCGTCTACCGTGCCAACTGCCCGTTCGAGGAATGGAGACTTCTCTGAATTCCCAACTATCTTCAATCCTTATACGGGCCAGCCCTTTGCCGGAAACGTGATACCCGATGCCCTCATCAGCCCCATCGCGAAAAAGCTGGCAAATCTATTTCCTCAGCCGACCATCAATGTTTTTAATCCCGGCCAATTCAACAATAACTTCTTCACTCAGCGCGACAACAAAGAGCGAATAGACAACTATGAGGTCAAGATAGACCACAAGGTGTCGGAAGAAAATTCTCTTACGGGCCGCTTTAACGAGCAGAAGTTAAAAACGAATCGCGCCAATTTGTTGCCGGGACTGCCGACTGCAGGGTTTGGCGCCGGCGATGAAGTGGGCAACACGCGACAAATCACCGTCTCAGACACGCATATGTTTAGCCCGACGCTTCTCAACGAATTTCGCTTTGGTCTGACTCAGATCAATATCGGAATTTTCAATTGCGGCGTTGGCGGGGCTTGCGGTACCAGCGCGACCTTCGCGGACGACATCGGTTATCCGAATGCGAATGATGGCTCGTTGGAAGCATCAGGCGGCCCCGGGCTTGGCAACTTCGGCAATGGATTTACCGAGTACCTGGGTGATGGCGGTCTGTTCCGCGTAAAGAGTAAAAACCCATATTTTGCCGACTCGTTGACGATCGTTCACGGTTCACATGTGACGAAATTTGGCGGTGAATACCGGCTTCGACTGCTCAACACGATTGATGGCGGGCGTTCGAATTTCCTAAAGGGAAACATGCAGTATGCTGACGATGCTCCCGCGTCAAATGCGTTTTTGCCAGGCCAAGTCTGCCCGTTAGCCTCCCAGCACCAAATCTTCGACGACATGGGTAACCTGATAAGGACGGAGTGTTACATTGATGCCAACGGCGTCCCCTACGGCGGAACTGGAAATGCCCAGGCCAACGAGTTGATGAGCCTTCCAGCTTTTCAGGTTGATCGAGGCAAAGTTTTTGGGGGTCCATTTAACTTGCGTACGCAGGAGTATGGCTTCTTTGTTCAGGATGATTGGAAGGTCAACGACAGGCTGACCCTGAATCTCGGTCTTCGCTACGACCTGTTTACCCCACCGAGCGAGTCCAGCGGCAGACTTAGCTACTACTTCCCGCAGGATAGCAAGGTCATCGTTGCAGGCGGTAGCGGTAGCCGCATAGTCTCAACTGACAAAAACAACTTCGGACCACGCATTGGATTTGCCTATGCGCTGGATAGTGAAAAGAGCATGGTGATTCGCGGAGGCTACGGGCTGCTATACACGCTGGATGGAACAGACTATCCCCCGGGAATCCGTAACCCGCCATTCACCAATTCAGTCCACTTCTCTCAATTCAATGGGCAGCAGCCCACTAATGCCAGGACCTATTTCAGCGTGAATACGGGTCCGCCTTCTGTGACTACGCAGATCGATCCGGCAAACCTTCCCGGGTCGGTTGCTTTATTCAGCGTCGATAAAGAGCAAAAGAATGGACTGGTTCACCAATTTCAGATTAGTTATCAGTGGCAGTTTGCCCGAGATTGGTCACTGGACATTGGTTATGTCGGTAACCGTACTAAAAATCTGCTCACTACCAACAACATTGGCAGTGGCGGCACCGGCGAATCCAGGAATGCTGCCGGCGCCTTCCTGGGTAATGTGCTTCAGTACACAAACATTGCAAGCTCGTCTTACAACGGATTGCAGACGCAGGTACAGAAGAGACTGTCGAGAAACATTCAGGGTCAAATCTCCTACACGTATAGTCGCACCATTGACAATGGTATTGGCTTGATTGGTTCTCTCGGTGATAGCCGCAGTGGTGGTCGTTCCGGTCCAATTAATCCGTTTGACCTGGATGCAGACAAGGGCAGATCCTCGCTTGATATTCCACATTTGCTTTCCGCCAGTGCGATCATCGATTTGCCTTTCGGAAAAGGCCAGAGATACCTGAATAGCGGCGGCGGCGCGGACAGGCTGTTCTCGGGCTGGCAGTTTAATATTATTCAAACGGCCCGTTCCGGTTTCCCATTCACGGTGGTTTGTGGTTGTTCGCTGGTACGTCCAACGCAAATCAGCGATCCGTTTTCCAATGTTCCCGCAGGCAGGTTCATGAACCGGGCTGCTTTTTCTACCACGATGGGAATAACTACCTTGGCACCCAATCCTGCGGGTACGGTTATTCAGTATGGAAGCCTACCGCGCAACAGCTTCAATGGGCCGGCTATCTGGAATACCGATCTGTCGTTGTTCAAGACGACGGCGCTGACCGAAAACGTGCGGGCACAGATCGGTCTGGAAGCGTTCAACTTCTGGAACCACGCAAAGCGAACAGTGCCGATTAACAACATAGGCGATGGTGGTTTCGGCAGGTTTGATGGATACTTTCCTGGACGGGTCATTCA
>JBOGOP010000475.1:0-2442 GCA_050747225.1 Pyrinomonadaceae bacterium
AGCCTGAGCGCGATGGCTAATCCTGGCTTTGACTTCGCAGGGTAGCTCCGCAAATGTTGCAAGGTAGCCCTTAGGCACAAATACCGGGTCAAATCCAAATCCATTCAATCCCTGGGGCTGGGGCACAATGGCCCCTTCGCAGTTGGCCTCGGTAACGTTCAATAATCGCGGCTCTGCACTTCGAATTTGCTGCTGCCTCGTAGGTTGCCACCCGGCCAGGGCCATACAACAAACGAAACGAGCATCTCGGCTAGAGCTTTCCTGTTCAGATAGGACCGCTAAGAGTTTTTGGATTCGATCGTGATCAGAAACGTTTTCGCCACCGAATCGGGCTGAGTACACGCCTGGGTTTCCGTCAAGCGCATCCACTTCCAATCCTGAATCATCAGCCAGCGCGCAAATGCCAGTTTGTTTCGCATAACTTAAAGCCTTAAGAACGGCATTCTCCTCATAAGTCTTGCCCACTTCGTCGACCAATGACACGTAAGCAAACTCGTCGAGATAACGCATTTTCAGGGGCAACGAATGCAGCGCCTCCTGGACCTCGCGAATTTTTCCCGGATTGTGACTTGCGATAAGTATTTCGAAACCGGGATCAAGAATCATTGTTGCTAGTGGGATTACCTGGATTGACTTGAGTCATTTGCCACGCCGGCTCGTTGGGGAAATAGCAAGGGCACAAGGGTGCTAAATTGACCTAATGGTGATCGCGTAATTCTTTCGATTCCCCTGTCGTTGAGAGATGTCTCAGTCGATGAGTAAGGCAACGTTGCGATAGCTTCCTCCAGGTGTTCTGGAGTCGTTGTCGGCCCACCTTTAGCTGACATGATTACCTGAGCAAAACTCCGGACGCGCTCGCCATCATTTGTGTAGGTGATAACGTTGGCGGAGGACGGCGAAGAGGCAAAGAAGGTCATTTTCCTTAGGTTGTCGGCACCAATTGGAGATGAGCCTTCGGCGGCTCCGGAATAACGGCGCACGTCAGCTGGGGATCCAATAGCAATGAACTCGTCGCTTAAGCTGGCTGCGAACTCTCCGGTCGACTCCTCAAAAATCTCCGCAGTCTGACTAGGGCTTCGGGGGTTGACCGACATTTGCTTGGTAATAAGCTGACGCAAGGCCGCACGGTCGAGCACGTCGGCGATTAGCATTGATCGCTGGCCGGTCTCGTCCAGGCGTATCGTCACAAGGTCGCCATCCACAGCTCCAAGAAACGCTTCAGGGTCGTCGATGCCGTAGGAGCGCAGTGCCGATTTTAGTAGAGTAGAGAAGACGATCGCTGAAAGTGCGTCGACTTGCGAGGCAACAGCTGTCTTCAAACCCATCCACGTGGCGGCGGGATTCGCAAATTTATAACAGGTTAGAGAATAGAAATCGTTGGGCAAGACACGTTGTAGTGGAAGACTGATTTTGCTTACGTCGAAGTTGGGCTTCAGACGAGCAACAATCGAAGGCTGAAGATTAATCAAGTACCGGTCCTCAATGCCTGTGAGGTAAGCACTTGAGGTCCAGCCCAAACTGCCAAACACCTTCGCGGCACCGTTGGTGATTAGGCGTTGGAACTCAGAATCACCGGGTGCCCGCCCTAGTAGTAAAGGTAAGCCGACAGCAAGCAATTTCGCGCTGTTTCGTGATGGAACATAACCAAAGGTCAGACTCCTTTCTCTATTAAGCTGAAGACGCATTGTGTGTAGCTCAGGATCGTCCTTCAGGCTGGCACGACGTCCCTGAGAGACGGCCAGGCAGTTCTGCGCTACCTGTTCACTGGTTCCAATAACCACGAGGCTTCCAATAACTGCGCCGACGATCTGCCGAGACCCTTCTGGCGCAATCCATTCGGTATACTCGATGCCGTCGAGCGTGACTCGTCGAGAAGTTGGGCGACCGTACGTTTTCTCCGCTAACTCCTTTAGGATTTCTTCGAATGTAGCCTTGATCCGGCGTTCTGACGTGTGAGTTTCTATAAGAAATGCACCTTCGGACTTGATGTTTAGAGAGTCTCCCTCTTCCACGGTGCGCAGGTCAGTGACTACCACTGCGACTTGAGCCCTCGCCAGAATCACAGACTTAATAGGACCAATACCAGTCCAGGCAACAAACCCTCGCAACCAATGCGATTGGGGCGTGGATGGTGAGGGTTCGATTACGCTGGCAAATGCTTTCCAGGCTTGTGTCCCAGCTACAGCATCTATCACCTCAGAGGGTCTGTTTGCTTCAAGATAGAGCAGCGAATCGGCGGGGGCATACTTTGCCATGTCGACGCTTTTTGGTCTCACCCACCAGAGCCATGCTCCGATGACGGCCAGGAAGAGGACCGTACAGAGCGAAATCCACTGGGTTCGTCTCATTGCGTCGCATCCTAACCGCAGGGCTGGTCATGCGCAAGCTAAAGGTTAAGAGCAGGTTTTTTGGAAAGTGGTGCGGCATTTCCTGAAAACAGTC
>JBOGOP010000476.1:0-2427 GCA_050747225.1 Pyrinomonadaceae bacterium
TTAAGCAGTTTGAGTCCGCTAATCCGCTTCATCAGTACAAGAGAGTCCTAAGCGTGGGCGATGCGTCACCCTGCTGCTCCACACGTACAGAGACCCGTCCAATGATGCGGCCGTCTTCGGCTTCGACATCCATGCGCCAATCACCGGGATCGAGTCGTTGCTTGAACGTATAGGCTCGATAGCCGCCTTCGCGGCCGCCGGAAATCTTGAGTGGGATCTTATCGGCGTGGGTGAACGGCTTGCCGTCGTCAGGCCGGAAGTACCAGTGATGGTAGATGGTCGTATTCAGATCGACTGGGGCAAAAACCGCCGTGAAGCAGTAGATGGGCTCGTTAGCCGGGAAGGTATCGTCCGATCGCTTCCACACCTGATACCACTTTCTTTCATAGGAGAGCTCAAAGAGGTCTCCGGTCTTCTTCACCTCGTGATAGATCCCACCGAACTTCATCGACAACGGCACGGGCGGAATCCAGTTGAGAAAATAGAACCCGACCAGCAGGCCGATCAGTGCAAACGCAGGAGCCGTTACTCCCACCGCTTCACGCCGCGACCGGTCGGGATTGTTGCGATAGATGAGGTGGACCACTCGAAGGGTAACGGCCGCGCTGAGTCCTGCCCCGACCAAAAAGATTGCGGCATTCATGAAGCCGGTCATGACCGGCAGAAAAAATGTGAAAAAGGCGAAGCAGACGAGGGCGTACAGGCTGACGAGCAGGCGCAAGCTCGAGAGACGATCGCGCAGGAATTCGTTGGCGATGAGCAAGACGATGAGCAGGGCAAAGAATATCGCCGTACTGGTGAGTGTCGCGCTGCGGGAATAGAAAATCGCGTAGGCGCTGAAGAGCCCGCCCAAAAGAAACTGGCTGGCCATTGGATAATAGGGTCTACTCTGGAGTACCCGGCGGGCGAAGGGCGAAAGAGCCGCCAGTTGCTCGCGATCCGGCGCAGGCTCGATACCAAGCCGCCCGGTCAACACGATCAGCACGCCCAAGAGCAGCAGATAGATCAGCAGCAGCAGATTATCCTGGAGCCGATCGATCCGCGTCAGGGTCAGCGTGTCGTAGGTCACGCCGGACAGAAAAAATACGGCGGGCATAAACGGCTTCGCAAGGACCGATTGCACTCTGGCCAGTGGGCTCATGCTCCCACTCTGTGCAATTCGACCAATTTCATCAATGAAAAATTGGATTCAAGAGAATGACGAGTCCTGGATGAGGTCGCGGTCAAGGTTGAGCGAGAGCATCGGCTGACTTCATCTTAGCCTCAGCCTTGACCTTAGCCTGAATCTCGAGCTTTGACGGTTTGTTTCAGAAGTCTGTTACACAAACGCGGGGAGAGGCGCATATACCACCGCATGTCCAATCACCCGTTCCAACCAGGGGGCCATCAGATTTTCGTTCAGCGGGGCTCGGTTCAGACGGGCCTCAATGTGAAATCCCTTCTCGTTGCCGACAATCCCGATTATGGCGGAGGCATCTTCCCCATCTGGAAGCAGTTCCCGTGTTTGAAACTCACAGAGGGTGCTGTAGAGGCGCCCGTCCGGTTCGATCGCAGACCGAATCTCCGGCAAGTCGTCGAGCGGACAATGCACCGAGCAGCGATAGACAGCGCGGGCGGTGGGTTCAATCGCGTGAAAGTCGACGAGCGCGTCCTCTGAGAAGCCCGTCAGATAGGCCCGAACGCCGCCTGGTTCCGGTGCAGAGGTCGCGGCCAATTTACTGGCCGGCACTAGGAACTCGTAAGCGTCTGCCGTGTTGTATTCAAACTGACAAGGCCCAAAGGCGTCGGGCCAGGAGCAGAAGAAAGGCACGGAGGGATCGACCGGACGCAACACCAGCTGCTGCTTATCAACCAATGTCTCGATGGGAAGCTCCAACAGCGTGATCGCTTCGAGAAACGCCGTGCGCCGTTCCTCCAACCACTGCACCCGCTCGGCATCGCCGCGCGTCTCGCCGGGGGTAATAACGTCATTCGTTTGGAGCCGGACGCGGATAAACGAATGGGCGTGGCGAAATCCCAGCCAGAGCATGCTGCGGGGATCGTGCAGCCGTAACGGATCGCGAATGCGCCAGGGATGGCTGATCGAGCAGTAGGTGCCCACATCCTGATAGCGCTGGTACACAGTGTGGTAGGCCCCGGCCAGGAGAAAAAAATCGCCGCGCCACCCCTCTCGGACGTGGATCAGGGTCACATCTTCCGTGGACCACGCGTCCAGCTGGTCGAAATCCTCAGGAGACTCGACCGTCCACTCTTCGACGTAACAGATGACGTCTCTCGCAGGCACCGCCGGCTTCAATCCCAACGCAGCCAGACGTTCACCCACGACGAGCACCTGACCGAAGGTCAGCGGGGTCGTCGTTTCCCAACGACGTTCACGCACGGTGGGTCATCTCTTCCCCCAGCCCATCAACGTGCTGGTCGCAGAGC
>JBOGOP010000477.1:0-2423 GCA_050747225.1 Pyrinomonadaceae bacterium
TCGCTCCCAACCATCCGGGGCGAAATACTGCGTTTCCAACAGACGCTTCAGTGCGTACCCTGCCAACGCTCCGAACGCCAGCCCTAACAGAACTAACTTCATTCCTTCCCAGATTACCAGTCTTAGAACATTGCTAATTTGGGCGCCGAAGGCCATTCGGATACCGATCTCCTTCGTGCGTTGGCTGACCGAGTGGGCCAGGACCCCGAAGAGTCCGATGGCCGCGAGCAAGAGTGCAACCGCGCCGAAGAAACTCAAGAGTCTGGCGTAAAGTCGCTCCTCACCAATCGTTGCCTGGGCGCGTGACTCTTGAGTACCAACCGCGGTGAGAGGAAGATCGCTGTCGAGTTCGTGTACGAGTTGACGTACCGTGCCCACCATGCTGTTGGGTTCATTTTCGGTGCGCACTACAAAATGCATTCCACCGATAGCGTCGGCCTCCTGTTGCCAGGATGTATAGAGCAGCGGCTTGATCTCTTTACGCTGGCTTTCGTATTTCGTGTCTGCCACAACTCCAACAATCTCAACTTCACGCTTGCCTGGAATAACTGTGATCCGTTGTCCGAGCACATTCTGATTTGGGAAATACGTGCGCACGAAGGTTTCATTGACGATCGCCACCTTCGGAGCATGTTGGTCGTCCTGGGCCGTAAATTGGCGCCCGAGCAAAAACGGAATCTCCATGGTCGCAAAATAGTTTTCGCGCACCGTTTGGCGCATGATTTCATGCTCGGCGGCAGTCTGCTCTGTCTCCCCCGGCAGCAAAAAGTCATTGCTCCAATTCTCGTGCGCTATCAGTGGCACGGAGCCAAAAGTCGCGCCGCGTACGCCCGGCAAGTGGTCCAATCGATCGAAGAGCTGCTGGTAAAAGCGCACGAGTTTTTCGTCTTTGTAGCCAGCTTGCTCGGGCTGCAAACTGAAGATGAGAAGGTTCTGTTGGTTGAAGCCGAGATTTACGCTCTGAAGGTTGTAGAGGGTGCGGATGAACAATCCAGCACCTATCAATAACAGCGATGAAAGCGTTACCTGCAGAACCAGCAGGCTCTTGCTAATACCCGAAACGCTGCTGGTTGTACGACGGCTTTGCTTCAACGCGGTGCCTAAATCCAGTTTAGTTGCGCGCCACGCTGGGATCGTTCCAAACAGGACGCCAGTCAACAGCGACACGACAAACGTAAACACGAGCACGCGCCAACTCAGACTCAAGTCAACACCGCTCGGCAAGAGTCCGCTCTCCTGATCAGTGGCTGCCACGAGCACTCGCTTACCCCAAAATGCCAGCAGCGCACCCGCCACGCCGCCGATTGTTGCCAGCAGCAAACTTTCAGTCAGCAGTTGCCGCACGATCCTGGAGCGTCCGGCGCCGACCGCAAGTCGTAAGCCGATCTCTGGACCACGTACGGCCCCGCGCGCGAGTAACAAATTGGCCAGATTAACGCAGGCAATCAGTAGTACCACCGCCACCACAAAGCAGAGTCCGAAAATGGTTGGTGCATAGTCTTTGCGAGTATCCAGCATGCCTTGACTGCCGGATTCAGTGACGAGTCGCGGGTAATCTTTTGGATCGAGTTGCGCCGGTTCATTTTCTTTTCGCGGCGGCGGCATCACCTCAAGCGCGGCCGCCTGAAACGTCCCGTTCAAACTCTCACGGGCTTGCTCACGCGTAGCGCCCGATTTGAGCCGGCCCATTAGATTCAGCCACCAAACGCCCGGTTCATTTTCCGTGCCTTTGTTACTCAAGTCTCCCAGAAGCAAAGGCTCGTGTACGAGCGGGATGGTAACGGCAGGGTGATAGTCAACTTGTAACGTACCAGTGAACGACGGTGGGTCCACACCGATGATCGTGAACAACTGTTTGTTGAGTTTGAGCTGCTGACCAATCACGGTCGAATTGCCGCCGAAACGTTCCATCCAGAACTGATTGCTCAGCACTACCACCGGCGGTGCACCCGGCCGGTCATCCTCATTCGTAATTGCGCGCCCGAGGCTGGGTTGTACTGTAAGTCCGGCGTAATAACCGCCGGACACGGCTTGGCCTTTGATGATTTCCGCCTGTTCGCCTACCAGGGCAGTCATCTTCCTGATTGGCCCAAAGGCGAAGAGATCGGAGAGCGGCGCGTCTGGCTGAGCCCGCCGACGTCGCTCGATGTCCATCTTTGCAAACACATCGTAGCGAAACAGCGAAAGTCCTTTAGCGCCTGGCGGTGCAGAAACGTTCGACGTGCCGCTCATTCCACTTGTTCTGAACTGTCGGCCGGCTTGCCATTCGAAGATCACCAACCGATCGGGTGCTTCAACGGGCAAGGTTCGGAGGAGTATTGCGTCGACTGCTGTGAATAGGGCTGTGTTTGCGCCGATGCCTAAAGCCAGGGACAGTACAGCGACAGCAGTGGTGCCCGGACTACGACGCAACATACGGAATC
>JBOGOP010000478.1:0-2414 GCA_050747225.1 Pyrinomonadaceae bacterium
GGTTTTACCCGACTCGCTGCTGCAAACTCTGGGCTGCGTCATAAACTCGCGCTCTTCCCTTTTCCTGACCGGCCTGCCCGGCACCGGCAAGACGGCCGTCTCCGAGAGAATAAACGCAGCGCTTTCCGGTTCCGTCTGGATACCTTACGCACTCGAAATTGATGGCCAGGTAATTCGTATCTATGACGCGCAGTGTCACCTGGCAATTCCAAACCAACGCACTACCCGCGAACACGATCGTCGCTGGGTGGAAATTGAGCGGCCCCTGATTAAGGTCGGTGGCGAGTTGACCCTGGACAATACGAACCTAACATGGTCAGAGACTTCAAAACATTACGAAGCTCCGTTTCAAATCAAGTCCAATGGTGGGACGCTGGTGATTGACGACTTTGGCCGGCAGTCAGTGTCGCCGCGCGATTTGCTTAACCGTTGGATCCAGCCGCTCGAACGACGAGTCGATTGTTTGACTCTCAGGAACGGCAAAAAGATTGAGCTGCCTTTTGAGCAACTCGTCATTTTTTCCACCAACCTTGACGAAGCCGGGATGATCGACGAAGGTTTCCTGCGACGCATGGGTTATCGAGTTCGGGTGGAGATGCCGACGCCTTCCGCCTACACGGAGATATTCAAGCGCGCGGCGACCGCACAAGGACTAACGATCGACGATGCCAGCCTTGACTATGTGCTTGGCAAGTATGCGGGCGAGGGCCGGCCGATGAAATCGAGCGAGCCTCGAGATCTTTTGAACCGCGTCAGCGATCTGTGTGTGTTTGAAGGACGACCGCAGGAGCTTACGCCTGAGCTGCTGGATTTGGCGTGGCGAAACTATTTTGGTTCGACGCACACGTTTGAGACAGGCGCGGCAGAAGTGACGCCGGCGATCCAGTCGCGAACGATGTCCGTGTAGCGCTGAAGGCGCGAAATGTAATAGCCTGGGGCAACGCCCCAGGTAAGGTTATTAAATTCAGTTTGAAGCGCTGAAGGCGCGTTATTTATGGCCCTTCAAAAACTATGTCGCGCCTTCAGCGCTTTGATCGTTGAGAACGCTATCCTGGGGCGTTGCCCCAGGCTATTACACTTCGCGCCGTTGGCGCTTTCATCTTTCGGGCCGTTGGCGCTGGGGCTCGTCGTGATAAGCGGCGGCTCGATTCATTTACACGCCCAGAAGCGCCACGCCAAATCACAGGCGAGCAAACCCGCGGAAACTCAAAACTATTCCCATGTTCAGGCGCGCGCCGGCGACACCTTGACTACACTCGCCGAGCGAGCTGGTTACAATCCCCTTCAGTTGGCCCGCTTGAACGGCCTCTCAGTAAACAGCAAATTGAAGGCTGGACAGCTGGTGATGGTTCCGGCCCCGGCAGTAGCCCAGTCCACCGAAGCGCCGGCAGAGACGCGCACGACAAAGGGCAAGCTCATCACTTTCGTCGATGGCGGCACCTTGCGCGTAGACGACGCGTGGTGGCACGGTGAAGAAGTTTGGTATCAGCGCGGCGCGATGACCGCAACGGCGCCGCGCAAAGTGAAATCGATCGACCCGGTGTTTGTGGCCCAGGTCGATACCAAAGCAAAGACCACGCCGCCGCCGCCAACTTTACCAACGGAGAAACCGCCCGCAGACAAACCGGCGGTCGCCTCCGCAACCTGGATTTACCTGGTTGGTGGCGCGAAGTTCAAAGTGGACGAAGTGAACGAGACAGCTGAGGGCGCCTGGTACCAGCGAGCAAATCTTTTGAGCTTCCTCGAGCGTAGCCGCATCGATCGTATCGAGCGCGACCTGCCTGACGCCGCATCGCCATCAGACTGGAAAGAGCGCGGCTGGACCTCAGGCAGTCCCTTGATCGATCAACTAATTCGGACTAACGGGACCCGCTTCGGCGTCGATCCTTATCTGGTGTTTCTGGTCATCGAGCAGGAATCTCACTTTCACCCGCGCGCGCTGAGCCCCAAAGGCGCCCGGGGATTGATGCAACTAATGCCCGGAACCGCGCGGAGATTTGGCGTAACCCGACCCTTTGATCCCATTGAGAATATTCGCGGCGGCACCCAATATTTGAGGGATTTGTTGAGAATGTTCAACGGG
The DNA here is from genome assembly GCA_050747225.1 of Pyrinomonadaceae bacterium. GTDB lineage: Bacteria > Acidobacteriota > Blastocatellia > Pyrinomonadales > Pyrinomonadaceae > PSRF01. Next base: position 2,084 of record JBOGOP010000478.1, read on the forward strand.
CAGGTGGATCTGGCCCTGGCGAGTTATAATGCCGGCGAGCACCGGGTCGTAAGTTACGGCAACAAGGTGCCCCCGTTTCAAGAGACGCGAAACTACGTCAAAAAGATCAGGCAACGTTACGGAAAAGGAACGAATCTTCCAGGTGGGGAGAATTGAGCATTTAGTTTCGAGTTCCGAGTTTCGAGTTTCGAGTTAAAGAGATGCGAAGCTCACAAGTTGGATTGAAGGCTTTTTCGGACAACGGCGCCTGAGCTCCGGAGGAGCCGGATGTTTATAGCTACTCGAATAAGCAAGATATCTGGAGACTCCAGCGGAGCGCAATGTCCCGGAT
>JBOGOP010000479.1:0-2322 GCA_050747225.1 Pyrinomonadaceae bacterium
AGCGTCGCCGGGGGCAGCCCGGCAGCTGGTTACTTTATTTTGCTCGTCCAAAATAAAGTAACCAAACAAAAGGACGCCCTGCCTCGCCGCCCCTGCGGGGTTCCCTACGTTCCTCGCCAAGCCGGGCGGCTGCGCAACTCGCGCTTTGCGCTCAAACAGTGCTCGCCGACTTCTCCCGGCTTGGCTGCGGTACTCGGCGGCTCAGAAGGGGAAATGACACCAGAAATAGTAGTGAAATGAAAATGAGGTAGCTCACTCTGATCCTGTTTATTTCAAACAGGCTTCACAAGAACTGTACCCACTGCTCCTCGCTCACGATCAGCAGGGAACAGCCTTTGCGTTGGTATTCCATCGCTTTCTCGATCTTACGTCCGAAAGTGGTATTAGCCCACTCTCGGCTAGCCAGCGTCCCGATCACAAGGTAGTCAAGGTCAGTTTGAACGCCGGGAAGAACTACACCTCCGCGCTCCGTAACTGCTGACTCGCATGACTTTCTGGGACCGAACAGAAAGTCCCCAGTGAAGCAAAACGATGCGCCGTCTACTTCGATGGCTTCTACGTCATTTATGGGTAATCGGGTAGCTGTGCCGCCTGCCGCACCTGTTTCGGTCAGAGTCCCGCCGAGCAGGTCGCTAAGGGTTTGCTTGAGATACGCTCTTTCTTCTTCCGTGATCTGACCGTCAGCTAGGACAGACCTGATGCGCGCTACCAGGACTTCACCTGGCCAAGTCAGCGCAATATCGCTGTTATCCGCCAACCACAAGTTGAGGAACCGAATTTCGTCATCATTCAACTGGCCATCAGCCATCAATCCGGTACAAATGCCAAGAAGCGACTCACAAGAACGCTTGAGGACACGTTTGTCTGTGGCGATCCGTCGGGCAAAGAAATTACCCATCCTCCCCTCCTGTTCTCTGCATGCCTAACGTGCGAATTAACGGGCGCCCTGCTTGCGGGGCGCCCCGGTTGAATGAAGAGTTAGGATAGCCTCCTCCTCGATACGGGGGAGATTCTCAATAATGGCGCCCAATAACCCCACAATGTCGTAAGCCTCACGGTAAAGTTTAACAAGCTCAGAAAGCTCGAAAGTTACGTTGTCACGTCTGTGCTTCTTCGTGTCGGGTATTCCGCCAGCGAAGCCTGTTCCAAAGATTTTGTCGTCGCTCACGCGGCACAAGCAGAAGTGCGCGAGTTTGTTTCGTTTCCCCCGAACCGCCGTGATACGGCCATTTATATTCTCAATATCAGTTAGCACATCTTTACTTACGAGTTTGCAGCAATACCGATGTCTCTGAATTGAGATGGCCTCGGTAATGGCTTCTTGGATCTTCGCCACTGTCATGATATCCGTGTACGTTCGGGCCAAGAATTCTGGCGTTGCGAGTAGGCGACTCAAAAGCACGCCGAGAAGAAACTCGACATTTGACCACTCAACAGTCGCCTTGCCGATGGCTAAATACTGCTCATCGGTTAGCTGCGCGTATTTTGAGGAGTGGTTCAGCGGCATCGTAGTCCTAACTAAAAGTAGACTCCCTAAATGGGGTAATTAATTACACCATACATGACGTAATAAATCACAATTATAATTATTTCGTGGCATACCCCTTCAACTTCAGTCCGGTGCTTTTCATCAGGAAATAAACCGCAGGCACCACGAACATGGAGAGCAGCGGTGCTGTAATCATGCCGCCAACTTCTGCACGCGAATCCCTCTTTGGTGCTGGGACAATTGCCACAGATCAAACGCGACTTGATGGGCGAGCCAGGATTCCGCGCTGGTGCCAAGCGCCTTCGACAGCCGCAAAGCTATCTCGGGTGTCACCGAACCACGGCCTTGAAGATTTTGGAAAGGGTCTTGCGGCTTACGCCCAGCGCTTGTGCCGCTCTGGAAATGCTGATAGCCATAGGTTCGAGCCACAGACCTTGCAGGACTTCCCCGGGATGGGACGGATTGTGCGTCTTCATGACTCGACGTGGTATCAGGTTATCACAACAATATGCCCATCATTTTGGACAGATAAGCATGTCATACGCCGCGTGGGTACCGATCCAGAACCACGCGACAGCGTTTGGTGTGTCCAAACCGACGGCTCTGTAATGGAGACCGACGCGAGCAGACCAAAAACGGCCAACTTTTTTGAAATGCAAGGTAGGATGATGAGGATCGCGCTTCAGCAAATCAAAACTTTGCTCGGTCAGACGTTGGATGTCAGAAGGCAGTTTCCGATAACACGCCCAGAAACGGGGAGAAGCCTTGTGTTTCAAAGGTCAGTGCACTTGCCGTCGCGGATGGCAGCCAGGGTTTCATCCGCGAGGTGATCA
>JBOGOP010000480.1:0-2305 GCA_050747225.1 Pyrinomonadaceae bacterium
TTCGGATTGTGCTTCTGCAATATCTTCGTGATCGCTGCCGTCAACGTCGTCTTCCCGTGATCCACGTGCCCGATCGTCCCGATGTTCACGTGCGGCTTACTTCTATCGAATTTTTCCTTTGACATTCTTGTCTTGCTCCCTTCGGAAAGGATGAAAGCGGAAGGATGAAGGCTGAAAATACCCTTCTAATCCGTTACCGTTTCATCCTTCATCCCTCATCCTTACTTAGCGACTCCCTGAACCTTTGCGATCACTTCTTCAGCAACGCTCTTTGGGGCCTGCTCGTATCGCTCAAAGTGCATGGTCGAGGTGGCGCGACCTTGAGTTGCAGATCGCAAGTCAGTCGTGTAACCAAACATTTCGGAAAGCGGTACAAACGACGTAATAACCTGCGCCCCGCCTGGTCGCGGCTCAGTTTTTTCGATCTGTCCGCGTCTGCGCATCAGGTCGCCGTTGACCGCACCCATGTATTCGTCAGGCGTCACTACCTCGATGCGCATGATTGGCTCGAGCAACACCGGCTTTGCTTTTCGCACGGCGTCCTGGAACGCCAGCGAGCCGGCAATGTGGAACGAGCGCTCGTCCGAATCGACTTCATGGTAGTTACCGTCCAGCAGGCGGACCTTAATGTCTACCAGCTCATAGCCGGCCAGGAAGCCGCGCTCCAGAGCATCCTTGATTCCCTGTTCGACCGGCTTGATGTATTCCTTCGGAATCGCGCCGCCGGTAATCTTGTTCTCGAACACGAAGCCTTCACCGGGTGCCGGCTCGATCTCGATCTCGACGTGTCCAAACTGTCCGCGGCCGCCCGTCTGCTTCTTATAGATTTCTTTTCCGGGTGCTGCTTGAGTAATAGTCTCGCGATAGGCAACTTGCGGCTTTCCTACATTCGCCTCCACGCCAAACTCGCGCTTCATGCGATCGACGATGATTTCCAGGTGCAACTCACCCATACCGGCGATGATCGTCTGACCGGTCTCCTGATCAGTCGACACATTGAAAGAAGGATCTTCCTGCGCCAGCCGATTTAAGGCCACACCGAGCTTGTCCTGATCCTGTCGCGTCTTCGGCTCAACCGCCACGCGGATAACCGGCGCCGGAAACTCCATCCGCTCCAGAATGATTGGCTTATTATCGTCACACACCGTGTCACCAGTGGTGACCTGCTTCATGCCGCCGATGGCAATGATTTCGCCGGCACTTGCCTCTTCGATGTCTTCGCGCTTGTTCGCATGCATGCGCATCAAGCGGCCCACGCGTTCCTTGGATTCTTTAGTCGGGTTGTAGGCGTAGGAACCGGCGCGAATTGTGCCACTGTAAATGCGCACAAAAGACAATTGGCCAAGGTGCTTGTCAGCCATGATCTTGAAAACAAGACCGGCAAACGGGGCACTGGCGTCAGGGGGACGCGTTTCCATCTTGTCGGTCTTGGGGTTCATGCCCTCCACGGGCGGCACATCAAGCGGCGACGGCAGGTAATCGACAACCGCATCGAGCAGCGTCTGCACACCTTTATTCTTGAAAGCTGAACCGGTGACCACTGGAACAAGTTTCAATTCCAGCGTTCCCTTACGTAGCGCTTTGCGAATCTCGGCCTCAGCGATCTCCTCACCCTCGATGTACTTGTGCATCAAGCCGTCGTCCACCGAAGCAACCGCCTCGACAAGTCTCTCGCGAGCCGCTGCTGCAGCTTCTTTGAGGTCGTCGGGAATCTCAGTTGTTTCGTATTCGGAGCCCTTGCTCTCGTCGTTCCAGACCAACGCCTTCATCGCGATCAGATCGACTACGCCCTTGAGTTCACTTTCAAGACCGATCGGAATCTGAATGGCGACGGGGTTTGCACCAAGGCGAGCAATGATCGATTCAAACGAACGATCGAAAGAAGCGCCGGCCCGATCGAGTTTATTAATGAAGCAGATTCGGGGGACGCCATACTTGTCAGCCTGGCGCCAAACTGTTTCAGACTGCGGCTCAACTCCGGCAACTCCGTCAAACACGGCGACGGCTCCGTCAAGCACGCGCAGGGAACGCTCAACTTCCATGGTGAAGTCGACGTGCCCGGGAGTGTCAATGATATTAATGCGATGATCGATTCCGTTCCGCTCCCAGAAACAGGTAGTCGCCGCGCTGGTAATCGTGATACCGCGCTCCTGCTCCTGTTCCATCCAGTCCATCGTCGCCGTGCCCTCGTGCACCTCGCCAATCTTGTGCGTGATGCCTGTGTAATAAAGGACCCGTTCGGTCGTGGTGGTCTTACCAGCATCGATGTGGGCCATGATGCCGATATTCCTGGTCAGATTTAGAT
>JBOGOP010000481.1:0-2288 GCA_050747225.1 Pyrinomonadaceae bacterium
TCATTGGCTCAAAACCTTTCGGGTCGTCCAGCTAACGGTTGAGTTGACGCGGCGGCGCGAATCGCACCCTTCGCCTCATCAAGCAAGTTGAGAAATCCCGATGCATCGGGACTCGCGTCAACCCAGACGCGTCGGGGTTCGACGGCGTTCCAGATAATAACCAAATTGTTCACGTCACCGCGCGCGAAAAGAATAGCGCGATCTCGCCCTCACTTCGACCAACATTGCCGTACTGCTTTCGATAGGCATGGTTAGCCAAAAATATTCTGCAATTGCCCTTTGAAATCCCAGCAAGCCCTAGCTCCTCGCCACCCCAATCCAATTTGAAACCCAGTTTTGTCTCGTAATTTGCCGCAGCCTCATCGATATGGCTGACAGGTATTTCAGGAACTGCGCTGGGAAATTCTAATCTCATTTGCGCCTCCTTGGTTCCATTGCATGCCTAACTTTTGTGTTAACGCGACGGCGCCGTTAAGAGCAAGGACGAAGGCGGAAGGAGGAAACGAACTTTTCTTGTTCATCATTCATCCCTCATCCTTTCTGTCGCTACTGCCGCGCGTCAACGAATTGTTGGGCGGCTTGTCTACTTCAGTCCCAGTACCTTGCCGGCGGTCAGGAGACGAATCGCCTCCTTTAGACGTCTGGCCTTGGTTTCCTCGTGCTTGGCCGACTCGATCCAGCCGACATAGCGTCGGCGTTGCGCGGGCGAGAGCGATTCGAAGTACTGCGATGCCGCCGGACGCTTCCCGAGCGCAGCCTGTATGTACGGCGGAAGCTTCGAGGGCATTTTGAACCGCGGCGCTTGCGGATCATAGCTGCGGTCGGTCGGAGCTCGCTTCATCCCGGCCGGCTGCAACCTCCCACTGGCTTTGAGTGCCGCGTAACGTTTCCGGTTCGTGGTCGACCATCGGCTGTCCGCTCTCCGCGGCGTAAACTTGCGCGCGTAGCGTCGGTCATCCAGGCGCTTAACCAGACTGTCAACCCAACCAAAGCACAGCGCCTCGTCGAGTGCATCCTTGTAAGCGAGCGAAGCCATGCCGGTGTGCCGCTTATGGAAAATAAGCCACACCTCGGACTCTGAGTCATAGTGCTCGGCGAGCCATTCGCGCCATTGGTCCGTACTCCGTGCAAGAAACGTCTTCATTGTTTGTGCGCTGGTCTCGCCAATACTGGCCGCCGAACGGTTGAGTTGACACGTCGGCACGAATCAAAGCACCCTGAGCCGCCCCAAGCAAGATGAGAAATCCCGATACGTCGGGACTCGCGTCCAACGATTGTTAGGCGTACGCCGCCAGTATGAACCACTTACCATACGTTATCTGAATTGGCGCTCATTAACGAGGGCGACCGAAAAACAAAACGTAGCCGTCAGCGTCCTTGAGTTCGAATCCACGCAAGCCATCATCGGTATCTTTGAGCGGTTCGGAAAACTCGACATTGCGCGACGAGAACTCTGCCGCCAACGCGTCCGGATCGGAGACATTGAGGTAGGCATCCCAGCGGGCGATGCCTTTTTTGACGTCTCGCGTATAGTTCGGCACTGGATCGACGCCGACTTCCTTGAACATGATCATCGCGGCACCGCGCTGGACAATGCCGAAGAAGATGTCGTCAGGTTCGGGCCCTTGAAACGTGATGTCGAACCCGAGACGGTCGCGGTAAAACGCCAGCGTGGCGGGGACATTATTCACGATGAAGAGCGGCGCAATACCGGAGATTCCTGGTTTAGTCATGTGAGTTTCCACTGCCGGTTTTACGCCTAGCGACAGAGTTGACACGCCGGCGCGAATTCAATTCATCCTTCCGCCTTCATCTTTCATCCTTGCAGATCACGCTCGTATTATCTACCCGTTGCGGGATAATACCGCTAGAGTAACGCTACCCAGCAAGCCTGCCCGCTAGCATATTCCTGGCAGCCCTATCTCAACAGCGCAAGACGTATGAAAAGTAATTAATCAGTTCGTGAAACGGACGATTGAAAATAGCCCATCGATTAGGAGCCTGTGTCAAAACTGGGCTTTCGCAGCGCCAAAGGCGCGGAATGTGAAAGCCTGGGGCAACGCCCCAGGTGAAGTTGGATATCGTCCCAAAGCGCTGAAGGCGCGACATGCGCTGGTTCAGCGAAACACGAAGCTTTGCACAAAAAGTAGATCCTCGGGCTGAATCACGCGAGACACCCAGCCCGCGGGAGCGGGCGGCAGCGTAAAGCCTGGGGTGGAGCGCAGCGGAACCCCAGGTATCCGTTTGAGGATAAGGATAGCCCGCGAGAGCGGGCGACAGCCCTGGAT
>JBOGOP010000482.1:0-2241 GCA_050747225.1 Pyrinomonadaceae bacterium
CTGGTCGACGAAAAATTCCATCGTGAAGAGATTGGACTTCTTATCGTAAAGAGCGACAAAGCAATTCTCCGCAAAGATAACGTTCTTCAGCGATTGATGAATGCGGTTTAGAAGCTCATCCAGATTTGACGTGACACCCACGCTTTCCGTGACTTCGGCTATCGTCTGGCGCTCCTGCTCGAGTCGCACGCGTGCGGTGATGTCGCGGGCGATTCCCTGAATGCCAATAGGTGTCCCATTCTTGAAGGCGACGCGCGAATTTATTTCCAGCGTCACTCGCTGCCCATCCTTAGCGATGATGTTCAATCTGTAGGCAGTGGTCGATGAATCCGCCACCCGGCGCTGGAGCAATACTTTCGCCTGGTCGATACAGTCCGGCGCGATGATCTGCATCGCGTTCATTTGCAGAGCTTCCTCGGCCGTGTAGCCAGTAACTATTTCGCAGGCTTTGTTGACCGAAGTGTAACGACCGGCGAGATCGTGTGTGTAAACAACATCGTTAGCATTTTGAAACAGGTCACGGTATCGCTCCTCACTTTCGCGCAAAGAAGCCTCGACGAGCTTACGCTCAATGATTTCTTCCTGAACCTTCTCTAGATAGTGTTCCTTCTCGCGCGCGGCAGATTCGCTTTCATTTTTGATCTTTCGCCCGTAAAGGGTTGTCAAGGCGACCATTAAGAGGACAAACGACGCGATTACGAGCTGAAGCTTCCACAGTAAGCTCGCGAAGTCGATCTGTTCCTTGAAAAGTTTCGCCTGAATTGCGTTGACGTGATCGCGCAATTGAAGTTGGTATTCGCGCAACTCGGCGTACTTCCGGTTCATCGGCGCCAACCGACCTTCGGCCCGTTCTTCCAGACCTCGTCGATAGTAAGAGAAGACCGAATCGACCTCATCAGTCATCTGGGACATCGTACTTTTGATCTGCGCCAGATCTCCCGGAAGCTTGTCGACATCGGCCTGGACTATAGGGTGTTGCTCGCCGATCTTGTTGCGCAACTCCGTTTCTACAGTAACCATTTGATTGTTGAACTTGTCGAAAGCCGCACGCACTTTCAAAGACTCAGCTTCAATGTTGCCTGTTTCGAAAAGATCATTGGCGGACGCATTGACGACGTCAGCGAGTGTGGTGAATCTATCAAAACTCTCAACCCGCGCGACCCATTGCTGATTGACCTGGATGGACTGGTTGTAAACCCTGACGATCTGACCGTTCAGGATCAGTCCCAGCAGCACAATCAGCACGTCAAACGCTGCCAGCAGGTAATAGATCCGATGCCATTTCAGCGATGTCGTGCGACCTGTTCTGGGTTTACTCCTGGCGTTTCTGAAGTTCATTTTTCGATTTTCGTCTTAAGTTTTCTTCGGACGCACCGATCCCACCGCGGCATGGGGTCTTGGTCCTGGCGCATGATGAGAGAATGAGTGGCTAAGGTACTAGCCAATGGTCAACAAGGTGGGGCGTGACGCCTCGCTGGACGCCGAAAGCCTCTGCCTACTGACGGCCTCAGCTTCTCGGCACCAACCGTGCCACGACGACAAATCGCGACAGAAGGTCAGAGGTTTGCGGCGCGTGAGCCTCGGTGCCTGACGCTGCTGATTGGACAATGGCACGCGCAATGCACTGTTCTTTGCGGCTTGCAGTGTCTTCAGACCGGTTAGTCGCTTCCGTCATAGCATGATAGACCTGCATCCCAAGGGCGATTTCCAATCCAGGAGATCTAAAGACGCTCGAAGCATCCAGCCTCGATGCGAAGGTAACCCCCGAGAAAAAGCAATGAAGATTTTGATTGCCGAAGATGACCCCGTCTCGCGCCGCATACTCGAAACTACCCTCGTTAAGTGGGACTATGACGTCCTGGTGGCAATTGATGGCACTCAAGCCTGGGAGATCCTGCAACGCGACAATGCACCCTCACTGGCGATCCTCGACATCATGATGCCGGGGCTCGACGGACTAGAAGTCTGTCGCCGCACAAGACAGCTGCCGACGACAACTCCCCCCTACCTGATTCTGCTAACGGCCATGGCCCGCAAAGATGAAGTTGTAACGGGCATACAGGCGGGAGCAAACGATTATCTCAGCAAGCCCTTTCATCGTGACGAACTGAAAGCCAGGGTTGCAGTCGGCGCACAAATGCTGGAGCTGCAGAGGAATTTGGCTGAACGCGTAAAAGAGCTGGAACAGGCGCTGTCGCAGATCAAACAGCTGCAAGGCATGCTACCTATCTGTTCTTACTG
>JBOGOP010000483.1:0-2233 GCA_050747225.1 Pyrinomonadaceae bacterium
TCCTTCTTGTTCCCGATCCGCTGAAGTCGCGCAGCGATGTTGAGCCGGCTCTTATATTCGCCTACTGCGTGCGTAAAGCTTTTGAAAGCGTCGTCAAACTTTTCGCGTTCGAGTTGCGCCAGACCGAGGTTATTCCAGATGCGAGCATTGTCGGGTGAAAGCTTCACGGCCCGTTTCAGATACTTAGTGGCGTCTTCGTAGTCGCCATTTGTATAAAGCGCGTAGCCAAGATTGTTGAGCAGCTGTGGGTTGTTGTTTTCCGCTTCCACCGCCGCTTCGAACGATTTCATTGCCGCGTCGTGGAGGCCCTTGCCTTCGTAGGCCACACCAAGGAGCGTGCGGGCTTCAGCCAGCGTGCGGTCGAGCGACGCCGCCTTCGACAACTCTTCAATCGCTTCGTTCATATTTCCTTTGTTGAGGAGATCGCGGCCCTTCTCCAGATGTTCAACTGCGAGCGACTGGAGACTGGTTGTCCGGTTGGCGGTTTGAATGTTTGCTTGATCACCTGCCGGGGTGACTGTCGGGATAACTGCCGGGTTAACAGTCGGGGTAGCTAAGCCACCCGCGGCGGGATTTGCTGCCGGGTCCGTTTGGGCAACTGTCGTGGCGTTGCGTTGTTGGGCCGGCACGCTTTCGAATTTCTTAGCGTCCTTCTCGGAGATGCGCTGAAGTTTGTTGTCGTTTTTCTTGCCGCGGCCAAACAACCGGCCAATCGCCCGGAATGGCGCCCCGAGCGCACGCAGAAAACTGTTGCCGCGGCCTTCCGGCTGGCTGTTGTTCGCTGCGGGAGTGTTAGCCGCCTCCATGCTCGCGATCTCTTCAGGGGAGAGAATGATGCCGTGAACGGATTGTATCGGCTCAATGGCAACGACCAGCGCGACGGTCATGGCCAGGACTATTAAGCTTCGTTTCAGCATTTTTTGATTTCCTTTATCTGGCGGTTTTCCGCCTACCTGTGTCACTCGTTACCTGAAAAGCACGTCGTACAAGTTCATGAGGGCCGGGCCGAGAACTACCATGATGATGACGGGAAAGAGAAAACACGTCAGAGGGAACAACAGCTTTAGTGCAGCCTTCTGGGAAATCTGCTCTGCCCGCTGGCGTCGCTTGGTGCGGAGGGATTCGGCAAAAATTCGCACGGCCTTAGCAATAGATGACCCAAAGCGATCGGCCTGAATTAGCAGAGCTACGAAGCTACGAATATCTTCGACTCCAGTGCGCTCGGCGAGATTGCGCAGCGCCTCCTCACGGCTGCGTCCGACTCGAATCTCCAGATTGACCAGCTCTATTTCCCCATGCATGTCAGCGTGTAGCGGCTTCAATTCCTCACCTACTCTATTGAGAGCGGCATTGAGTCCTAAGCCGGCTTCGACCGCGACCACCATCAGGTCCATCGCGTCAGCCAGTCCCCAGGTAATACGCTGCTGCCGTGCGACAGTTTTTTTCCGCACGATGTAGCGGGGCAAATAAAAGCCGAAGGCTGCTCCAATAAGTCCAAATATAGCGAAGTTGTTTAGCGGACGATCTAACGCGAAGCAAACGGTCATCACCAGACTTGGAATGGCCACGAGCAAAGTTACCTGGGCCGCGCGGTACGCCGTTGCAGCCTCCGGTGAACGATAGCCAGCCTGAAGCAATTCTTTCTGGAGTTTCTGAGCTTCAAACGCCGAAATAGGCACGATGCGGTTGAGCGGCTCGGCGACGCGCTCGGCCATCACCGTGACCGGATTATTTTCGACCAGGACCAGCGACGGATCCATGCTTTCGAGACGAGCATTGACCGTATTCGTTTGGCGCGCGAACAAAAAGTAAAGGCTCAGCACTGCAAGCATAAGGCCCGTGAAAGTTAAGATAACGATTAGGAATAACATCGATTCAAACCCTTCCTTTGACTTAAAAGCCGGAAGTTAAACTTTGATATCCAGGATTTTCTTTATTGTGATCATTCCGAGGAGCTGCATGATGCCTGCGGCGACTAAAATGTAATGCCCGCGCTGATCGTGGAGCAGCACAGCCATGTAGTCAGGGTTCATCGCCGTTAACAAAAGAATTATCCCGAAGGGAAGGCCACAAAGAATCCACGCCGAGCCTCTCGATGCTGTCGTCATGGTGCGGAAATCTTCCATCAGTTTGAAACGCTCACGAATAGTCTCCGCAACCTTCTCAAGAATCTCCGCGAGGTTTCCGCCCGTTTCTCTTTGAATATGCATAGCGATAATGCAAAGCCGTAGAT
>JBOGOP010000484.1:0-2220 GCA_050747225.1 Pyrinomonadaceae bacterium
ATGTAGGCTTGGGCGATATTGGGTCGATAACCGAGCATGTTTAAGGTTACGTAAACTTCAAGCACACTGGAGACGTGGCCCAACAGGTCACAAGTTATCATGCCGAAGAAAACGCCAGGATGATGTTTATAGAAGTCATAGACCTTCGACTCGATGTGATAAATATGCTGGCGCCGTTTGAGGATTACTCTTGGACTTAGACGCAGCCTGGCCATCTGATCGAGTGCCCAAGTCACCAGCATGATGCGACGCTTCGCTGCCAGACCCGCCGCGGCGATTCCCAGCGCGGCAATCAGCGCAATTCCGACGAGGGAATAGTGGACCAGCGGCGGCAGGTTATAGGTAACCAGCATTACGCAGGCGCCACTCAGAATAAAAAACACTACCGAGAGGTTGTAGAGAAGATTGTCGACGACCAGTGCGGGCACGCCATAAGTCAGCGGCACTCGTTTGCGGAGCAGTGCAACCTTGGTTGCTTCTCCCAACAGTGGGCCGGTAAAGGTGAGGAAACTGATCGCTTCGCCGCCAAGTCGCGCAGCAAAGGCCTGAAAGAAGTTGAAGCGCCGATGTTCTTTGGGAACTGCGGCGGACATGGCAATGGTGCGGAAGACATGTCTCGATCCGCTGATCACCAGCAAGATCAGGAACCCAAAAAAACCAATGCGGAGCAGCGCGTCAAAAATAGGCTGCAAGCCGACCAGATTGATGACGTAGATTAGTAAGCTCAGACCGAGCAGGAAGGCGATAGCCTGTAGCCAGATGAAGGAACGGCGGGAATTGGTGGGACCGTTAGGCTCGCCTTCATCGACGAGTTCGTCCAGCTCGCGAACCTCTTCTCCTTGCCACTGTTCAGGTAACTCGTTTTCGGCGATGGTCAATGAGTTGCAGTTGCTCCAGGTGCAGCGATTTTTCGGCTTTCCGTCTTTTCGACGGGAACCAACAATTCTTTTATCAGACGGCCCGGGAAGGCTCGAAAACCTTTATCACAAAGAATTGGAATTGGGTCGTTATCATCGCGTAAATTTCCGGTTAACGCCAGTACAGTTGGCATAAAGCTGAGGCTGTCGTAAGGCTCTTCAATGACGACGCCACGTGGAATGGATGTTTTATCGCCGCCTGCCAGCATGAGGGTCGAGTGGGTGGAGATACGAAGGAACGAGCCATGATTTCCGCCGGGGTTAAAGCCGCGCACGTCAAAATTCCAGTGATCGTTGGCTACAACCAACACATCCGCCTCGATGTTAACGCGTTGCCGCCGCAATAGCCGGCGCAGCAAGCGTTCGTCTGCTGAGATTCCTGGTTCGTCTAGTTCCAGCCTGCCGACTTCCTGATGCCGCGCAAGTTGTTCATGCAAACCGATCAGACCGTTGGAATATCTGGTTTGGTGTAACGCCCAGAGCCATTCCAGGTCAGTGTGCCACTGGTTCAGCCATTCTTCGCGACTCTCATTTTGCGCTGCCGCCGGTAGTTGCAAATGCGGGTCTTCGAAGATTTGCAGCGGGAAACCGGCGTGCCAGGTGGAAGACGCAAAATGTAAACGCCCTGTTTCATCCTGCGTGAGCTTCTTTATTGGAAGGTAACGAAGACTCAACTGCCCCTTGCCGTCTTCACGTGCGAGAATGAGCGCTTGTTGCTCCGGCCCAGCGCTTACCCAGACGACGTCCGACGCAATTTCACCTTCGTTGATCAATGGCCTGACGAACGCCGCGGGTATTCTGACGGCCAGCAGATCAACCGGATGACTGCTTACGCCGGCTTGGACGTTGTTGCGTACCGTAATGTTGTGCAGCAGCGAGAAGCAATCGATGTGCACGAAGCTCTTGTTCATATCCAGTGCACCATCGGATCTCAATGCGAGTCCACCGGAAGCCACGCCCGCCACATAATTCTGCAGACGATAGATCGTATTAGGTTCGCCCATGGAGCGGCGCGGGATAAGATCTTCGATTTTCAAACTCGCCGCATTGAAGTTGTCCTTCCGCAGCGCGAGTAGGTTGGTAACTGTTCTGGCGTACTCGGAATAACCTCTTTCGCGAGCCAGCCAGATATCTTCCCAGACACAAACGCGTTTGGCCTGGTCGTCCAGTCCCGCTTCGGATTGCTCCTTCGTAAACTTCTTGGGCTGTGCCGCGCATAAATCCCGCTGTCGCTCAATCTCCCGGTGGAGGGCGCCTAATTCCTGATTTAGGTCTGAAAGATTCTGCTGCCACTCAGTCCGCC
>JBOGOP010000485.1:0-2213 GCA_050747225.1 Pyrinomonadaceae bacterium
CGACGTCTATCTTGAAGGCGGCGATCAATTTCGCGGTTGGTTTAATTCCTCTTTGATGGTCGGAATCGCCGCCCATGATCGTGCGCCTTACAAGACGGTCATCACCCACGGCTGGACCGTTGACGCGCAGGGTAAGGAGATGCACAAGTCTGGTGGTAACGCTGTGCCGCCGGATGAGGTTATCAAGGAATCTGGCGCAGACATTCTGCGGCTGTGGTGTGCGTCATCGAATTATTTCGATGACATGCGTTCGTCCAAAGAGATCCTGCAACGGGTGACTGACGGCTATCGGAAACTTCGCAACACAGCCCGGTATGCGCTTGGAAACTTACACGGTTTTGATCCGGCTCAGGATAGTGTGGCCCTGGAGGAGATGCTGGAAACTGACCGTTGGGCGCTGGCGAAACTGGATGAGGTAATTCGGACGGTTCGCGAAGCTTATGAGGCCTTTGAATTTCATACCGTCTATCACGCGCTCTACAACTTTTCTACTGTCACGCTGTCGGCGCGCTATTTCGACATTCTGAAGGACCGCCTGTACACCTATTCGCCACGCAGTCTCGCGCGGCGTTCTGCGCAAACCGCGCTCTACCGGATCGCTGACGCTCTGGCACGCATGCTCGCTCCGCTGCTGGCTTTCAGCGCCGATGAAATTTGGGAACACCTGCCGGCAGATGAGGCGCGGCCGGCTTCAGTTCACATGGCCCTTTTGCCGGCAGAGAGTGGCCAGGGTGAGGCTGATCTGCTTACAAGTTGGGACAGGCTATTTGAGATTCGCGACGAAGTCTTGCAGTCGCTCGAGGAAGCGAGAGTGGCCAAACAGATCGGCAGTTCCCTCGAGGCCCAGCTGGAAATCTCGGCTGCCGGAGACAGTTACGATCTTCTCGTTCGTTACCGCGACGAGCTGCGCTACATTTTCATCGTTTCGCAAGTGCATGTAGTGCGTTCTGACGAAGGCGCTTCCGGAGTAGTCGTCAAAGTGCTGCCCGCGGCCGGTAAGAAATGTGAGCGCTGTTGGAACTATTCGACGCACGTGGGCGAATCAGTTCGTTACCCGGATGTTTGCGAAAGGTGTGTGAAGGCACTCGAAGAAATTGAACGGGAAACTGCCGCGCTCGAGGTCTGAGCGCCCTGCGATTGAATGAACCAAATTCAAGAGAGACAAACTCCGGCAATACGCTTCGGCTGGCGCGCGGGTTACCTGCTCGCCAGCCTTGGCATCTATATGGTTGATCAGTCCACCAAGGCCTGGGCGGTACGCGCGCTGCGGTTCGGGTCCGATCAGACCATCATTAGCGGTTTCCTTGATTTTGTTTACACGGAAAATCGAGGAATCGCTTTTGGCCAGTTGCAGGAAGGCGGAAGTTTTGGAAGGTGGTTCTTCGTGGCACTGGCTATCGCTGCAGCCATGGCCGTGTTTTATTATTTTCTGCGGACTCCGCGAAACGATGATCGTGTCCTGGGAGCGTGCGCGCTCTTGCTCGCAGGAATCGCCGGGAATCTGACTGACCGAGCCCGGCTCGGTTACGTGATTGATTTCATCGTCGTGCACGCCGGATCCTGGCATTGGCCGACTTTCAACGTCGCCGACGCAAGTATCTCGATCGGCGCCTTGCTGCTGGCTTACGATCTGATTTTTGAGAAGAAAAAGGCGCCAGTGGGTAGTAGTCCGTTGTCCCTTGCCAGCGAGGCGGAATCGAAGCCACTTACCGGCAAATGAACGACTGACTACGATCACTGACTACTGACTTTCAATGTATCCCGAGATTTTTCGTATTCGCGGTTTTCCGATTAACACCTACGGCGTGTTTCTCGCTCTGGCATTCCTCTGTGCAATACTCGTCACCGTAAAGCTCGCGGCGCGCGACGGGCTGCCGCGCGAAAAGATTTACGACTTGTGCCTCTGGATGCTGCTGTGCTCGCTAATCGGTTCGAAGTTTCTAATGCTCTTCACGGAACCGGAATATCGGGACAATCCCTGGCAGTTGCTCTCCCTCGACTTTCTCCGCTCAGGTGGTGTTTTTTACGGAGGGTTGATCGGCGCGATTCTCTCGGGCTATTTCCTGATGCGCCGTTACAAACTGCCGTGGTGGAAGACGGCTGATGCCTGTGCTCCCGGAATCGCGATTGGAAACTTTTTTGGCCGGCAAGGTTGTTTTGCCGCCGGCTGTTGCTGGGGCAAACCAACCACGCTGCCCTGGGGTGTGAAGTTT
>JBOGOP010000486.1:0-2188 GCA_050747225.1 Pyrinomonadaceae bacterium
GCCAGGTTGACGGCGTGCCCGCGATTGTCTCGCGTACCGGTTACACCGGCGAAGACGGGTTTGAAGTTTACGCTGCCGCCGGCAAGGCAGAACAGATTTGGACCAAGTTGCTTGATGCCGGCAATTACGGCAGGGATACCGGCGTGCTTCCCTGCGGCCTGGCTGCGCGCAATACACTTCGCCTCGAGGCCGGCATGGCGCTTTATGGGCATGAGCTCAATGAAGGTACAACCTTGCTGGAAGCGAACCTCGGCTGGATTTGTAAGTTGAACAAAGGTGACTTCATCGGTCGCGAAGCGCTGGCGAAACAAAAAGAAACGGGTGTGAACAAGCGGCTGGTCGGGTTTGAAGTAACTGAACGAGGCATCGCTCGTGACGAACAGGACGTTGTAGTCGACGGTGAGCGCGTCGGTAAAGTTACCTCGGGAAGTCCGGCTCCGTATTTGAAAAAGAATATTGGCATGGCCTATGTTCCCACCGAGCGGGCGAATGAAGGCCAGGAAATCCAGATCGACGTTCGCGGGAAATTAGTGGGCGCTCAAATTGTCAAGACGCCCTTTTATAAGCGGGAGCGATAGCAACACTTGCGCTTGGTTCCGTTGTGTTTGCAAATCGGCAATCGGCAATCGGCAATCCAAACTTTCCAGGAGGCAACATGGCTAACATCCCAGACGATTTACATTACAGCAAAGACCACGAATGGGTTCGAAAGGACGGAAACGTCGCCATCGTCGGGATTACCGACTATGCCCAGGATTCACTTGGAGACGTCGTCTACGTCGAATTGCCGAAAGTCGGCGATGACTTTGCTGCTAACGAATCTTTTGGATCCGTCGAATCGGTAAAGGCGGTCTCCGAAGTGTTCTCGCCGGTATCCGGAGAAATTGTTGGAACCAACGAAGCGCTCGCGGACACACCCGAGAAGGTCAACCAGGATCCGTATGGTGAGGGCTGGATGATCCGTGTTCAGATGTCGAATCCCGGAGAGGTCGACAGTATGTTGACTGCCGCCGAGTATGAAGATTTCACGAAAGCTGAGAAAGAGTAAAATTGCGCTACATTCCCAACGCGCCGGAAGAGCGGACCGAGATGCTTCATCAGGTTGGCTTAAACTCGGTGGACCAACTCTTCGATTCCATCCCCAGGGATTTACGCTTAACACGGAATCTCAACACCACCGCCGCTCTCTCCGAAATTGAGCTGCTGGCCGGGTTTGAGCAACTCGCGACTCGCAATCCCGGAGCCCGGCGCATAAGCTTTCTCGGCGCCGGGGCTTATCAACACTACATTCCAACCATCGTCGATCACATTATTTCGCGGTCCGAGTTTTTTACAGCGTACACGCCATACCAACCTGAAATATCTCAAGGCACGCTCCAGGCAATCTTTGAGTTTCAAACCCTCGTCTGCCAGTTGACTGGAATGGAAGTGGCCAATGCGTCGATGTATGACGGGTCAACCGCGCTCGCGGAAGCAGTGTTGATGGCCGAACGCGTTACCAGGCGCTCCAAGGTGGTGGCTTGCGGCGCAATCCATCCCGAGTATCTCGAAGTCATAAACACTTATGTGCAACACGCCGGGATTGAACTTCTCCACGCCCCGATCGATTCGGAAACGGGCCAGACATCAGACGCTCTGGAATTACTAGACGATAAGACCGCCGGCCTCGTCGTGCAGTCTCCAAACTTCTTTGGTTGCATCGAAGACCTCGCTGCCCTCGCAGAGAAGGCACATGCAGCCGGCGCGCTCTTGATCGTGACGGTCACAGAAGCGATGTCGCTGGGCTTACTGAAGTCACCGGGCGCGTGCGGCGCAGACATTGTTGTTGCTGAGGGCCAGTCGTTTGGTGTGCCGCTTTCCTTTGGCGGTCCGTATGTCGGACTGTTTGCCACGCGCGAGAAATACGCGCGACAGATTCCCGGCCGCCTGGTTGGTGAGGCCTATGACAAAAAGGGACGCCGTGGTTTTGTTTTGACGCTGGCCACAAGAGAGCAACACATTCGCCGCGAGAAGGCGACCTCGAACATCTGTACTAACGAGGGACTGATCGCATTAGCCTCGACAGTGTATTTGGAGACGATGGGACGGCGTGGCTTGCAGGAAGCGGCTGCGCAGTGTGCCCAAAAGACCGCTTATGCAGCGAAGAAGATAGGAGAGCTTGAAGGGTTGTCACTTCCCTTCACTGGTC
>JBOGOP010000487.1:0-2156 GCA_050747225.1 Pyrinomonadaceae bacterium
GTGCGTGCTTATCTTCACGGTCTTGGCGCCAACCCGGTGATGTGGGAGGCGATTACTCCGCTGGATAAAGGCCCGCAGCGGTCGTATCTCGATGGCGTTGCTCAGTCCAACGTCTTTGTGCTGATCCTTGGCAGCCGGTACGGTGTCGCTGATGTGAGCGGTTACTCGCCGACGCATCAAGAGGCCGAAAAGGCTAGAGAACTCCGACTCCCAAGATTGTTGTTTACGCCAGCGGGTATCAAGTCTGCTGATCGAGACGGGAGATTGAATGATTGGTTGAATTCGCTCTACAACGAAATCTCAGGAGCGTCGTTCGACACCTCATCAGACATGATCGCACAACTGGAAGCGCGATTGCGCGATATGGCGGCGCAAAGCGAGCGAATCTGGATCAAGCTCGGCAACCTAATCTTCCCTGGTAGAGTAACGAGCCAGATGGGACCTGCCAGCAGCAGCAGTCAATTCGCAGTCATGGCGAGAGTTACGAACGGCAGCGTACGTCATGCGTTGATGTCGTTAGGGCAGCCCTTTGGTTCTTCGAGAATACCAGCAATTCCCGGTTTAGAAAATCAGCAAAGCTGAATGTCGTAGAGTTCAGCCATTTGCCGGTAGAGGGCTTCCATAGAACGGAAAAACTTCACTTTGAAGAGTGCGCGCAGGCTTTCCCACAGTTTGGCTTTAGTACGCAATCCGGCGCGGACCTGGCGGAAGGTTTTCCAGCAGCGTTGAATCACTTGGTCGACCGTGAAAGCCAGGAACATTAGCAGCGCCAGCACCGTCGCCAAGTGTTTTTCGCCGTGTCCGTAGTTGTGTTCAAAATGATAGCCCTGATTCTTCAACGTATTGAAGGTCTCGTTTTCGATCTTCCAGCGCGCGCGCCCGCCGCGCATGACCGGTTCGACAGTGCGCTGCGTCAAGGGCAAATTTGTCACCCAAGTCCAACGCGTCGTGACGCCCTTTTGATCCGTCTCTTCGTAGAGCAAATAGTTGACCGTGACGTCAATCGCGCTATCGTTCAAACACAAACCGCTCGTCCAGGCGAAATAATGTTTGACGCCCTGTGCATCGGTGAAGCTCCATTCGCGCACCTGCCCTGTCGCGCGCCGTCCGGCGAATTGCTTCTCCAGACTCGCGTGCGAATCCGGCTTGACGTTCAAAATGAATTTCCAGCCGTATTCATTGATTTGGCGGATGTGCGGCGCGTTGGCGTAGAGCGCATCTTCGACCAGAATGATGTTCAAGTCGGGATAGCGTTCGTGCAGCGCCGGGCATAAGCGTTTGGCCGCGTTGCGTTCGCAATCGTTCTTTTTGGCGCCGTCCTGTTTAAGGATTGGCTCGAAGTCGAGCGGCAACACTTCTTCGTGCATCGGATTGACCAGCACCGCGCCCAAGCCAGAATGGAAATACTCCGTCGTGCCATCACGCAAGGTCCGCGTCGAGCAATGTTCACAGTGGATTTTGCGCGAAGCAAAATGTTCGACGCCATCCACCGTGACCAGCACGTAATCGCGCCAGAAGTGATAGTCCTGGATGACGCCCGCGGCTTGCACGGTTCCAAACAGCAGAGGAAACAATTCGCGCAAAGGCGTCGGGTCAACCGGATCGAGCGCTGTGCGCATCTGCGTATCGCTCGGCACCTGCCCGACGCGGTAGATGCTTTTCAAATTGCGGCTTTCGACCTTCGTCTGCTCATCGAAGGAGAGCAACGAAGGCGACTTGAGTGAAAACATCGCAAAGGCGCTGCCCAGGACATCGGTCAGTTTGTATTTGGCATTGACGCGCCGATGATCGCTGACTTTGGCGAATTCCGCACTTACGGTCTGCATCAACGCGTCAAACGTGATTTTCTCTTGTAGTTTCTTGTAGTTACCTGGCATCCTCTGAACATACAATGGATGCCAAATTTTCTAAACCGGGAATTGCTGGCAGGACAAGAAGGAGCAGCAGAAATCTGGCGCAATACCGTGACATTGAAAACCTCCGATCAGGGGAGCGTTGCATAAAGTTCCGGCCCCAGGCCGGCACAACGTTCCTTACCAAAGTTAAACTAATGGGCTAAAATCGCTTTGTCTACGAGTGGCGCCAGCAAGCTAACAGACTCTACGACAGGCGCAAGCACTTAGCGGTTCACATCGAGTAAGCAACCGGTTATTAAC
>JBOGOP010000488.1:0-2149 GCA_050747225.1 Pyrinomonadaceae bacterium
ACCTGCGATGAAGCTGGTGGTCGATACGTTCGAGTTCTGCACTCAGCACGTGCCTCGTTACAATCCAATCTCCGTTAGTGGTTATCACATTCGTGAGGCGGGCGCGACTGCGGTTCAGGAACTGGCCTTCACACTACGCGATGGCCTTGAATACGTTGAATGGGGCCTGAAGGCTGGCTTGGATGTGGACGAATTCGTTCCGCGAATCTCGTTCTTCTTCAACGCTCACAACGATTTCTTCGAGGAGGTCGCGAAGTATCGTGCAGCGCGTCGGATATGGGCAAGAGAGATGCGCGAACGTTTCGGCTCGACAAACGAACGCACGCTCAAGCTTCGCTTCCACACTCAGACCGCGGGTGTTTCACTCACTGTACAGCAACCGCTGAACAACATAGTCCGGGTTGCGATCCAGGCGCTCGCCGGTGTTTTCGGCGGCACGCAAAGTTTGCACACGGACGCCTACGATGAAGCCCTGGCGCTGCCTACAGACCAGGCGGCCCTAATTGCGTTGCGTACGCAACAAATCATCGCCGAAGAGACCGGTGTCGCAAACACTGTCGATCCGCTGGGTGGTTCTTACTTTGTCGAAGCGCTCACCGACAAAATGGAGCAGGGCGCACTCGACTATTTCCACAAGATCGACTCGATGGGCGGGATGGTCGCGGCGATTGAGAAGGGTTTTCCGCAACGTGAGATTCAGGATTCCGCTTATCACTATCAGAAAGCCGTTGAGCGGCGTGATCAGGTAATCGTTGGCGTGAACAAGTATCAAATGGAGGAGAGTTCCTCAATTCCGATCCTGGCGATCGATGAATCAGTTCGGGCACATCAAGTCGAGCGCCTCGATCAGGCCCGCGCAAAGCGAGACCGCGGAGCTGTCGAAAATGCGATCGAGAAACTCAAGCGCGTGGCGCAGAATAAAGACAACACGATGCCCGCTACGATCGAAGCCGTGCGAGCGTACGCCACGCTCGGCGAAATTTGTTCTGCGTTGCGAGATGTCTACGGCGTCTACGAAGAACCTGCTTTCTAAGATCCCAACGTCTTCTCCGTTCACAATTCTGCGCCCTTGAAATTGACTATGCGTCTTCTGTCATTATCGTTTCTTTTTCTGTTGCTTAGCGCTCCCGCCAGCCAATCACAAGTACGACAAGTCATCACTCACGCTAGCACCGATCGAGTAGTCGTTAGATCTCGAACGGTAGTGATCATTCGACATGGCGCCTTGATCAAGGACTTTCCCAATAAGAAACGAGCTACGGTCACTTATCCGGTAGTCAGCGGATTGAATAACCCCCAGATTCTCCGTCGAGTGCAATCAATCCTGCAGGTCAAGAATATATTCGAGTCGTCAATCGCTGAGTACCGCGAGGACAATTGGCTTGAGGATTTCAGTTACAAGGTGAACTACAACAGAAATAATATCCTGGATATTACCTTTACCCAGGAGGGTTCAGGCGCGTATCCCGACACACAGTCCAGGCACTTCGCAATCAATCTCAAGAACGGCACCGTTATCAAAGCATCTAACGTCTTTGTCACCGACAAACTGCCGGCGCTCCGCACGATGGTGGACGAAAAACTCCAAAGTGAACTGAAGGAGATTTTGGAAAGTCTGAGAGACTCGAAGAGCGATCTTGAAGATGCAAGGGTCGCCGCAGAGGCGCAAGAGGCATTGGATTATGAGCCTGAAGATCTCGATAACTTCGAAGTCGGTCCGAAGGGAATCACATTTCTCTATGACGCTGGTTACCCTCATGTGATACAGGCGTTTGAGCCAGAAGGGCGTTATTTTTTCAGCTACGCAGAACTAAAACCCTACATCAAACGCGAGGGGCCGCTGGGGCAATTCGTACAGTAGGGCTACAATGCTGGACATGAGCGACAGAAAAATCCGCGTGCTGGTTGCGAAGCCGGGGCTTGACGGCCATGATCGTGGCGCCAAAGTGATCGCACGCGCGTTACGCGACGCCGGCATGGAAGTCATCTACACCGGTTTGCGCCAGACTCCCGAGATGATTGCCGCAGCCGCGTTGCAGGAAGACGTGGATGCGGTCGGGGTCTCTATTCTCAGCGGCGCGCATAACACACTCTGCCCGCGCATCGTTCAATTGCTTCAGGACCAGGGCATGGACGACTGTCTGGTGCT
>JBOGOP010000489.1:0-2145 GCA_050747225.1 Pyrinomonadaceae bacterium
GCGTAATTGGCCAACTTGCCACCGCGGGCGACGACCGCATCGGAATAATAGATGCTGGCGCCACCGCCGGCTGGAAGCATGGCTGTGTCCCCGCCTGGAATCTCGATAAATTTGACCGAGCCTTTGATTTTTGAATCGACCGCCATGACTTCCATTTCGTGCTCGGAATACGCACGGCCGAATTCTGCGGCAAAGGTAAAATTCCAATCGGGGTGCCGGAATTTTGCGTCGCCATCGAGCAGCGTCACTGCATCCAATGCGATCAGTTCACTATCTTGCTCGCGCAGGACCACGGGGTTCACTTCCAAATACTGCGCATCCTCGCTGTCAAAACAGGTAAACATCTTGCCCGCGAAATCAGCCATCTTCTTTACGAGCGGACCGGTAAAGCCCGCATCCTTAGCCAGTTTCTCGAACGCGTCCGGCGAGGCCTGCTGCCCAACCTCCACTACCAGGCGCTTCACGCGATCCCAATTCGATTCGACTTCAATGCCGCCGCAGTTGGCGACCAGAATGTCCGTCCCTTCTCGGGTGGATTTCACCGCACAATAATATTCTTCCTTATGCGGAATCATTTCAGACACGATCACTTGCGAGACGGTGATGCTGCCCACTTGGCGACCGATCATTTCCTTGGTCGCCGCCTCTGCCCCTTTGAGATCGAGATCGACCTGCACCAAGCCGAGCTTGAACCGGGAACCGAGCGCTTCATGAGCCTTGACCACCAACTTGGATTTCTTAAGCCATTCATTGGCTTGGCCGAGCTTCGTCAATTCGTCAACCGAGGTGACGACGACATAGTTGGGAACCGTGATGCCCCATTTCTTCATCAGTCCCATCCCGGGACCTTCGAGCACCTTCGCCATGACATCACTCCATCAGAATGGTGAGAAACATTTGTAAGGGATGAGGATTCTAACGAAATCGGTTGGACGACTCAATATGTCAGAAGGACTAACCGAAGAGGGCTCAAAAGGCCTAGCGGCGATGACGGCGGGCGGACTATAACCTAAGTGCTTGAAACTGTGTGGTGATCACCATCTTTCCTCACAGATCCTCTCACGTGCGTGCGGCAGAAATTATCCTGGAATGCGCTTGGATTGGCAGGCGGGACAAAAAAACGAGCTGCGCTCACTTTGGAGACGGCGAATTATCCGTCCGCAGCGGTTGGGACAGGGTTGACCTTCTTTGCCATAGACGAGATGGCGGCGCTTGTATCGGCCTTCCGTGCCATCCGGTGCATAGAAATCCCTGACACTTGACCCGCCACAGGCAATCGCCTCTCGAAGCACCATTTGCATGGTGCCATAGAGCGTGATAATCGTGGCCGCGCGCAGCCGATTCACCTCACGGTTCGGATGGAGCCTGGCGCGAAAGAGAATTTCGTTCGCGTAAATATTCCCAATCCCTGCGATCACTTGCTGATGCATCAACAGCGGCTTCAGGCGTCCACGCCTGGCTTGCATGAGACGGACGAACTCATCGCGCGGCACCGTGAGGGGATCGACCCCAAAGCGGCGAGCACGGTAGCGGTCAAGTCCTGCCCCATCGAGCAAGTAAATCCGTCCGAAACGGCGAGGGTTCCAATAGCGCAGTTCTGATTCACGACCCCCCGTGAATGACAGGCGGACATGCACGTGCTGCGGATATTTCGTCTGTGTCGCGCGAAAGAGAAGGAGGCCTGTCATACCAAGCTCCGCGACGACATATCTGAGTTCGCCCTCTTTTTTAAACCCCAGTGCGACGCTCTTGCCATACCGCTCCACCGCTTCCAGCACCGCGCCGTGATACCACGAGAGCGTGAGCAACCCTTCCCGAACAATATCCGCTCGTCCAACCCGACACTCGTTGAGCAACGCGCCGAGGAGATGAACCCGTAGCTGCCGAGCAACGACTTCGGCTTCAGGCAATTCCGGCATCGAGAGAGGTCCTTAGTGAAGTGGTCGCATCTGTGCTAGCAGGATGCTGAAAAAGTCCGCCAGCGGCGTTCTCGCCACGCTCAGAGGCTCAACGTACCGAAGCGTACGCCTCGCCTCTTCGCTCGCTGCGGCCTTGCTGAACGGCCTTTTTGAGCATCCTGCGTGGTGTACTCCTGCTTATCATGGACATGCAGACCAGTGACCTTCCGGCGTGTCCACAAAGTTT
>JBOGOP010000490.1:0-2137 GCA_050747225.1 Pyrinomonadaceae bacterium
CGCCGAGGCCTGCCCGCCCGGCGAGCAGCGCGTAGTCGTGGTGGACGGCGTCCGCATCGCGGTATTCAACCTCGCCGGACGGTACTGCGCCATCGAGGACCTCTGCACCCACGACGGGGCACCGCTCGCCGGTGGGATCGTGGATGGCGATGAAGTCATCTGCCCGCGCCACGGCGCGCGTTTCTGCATCAGGACCGGCCAGGCCCTGAGCGCGCCCGCCTACGAACCCGTCCCCACCTTCCCGGTCCGCGTCACGGACGGGATGGTTCAGGTTCGTGACGAGCGCTGGGATTGACCAACCCGTCGCCTCGTGCCGGTTGCGCGCGTCGAAGTCGACCCGCTGCGTAATTTGTGCATGTCGGTGGAGAAACGATGAACTAAGGGCTACACTGCTCGAGGTTTCAAAGAGGACAGCCAATGAAAACCAACGGGAAGGTCGTTTGTGAGAACGTGCTCGACTTCGCGCTCGACGCTTTCTCTGCTCCGAACGAAGACGAGATCTATCAGGTTGTTCAAAACGCGAGCATCGAGCAGATTGATTCTGTTCTGGATCGGTATAGAACATGGGCGGCGCTGGGGATCGTACGAGCACCCTCCCTGGAAGCAGGAGAGCTGCGGCCGTACTTTGTGACCAGCTCCGGACTTGCCGCGTGGGCGCGAGGCGGGCTGGATAACAGAGACGGGTTCAAGAATCAGACTGCTATCTGGGCTGCTGTCGATTCGATCAAGCATCGGCTGCTCTACTGTCATTCTGTGGCGATCGATGACGCTTTTGGATGGCTGCTCTATCGCAACTCGATGGAAAAGACGGCTGATGCGCGTGACCATCTGCTCAACTACATAAGCTTTCTCCTGCACATGGCTCCGCTGTTACGCCGTAGCATCCTTTGCCCCGTGACTTCGGATCTGTACCTGCCCGAGATTGAAGGAAAAGCTAATGCCCGCTGGACTCGTGTTCGGGACCGTGTAGCCACCGAGCTCAAAGGAGACGACTTCTGGGGTACGTTGAGCCTCGATGAATTCATCACCGTCGCTCCTGAAGACGTGAAGAGAAGTTGGGAAAGAGAGCTTCGCAAACCGGTGGCAGAAACCGTTGTTCGAAAGGGAGTTTTCTTGAGTTCATGCGAGCGTGTTGGAAGGGCGTTGTCAGCATCCGCGAATGCGCAGGATAGGCTAACGACGTATTTTCCGTTTCGATATGACGTCGATGTGCTAACCGCCTATCAGCGGTCGGTTTCAAGCCGAGAGAGATCTGCACTGTCGAGGTTGAATCTCCACGACTACGACAACTGGTTACTGAGCCGATTGATAGATGTCGAGCTTCCGAATCTCGGCGAGCTGCAGCCGGAGGACGTGGTTCAGATTCGCACGAACTCATCCGAGTTTGCAGACTGGCGCAAGACTCTCGCCAGCGCCGTTAGCTATGCCGATAACGCGGTCCCAGCAGACATCTGGGGTCGAAATGAAGCAGTGCGGCGGGAGATCAGCGAGCGATTGCAGGAGGGAAAAGCCCGCCTGGAAGCGTCGTTGCCTACGACGGTCCTAAAAGTTGTAAAGACAGGCACCGTAAAGATGGTCAGCGGTGCAATCGCCACCGGGCTCTCTGTGTTGGTCGATCCAACCATGACAACCGCAGCTATCTTGGCGGCATTGACTGCGACAGCGGCGTTATCAATTATTGAGACCGTTCCCGAAGCTACCAAAGGAACGACAAGCACGGCGAAGCAGGCAGCCCGCGCTCACTATCTGGCCGTTCTGCGTTAGTGCGAGAACGCGCGTAAGGCGGAAATGACAGGACGGAAGCCGCTTTTTGGCGTTCCGCCGCAGGGCGGGTAGACCGCGAAAAGTTGCTCGATCAAGTCCGATCAGTTCGAGCGTGAGCCCGAGAGCCCCTCGAAGCACCCATCAGCACGCTTTTGCCGCGCTCCGTCACCTGCCAACGGCCTCAATCGACCCTTGTGGGGGCGCAATCTGCGACTTTCCATATCCTGACGCGTGCTTGTAAAATCTCCGCGCCGCGTTGGATGTCCTATCGTTCACACAGGATGCGAGCTTGGGCCTGAACATCGATAGAGATCATTTCGAAGAAGCCGACTACGCGCGCTTCTCGCAGCGCCTGCGCGAGGACGTGCGGGCG
>JBOGOP010000491.1:0-2106 GCA_050747225.1 Pyrinomonadaceae bacterium
GTCTGTATCCGCGCTGAATAATCAACGTGCGTGATCGCTGGGACTCGCGATCGAAGCACCTTAAGCTTCTCGATGCCGAACAGGCTTTTTTGTTCCTCTGTCATCGTCAGGCGAAGCTCTTCCCTCACGGGAGCCACCAGTAACATATAAGGGCTTGGACGGTCGAGCTCAAAATAGTCAGATAGCCGTTCCTCCAGCACAGCCGGCGCGAAGGGGCGGAAGGATTCCCGATATTTGATCTTAAGGTTCATCAACGATTGCATCTTGGGGCTGCGTGCGTCGCCAATGATGGAACGGCCGCCTAGCGCGCGCGGGCCGAACTCCATGCGCCCCTGACACCAGCCCACGACATTTTCCTGGGATAGGATCGTGGCCACCTTAGTCAGCAGCTCGCGCTCATCGAACCGCGTATACCGCGCACCGACGGAATCCAAATAGCTACGGATCTCAGCTTCTGAAAACCGAGGTCCAAGATAAGCGCCTGACATCCCGTCCCCGGTACCATTGAGACCGCGAGGGTTGCCGAGGTATTCATGCCATAAGGCAGCCGCGCAGCCGATAGCCCCACCTGCGTCACCTGCCGCAGGTTGGATCCAAATATCCTTGAACGGGCCTTCCCTAAGCAAACGTCCATTAGCGACACAATTCAATGCCACACCACCGGCCAGGCAGAGACATTCCGTTCCTAGCTCGCAGTGGACGGTTCGTGCCAGGCGCAAGACGATCTCCTCGGTGACCTTCTGGATGGAGCTCGCGATGTCCATCTCACGCTGAGAGACTGGTGCCTCTGGCTTGCGGGGTGGTCCGCCAAAAAGTTTGTCAAACTTCCGGTTGGTCATCGTTAGACCGGTTGTGTAATTAAAATAGCGCATGTCCATGCGGAAAGTCCCGTCCTCTTTAAGGGAGACCAGCTTGTCGAAGATCAGATCAGCAAATTTAGGCTCGCCGTAGGGGGCAAGCCCCATCAATTTGTACTCGCCGGAATTGACTTTGAATCCGGTAAAATAGGTAAACGCAGAGTATAAAAGGCCTAAGGAGTGCGGGAAATCAATCTCCCATTGCGGCTCGAGTTTGTTACCTTGCCCAAGCCAGACGGAGGTCGTCGCCCATTCTCCGACTCCGTCCATGCAAAGCACAGCCGCGCGCTCAAAGGGGCTGAGAAAAAATGCAGACGCCGCGTGTGATTGGTGATGCTCGCCAAACATCAACGGAGGCAGATCATTGATCCTGCACTGACCGAGAACCACTAACTCTTTCCTCAATAGGTTTTTCAGGAAAAGCTTCTCCTTTAGCCAGATCGGCATGGCCATCCGAAACGATCGAAACCCCTTAGGTGCATAGGTGAGATACGTTTCGATTAAGCGCTCGAATTTGACCAGCGGTTTGTCGTAAAAAACGATGTAGTCGAGATCCCGAAGTTCCACACCGGCCTCTATCAGGCAGTATTGGATCGCATGGCGCGGGAAGCGCGCGTCGTGCTTTTTCCGGGAAAATCGCTCTTCCTGGGCCGCGGCGATAAATCGCCCATCGCGAAGCAACGCGGCGGCGCTGTCATGATAGAAAGCCGATACTCCTAAGATATTGGTGGTCTGATTTGTCATGTCCATCTAGCCATAGAAACCCAACCTCGTCCTGCGAGGAAGTCCTACGACTCAGCTCTCCCCAGCCACCAACTCACGTTGTTCGAGCGCATTGCGGATGTGCGGGCCTATGCATTTTGCAACGGCTGCATTCGCTTTTGGAGCATAGTGAGGATCGTCAGGCACGAACCGTTCGGATGAGTCGACGGCCAATAAACAAGGCGTCGGATCCAGATACTCGAGGTTGCTTGCTTCGAGAAACTCCCTGCCCAAGGTGCGGCGAGCATTTGACTCACCCAGCCCCGACCTACCCGGGAGATGCACGATGATTGGAGTCGTTCCACTCTCTTTCGCCTTCTTGACGAATGCGCGTAGGATTGCCTCGTTAACGCTAAAGATTGCTTCCTTCGTTGCATTTTGATTTCGTGCTAGCAGGTGGACAACCCTGGGAACGATAAACCGGATAAGATACGGGAAGCGAGAAATAGTCTCTTTCCAATCGAGTGGGAAATAGCCAATATTGTGT
>JBOGOP010000492.1:0-2102 GCA_050747225.1 Pyrinomonadaceae bacterium
CTACCTGTTTACGCCGGAGGACGTTGTCGATCAGATTCTTAGACAATTGCACGTAACCGGCGGCGTGAAAGACCTGGATGATTCATCTCCTCTATTTGTCGACCGAGAGATGACCCGCGCGCTTAGTGTTTTGCCAAGCTTCGAAGGCAGGATCTTGAAATTACTTTGCGAGACGTCTTATATCTACTGGGTTTCGGGCACCACCAGTTCTGAAATCAATTCTCTTGTCGAGTATCCGGCAACCACCGTTGTCCTCGTTATCAAGCCCCCAGGCAGCGACATCGAATTCGAGCTTAAGAGAGCGGGCCGCAGGGGTCCGAACCTGCTCCATGTAGTTTACGCGCGCGACGGATATGCAGTGGCGCCTTCGCATCGGCTTGACGGCGGAAGTATGCAATGGCTCTTACAGTATGAGGCAAACGCCGCGAGCAGGCTTGCCCTCATCTATCGCTTGGTGCATGACATCGAAGCGCCCATCCCCGACTACGTTTCCAGATCGACGATATATTCCGTTCCAACGCGGCAGGGTGAGGTGCAAACAATTCCGTATTTCACCGACGCGCGGTTGTTTGGACCGCGTTTTAGCGAGATGCGAGCGGCGATGGCCGAATCGGTCGGTGCATTCAGAAAGGAGACCGGCGCAGATTTAGCCGATCTTGCCGGAGACCTCGGACTTACGGCGCAATTCCTCGGCCAGGTTACACCCGCGC
Source organism: Pyrinomonadaceae bacterium (assembly GCA_050747225.1). Classification (GTDB taxonomy): domain Bacteria; phylum Acidobacteriota; class Blastocatellia; order Pyrinomonadales; family Pyrinomonadaceae; genus PSRF01. Next base: position 711 of record JBOGOP010000492.1, read on the forward strand.
AAGCTATCCTCAGTGGCACTAGTTCCTTTCGATTGGACAGGCTAGCCGTTTACCTGTCGGCGGATGGACCGCAGGTTTACTTCAAGGAAGGTTTGATGGTGGCGTACTCGAAGCACGATGCGAGGCGGTTCGCAGATGAGCTCCTCGAAGAGATCCTGGGTTCTTGCCGGGCTCCGAATGTTGAGTATCGAAACCACGAGCAGTATCTGACGGCCGCATTTCGCATAGCTGAAAATCGGGCGCGAGCGGATCAAATCTATCTGTCCCTGCTCCAGCAGATCGCGAGGTTCTGGGGCACGCTATTGGCAGTCAGGGGTTATTCACAGGGAGAGTCGTTCGTCGCGAGAAACGTAGGGCTGAAGAGTTTCTGGGACGCGGGTCAGTGGAAAGTAAAGATTATTTTCATGGATCATGATGCATTGGCTATCCCCGGTCGTCGACAGAGATACTTTTATGCCTTTGGCACGCTTCCGAACATGGCTCTTGATGAACGTCATATTTGGGGCAAATCGTCGCCGGAACTGTTCGTCACGTGCGAAGTCGGCTGCCTACAAAAAATCTACAGAATTGGTCGCGATCTTCAGGTAAAAGGCCGGTCGGTTGCACAGGCATCATTGAAGGATGCGTACCAGCGAACACAGCGGCGATTGTTAACGGACCCACGTGCGCGAAAGTTGTTTAGTCAGGAGTTCGTAGAGAGGCTGCCTGACTGGGATACCCTCGTCCGAGGTTATTTTCAGATGAACGGAAATAAGTCCGCGACCACGTGGAAGAAGAAAATGAGAAAAGAGCTGCCCGCCAAGAGATATAAAGCGTCGCAGTTTGATTCCTTTTTGGAAGTCATCGAAAAGAATAGGGCCTTCCTGGAGCGGAATTTGTTTCTTTTCGACAACTCCGCTGAAACCTAGTGGGTGCACAAACCCGCACAAGTTTTAGCGTGCCTGAGATCCCGAGCGCAGCAGATTTTTTCACAAGCTCTGAGGGTTGAGCTCTGAACTTCAAGACAGTGAACACCAATAACCATGAGTCTCTGCCCGCGACAACTTGAGCAGTATGACCGCGATGGGATTCTTTTCCCGATCCGCGTGTTTTCAGCGGCGGAGGTGTCTCTATTTCGCAATGCTCTCCAGTCAATCGCTGACCACAGTGGAGCAGGCTCGCTGAAGCGATTCGATAACCTCCATCTGTTTTTCGATTGGGCGCATCGCCTGGTCACTCATGATGCCCTCTTGGATGCGGTAGAAGACCTCCTGGGGCGTGATATTGTGATCTACGGTAGTTTGGTTTTCTTCAAGCCGCCGCAAGATTCGAGCTACGTAACCTGGCATCAGGACAGCGTTTACTCCGGCTTGCACCTAACGCCTTCAACTTCATCATGGATCGCCGTCACAC
>JBOGOP010000493.1:0-2082 GCA_050747225.1 Pyrinomonadaceae bacterium
TTCGTCTCTTTTTCCAGCCACCGCATAGGCATACCCAAGTGGAGGTCCCGAGACATTGGCATTTTTCAGCTCCCCGATGGCCTCTTCATACATCCCCTTCTTCTGATAGGTCTCAGCGATCATAGTGCGAGCCCCAATGACCTTTGGGTCCATCTCTATCATCTTCTGAAATTGTTCAATCGCCCGATCGTATTGACGCGAGAAATCGAACCAAACTCCGATATCCCACATTAGCTCAAGCGAGAGCGGATCAAGCTCCTGGGCTCGCTTCGTATGTGACATGGCTTCATCGAATCGCCCGAACATTTCCAGATGCCAGGCATATGTTTGGTGAGCTCTGACTGAGTTTGGGTCAAGCTCCAGGGCACGCTTGTATTCTTCTTCGGCGCCCGTCCAGTCCAAATTAAACTCTCTGATGGCTGCCGTCAGGACGTGCGCTTCTGGGAGCTGGTCGTCTATTTGCAGGGCCTTTAATGCAGCCCACTCTTCTTTCTGCCAGGACTCCTTCGGGTCCATCCAACCGTTCCATCCAAGGAGGTGGTAGGTGGTTCCCAGCCCGGCGTACGCCGGTGCATAGCTCGGATCCTTCTTGATCGCTTGCTCGAAGTAATCAACGCTCTTCAGAAGATCGTCTTTCGCTCCGGAACGGTGAAAGTAATAGCGGCCCATCATGTAAAGCCGGTAAGCTTCGCCACTCTGAGTATAGCGTTTGCTCAGTTGCTTCTTCTCATCGCCGCTCAAGCGCGGCCGCAAGTTCTCAGCGATTTCCTGGGCAATTTCTGCTTGCAAAGCGATCATGTCTGTGGCTTTGCGATTATATTGCCCACTCCAGAGATGCTTGCTGTCTCGCACGTCAATCAATTCCAGGCTGAGTGAAAGCTCATCGCCACGTTGAACGAGCTGGCCCATGAGTACCGCGCGAACGTTCAATTCACGTCCCACCGCTTGAGGGTCTGTTTGCGTACCCCTGTAGCGCAACACGGAATTGAGGGCGATCACTTTCTTAAGATTCGGCAAGTGCGAAAGGCGATCGATGATGTTGTCGCTGATCCCCTGTGCGAGGTAATCCGTGTTGGGATCTTTATTGACGTTGACTAACGGCATGACCGCAACTGAATCTATCGCTTCGCTGGGGCGAGTGAAATAAACAATGCCCGCAGCCGCGACCGTCAGGGTTAAGACCGTGATTGTTGCGGCCCACCTGTGTTGCTTAATGGTAGTCGCAAGACGCTGAATGCTTGTGACTTTGTATTCGGGAAGCAGGGCGACGCTGCCGGCAACCGGCAAATGCGGTGACTCGATGACTCCGTGTCCGTTTGTTTCCTCTTCGATGATGACCTGAACACCAGCAGTCTCTTCAGTGTAGGTAGTCATCGGCGCGAGTGCGCCGTTTCTCACTTCCTTCTCAAAGATGTAGCCGCGACCGTGAACTGTCTTGATAATCTGCTGCGTCTCATCGTGGAGTGCATGTCGAATATCCTTCAAGCATTGCACCAGCGAATCATCGGTTACTGCTGTATCAACCCAGACCACATTAATTAGTTCATTCTTGCTTATTAGCCGACCATTGTTTTCGACCAAATACTTCAGGACCTCAAACGACTTCGGACGCAGTTTGATCTCGTCCCGACCGCGCAGCAAACAACCGCGCGTCACGTCGAGCGTGAACTCGTCAAAAAAATGCGTTTGGTGGGAGAGCTTCTGCATTAGAATCTTAGCCACAGATTCCACGGATTAACACAGAATTGTTTTCAGTTCAGCTCCGCGCTGATCCGCGTTAATCTGTGGCGCTTCACTATCTGCACGAATGAATAATGAGGCTGGGAAAAGGCGGGCCGGCGTGCTTCCGTCTCGTCCTGATATGCCCAGCAAGTGCGGGTTGCAACCCTGGTTAGTTTGGCGAGCAACATCATAACCCCCCTTCCGGGGTTTATCTACGCCTTTCCTGAATCTTTCCCGATACTTTCCCCAATCTTTCACCATTCTCTCCTTACAGCCTTCTGCGCCAGCGTTAACGTTGCGACCTGCGGAAAGGAGCAACAGTGAAAACATACCGACGGATTGAGGTGAATGCTGATCGCT
>JBOGOP010000494.1:0-2076 GCA_050747225.1 Pyrinomonadaceae bacterium
CCGGTCGCATCGTCGTAGGCGAAGCGGCGCACGCCCTCGTGCCGGGAGAGCAGGGATTCCAGGTTGGACACGGTCACGTGCAGGCGAAAATAACTGGTTGCGTCTCGATCACCCTAGCCACCTTGAGGTCCGCGATCGGTGCTCTCGTTCTCAGTGTGGGTCGTCATTTCGACCCCAGAAACCAACGCTGCCCTACGATCGATTGCCGTTGAGCGCTTGATTCTCTACAAGGAACCGCCCGGTGCGGACCCGCATGCCGTGGTGGTGTGGGGAGGGAGGGTTAGCAGCCCTCCCTTACCCGATTAGGCTAGCGCTAACCGTTGGAAATAACAACGTGTTCCGATGGCAGACGCAACCCCTCATTCCCCACAATACATCAGTCCCATTTTCCTTAGTAGTTTTTACCCTGACTCCGAACTCCTGCCGAACTCCCCTATCGAGCCTGGCCCTTTTCCCCTTCCCGCATGACTTACTGGGGCGTAATCGGCTGGTTGGCGGGGATAATGACGCCAGTGCCAAGGCCCGTTGGACGAAACTCTAAGCGCTCGGTCCCAAAGCATTTAACCAACTCCTTGTTAGACAGCCCAAAGGTGAGACGGTTATCCGGCGTCACAGCAGGATCGATGACCATTGCGGTAACTCCGTTGTCCAGATTTAAGCGTTCGGCTCTGAAGCTGCCCGGCACATATGCACCAACCAGCTCTTCTTGCTGCGGATCCCAATCGAAGCGCTCTTGAAGGCTGACACCTTCCAGGACGGCCCGTACGGATTTTGACCCACATTGGATGCTCACGTTGGTACCGGATGGAATCTCAGGTTTAGCCTTCTCGTTCAGAGAAGTGTGCGACAGCATATTTCGGTCTGATGAGGGATAGGTCCCACAGCCCCCAACTGCTGCGTTGAGGGCCGCGAACAGAATGGCTAGAACGGCCTTTGAAGGTAACGTACAAGGTTTTGCTCTCATGATGTGAAGCCTCCTGTCGAGTACATGCCTAACGCGGCGGCCGAGCGGCAGCTTCTCCCTAGTCCGCTCCAGCCGTTTCGTTCAAGTAAGCCGCTGCGCGGCAGTTTTGACGAACCGCTGAATTTCCGCAATACTACGGTTACGATGTCTTTGTGACCTACGGATTTTGGAGCGCACGCAGCATTTCTTGCGCGATGTAGGCATCAGTCGCCCATGGACGAAACCGTAACTCACTGATTCTGCTAAGACTCACCCCTTCTCGAAGCAATCCCCATGATGAGCGACGCCCGTGCCAACCAGGCCGGGCTTCTTGAACAATGGATTGAAACGACCTTCCATGGTCGTCTCAATCCTTATTGGTTAGGCACGGTTCGTAGCAACCCAGCCCCTCAGTAATGGGCCCCACGTCAACCAAGCCCCATGGTGCTATCAGCTAGCGCGACCTATGCCTTGCGATCTCTGCTGAATCCATTTCTTGAGATTCTCGTCCTGCAATCCACGAATGATCTTATCCCGATCTCGCCAGATAGCCTTATTGGTGATAGTTATGCCAGCCTCGTCGCAGATCTTCATAGCCAGAGCAGCCTCATATTCGTTGATAACCCTCGATCCGCCGATAGCGCCATAGCTTTGCAAGAGGCTACCTAAATCACCGTAGTCTGCATTGTCCGTTACGATCCACACGGCGGCTTGCCGCCCGGCAGAGCCTACCATTGCACGCGCGAGAGCAGGCATGAGTTTCTTTAGTTCCTCCTGTTCAGGGTGCAGCTTGACTTCAAAACTATCGTTCCCCCCCGGAATGTCGCGAGGTCTGTTAGCGCACGCCGCTGGCACGTCGACCGAAATCCACTCTTCTCCACGTAAGTGAACACTCTGTCCCTGCGTAGTGACCATGTTCTGAGCGCTCGGCCGACGAGATACGAAAAATGTACCGACCGGTATATGGACTGAGACTGATCGATCGACTCGACGACGCAATTGAACCCTCACATGAGTTATAATCATAAGTTGTGTATGAAGGGAAAAGGAGGTGGCGTATTCTTGATGGTCTTCGAAATCATCAATTCCTATTGAAAGGAGCGAATACGCCATGAGTGAAGATAAAGTAATTG
>JBOGOP010000495.1:0-2040 GCA_050747225.1 Pyrinomonadaceae bacterium
GCCGAAGCTTCGGCGCCGAACACTTGCTCCAAATTCTCCGCTGTCGTCATCCCCGCAAAACCTCCGCCGAGGATGACGACGCGCTTCTTTTCGACTACAGGCGGTGGGGGAGGAGCAGGCTCCGGCCCTAACCGCCAGAGCGCCAGATCGTCGAGCGCCTGCCGCGTCAACCCCAAACTCGCGCCATACAGCACCCATCCCACCAGTTGCGGAAAAAGTTCGCGCATCCCTTCCGCGGTCCACTGCGGCATCTGACGCCCGATCAGCGGGAAGACGATCACACTCAACAACGCCCACAGCGGAACGCCGAACGCGGCGGCGGTTATTGCACTGTCAAGATAAGCATGCCGCGTCGGACGGAAAGCGACCGCAAACGCGACACCGACGATAGCGCCGAGAACAATCCCCAGCAGGTTGCGGTTCAGTGTCGAGGCCAATGCCAATCCGCTGATCGCGCCGGCCAGCGACCCGATCAGGCCTCGTCGCAGGAACTTATTCATTGCTTTTTTCCCTTCAAGAGCTGTGAAGATGACGAATTCCTATCGTCTTCGTATGATGAAATCCATTTGGTAGACTGATTTATTCCGCTCGCCCACCTTGCGGCTATGGTGGGCAAGCCGTGTGTGATTGAAGATTTCGATTCCAACTACTGCCTGGTCTACTCGAAAGCGTTGTCGCGAAAATTGCTTCCGAGTAGGGGGCCAATCTCCAGGAAGCAACTGCCTCGCGCAATTGCATCATTGTGGAGCCTGGGCTGTCGTGGTAGGATATTCCTACATTAGTCTGAAATTCATCAGAGTTGATCGCAGGCGACTTTTTCCAGAGGAGGACAACCTATGCCGGCAGAAACGGCGATGCCAGTTGAGTTCGTAACTACCACCCAGTTGGGTGAGAAGGGGCAAGTGACCGTTCCGAAGAGGTACCGCGACGCGCTGAAGCTGGAGACCGGGGCGCCGATGGCGGTGTTGCGTCTGGGCGCAGGGCTGCTGCTGATTCCGGAGCAGGCGCGGTTCCGCCAGCTCTGCGACCGGATCGCCGGCGTTTTCGCCAGTCATGGAGTGACAGAGGCTGAGCTGCTGGCCTCGCTGCCTGAGGCACGCCGGCGCGTCTTTGAGCGCCATTACCCGGAACTCGCCAGGGGCGAAAAGGCGCGCTCCAGGAAGCCGAGGAAGAGAAAAGCGGCATGAGCAGGAAGAGACCGCTGCGGCTGTTTCTCGATTCCAATGTGCTGACTGGCGGCATCCTGTCGGATTGGGGACTGGACAAGGCCGTGCTGTCGCTGTGCGCGGCGCGCATCTGCCGGATGGTGCTGGCGGAGTATGTGCGTGAGGAGGTCGAAGACAACCTGCTCGCTCGCGCCGCCACCTTCTTGCCGGAAGAGGCGGGTCAGGTGATTGAAGATTATGCGAGCCTGCTCAAACTGGCGCGACCGGAAATCGTCCCTCTGCCGTCTGCGCATGATGTCGCCGAGTCGCGGCGGCTGATCGCTCACGCCGCCGACGTTCCGGTACTGCTTTCGGCCATGCAGTCAAAGCCGGACTGGCTGTTGACGCACAACACGAAGCACTTCACGCCGCTTGTGGCGAAGCGCGCAGGATTGCGGATCGGAACGCCGGCGGAGTTCTTCCGATTTCTCTCTCAGAGCATCTCGTGACTTGTTGTCCGCTGAGAGGGGCTGTAGCAGGCGACGCGATGTGCGTTGAGGTTAGGCGTCAACGCTTGAACGTTCGGAAGCGGAAGGGCATAGAGTAGGGTCTTAAGTATGCGGGTATTTGGCTTGAGACTGATGTCGGATAGAGAGTAGGGAAATGCTGGGGAATTGAGGACATGACCTGAGTCCGATAACAAAGGTTACGTAAACTTATCAGTCTTTCGGATTGGAGTGCGTCTGATAACGGACAAAACCCAAGAAGACCCCTCACACTACCACACAACTCACCCAGATCAGAACCACGCAACAATCATCCCAGCAAGGCTCAACGGATCATACTTTTTCAAATCGATATCCCCATCTTGCGGAAGCATGCCGGGGATTTCAAC
>JBOGOP010000496.1:0-2030 GCA_050747225.1 Pyrinomonadaceae bacterium
CCGTTACACCAATCCTGAAACATATCTGATCCCGCCGAGTCGATGGCCTGAGCTCAAACCTGAGGCCTGCCGTCTGATGAAAGTCCAGGCAGACGGAGAGGAACGATTGGAGCAAAAGACCGCTGAATTCAAGGCCGCGGCTCAGGCACTGGCCGAGCATTTGGCGGGTCAGGAGAGGGTGCGCATTGAGGACGGTGAATTAATCGTTGGCCCGCTACCAGCCGAGGAACGTCCGGCGAGCACTGTGGAGCTGGAAGCCTTAATAGCCGAGCGACTGCCACGAATCGATTTGCCAACGCTCCTCATTGAAGTCGATCAGTGGGTGAACTTCACCAACGCCTTGAAACACGCTGGCGGCGGTCAATCACGCCGGGATCAAATACTTGAACTATTACACGCAAGCATCCTCGCGCAGAGCGGTAACTTCGGTCTGACGCAAATGGCACGGATGTCGGGCTTCAGCCATCAGCAACTTTTCTGGGTAACACATTGGCATCTGCGTGAAGAGACACTGCGCGAGGCGACAACGATGATGGTCAACTATCATTATCACCTGCCATTGAGCCGTCTCCTCGGCGGCGGAGCTTTGTCTTCATCCGATGGTCAGCGATTTCCGGTCGCTGTGAAGACTGCGAATGCCACGGCGCTGCCCAAGTATTATGGATATGGGCGCGGTTTGACTTTCTATACCTGGACTTCCGATCAATGTTCGCAGTGGGGAACGAAGCCCATTCCATCGACGACGCGCGACGCGACGGTCGTGTTGGATGAAGTCCTCGATAACGAAACCGAACTGCCGTTGTTGATGCATGCCACTGATACTGCGGGCTACACGGAATTAATATTTTGTTTATTCGACTTGCTCGGCTATCAGTTTGCCCCGCGCTTGCGTGATCTCGGCGATCAAACACTGTATCGGCTGGATCCGGATGCCGATTTCGGCGCCGCGGGTCAACTGCTCACAGGTCGTCTCCATCCAGAGTGGTTTCTCGATCAATGGGATGAGATGTTGCGGCTGGCGGGATCACTGAAAATGGGCTGGGTTACGGCTTCACTGTTGATCAGCAAGCTTAACGCCATGCCGAAGCACAACACCCTGATCAGAGCGATGCAGGAATACGGGCGACTGATCAAGACAAACTTCATTCTGCGCTATCTTTGCAATCCGGAATTCCAGCGACAAATCCACCGGCAACTCAACAAAGGTGAAGCCTTGCATTCATTGCGTCGTTATTTGATGGTCGCGCAGGAAGCACAGATTCGGAAGCGCTATCCCGATGATCAGCTCAATCAAGCGCACTGCCTCAATCTGGTCACGAATGCCGTGGTTGTTTGGAATACCGTTTATATGTGGGAAGTGATCGAGCAGCTCAAGCGAGAAGGACGCCAAATTGACGAGGAGGATGTGAAACATCTTTCACCCGCGCGTTACGAGCACATCAACGTGTATGGTCGATATTTTTTCCCGATCAGGGAAGAAATGAACCGCAAGGGGCTGCGGCCGCTAAGAAAGCCGGGAGAAGAGGATTGATTCGGTCCGCAAAAATAAAAAGCGTTGTTTTTTGTCCGTTTGCTAAACAAACCCCGAATTCGCCCTAGCCCTCGGCAAATCTCCACAGACGATCGCCAGGTGGGAACAACTCAAAGAAGACGAAATCCCGGATTCGCGATTTCTCGAACTCGCCATTAAAGGGTTGAAAGTCGAGAGAGAAGTGAAAAGCAAAGGCAGGAAGTGACTGTCACTATTTTTGAAAAATCCTCCGGTAAGGGCGCGTGGAAATCTGCTTTACCGTAACGACTTCATTTTGAATCACTCATAGGCTCAAGATTCCGCCGGCGGATGCGGCGCGCGATGCGGTCGCTGTGTTTGTCTCGTTTAACGGCCACAGTTTGGACGTAGACCCGCGTCGTCGCCGGGTTTTCGTGATCGAGCGCCGACTGCGTTTCAATGAGGTCGCCAGAGTCCTCAAAAATGATCCGCGCGTAGGTGTGGCGCGTCTGGTGGATGTTGACGGCGCGCAGGCCGGCCT
>JBOGOP010000497.1:0-2014 GCA_050747225.1 Pyrinomonadaceae bacterium
TTCTATTTACTGAAATGGCGGCTTTAATCCTGCATCACGGCTGAAACCGCAACCTGCGCATGTGCAGCCAGATCGCATAGGCATCGTAAGGAGTGACGCGAGCCTGGCTGAGAATTTCCGTTCCGGAGAATGCCTTGATTTGCGCCCCTTCGCGCAAGGTAAAACGCGCGCACGACTCCGCCGGAACCGGTATTTCGTAATATATCCGGTAAACTTTTTTTTGACCCAGTTTCGTGAGATCAAAATCAAAACGGATAAACTCTTTGGCGTTTACAACTTCGAATTCCAGCTCTTCAAGCAATTCCCTACGCAATGCCTGAATAGGGTTTTCTCCTTCATCAACCGCGCCTCCGAAACAACCCCAGTGGTCCGGATAAAAAATATTCGGAATTGCATCCCTGAGCTGCATGATATAGCGCCCGTCTTCCGTTACGATGAGCCCGGCTACCGCATTCAAAGCTTGGAGCTTGCTGTCGGCTGTTAGAAACAGATTCTTATTCATTAGCAGGTCTTATAAGCTCAGCGCACGGACGAGATATTGACAACTAAACCAGCTGTTGCTGAAGCGGCGGTCAAACTGAGAATACTCGTGACGCTTTAAGCGTCACGAGAGACCCAATTTGGCGGAAATGCTCTTGATATCGAGACCGTGGGCAGCAAGGAGATCGGCATGCGATCCGTAATTATGGATAAAAGCGTCTTGCAGAGCAAAACTGTCAATGCGGCAGGCGGCCTTAGCATCCAGCGCAATTTCTTTTACGCGAGATCCAAGTCCGCCATATGGCGCCATCTGCTCAATCACGATGACCTGTTTGTGATTAACCAGTGCCTCTTGCACTCCATCGATGTCGAGGGGTTTGACAGTATGGACGGACACGAGAGAGACGCTTTCGCCGCGGGCCTCGAACTTGGCAGCAAGATCGGCACCTAGTTTGAGAATTGGGCCATAAGAAAGGATGCAGATATCCTGCCCGCGTCTAAGGTAGCGCAGTTTACCGAAGACAAATGGATCAACAGCATTACTCGTAAGATCGGGCTCGCCTGCTTTGCCGAGCCGCAAATAAACCGGCCCGCGCTCCTGTTGGACACACCAAAGCGTGGCTTCACGAGTCTCGGCTGGATCGCATGGGGCAATCACCGCCATATTGGGGATTGCGGAAGCAATTGCGACGTCCTCCTGGGCGTGGTGGGTGCCGCCCAAGGTTGAATAGGTAACACCTCCGCCAATCCCCACTATGGTCACCGGCAGGTTATGGTAGCAGAGGTCGTCGCGTACGAATTCGAAAGGCCGGAACAGCGTAAAGGTCGCGATGGTGTAAGCGAAAGGCCGCAGGCCCCTTAGCGCCATACCGGAACAAAGTCCGATCATGATCTGCTCGGCCACACCAGTATTGATAAAACGCTGAGGAAACGTCTGACGGAATTTATCCATCGCGCCCGCCGGCGATATGTCTGCCACCACCACGCACAGACGCTCATCCCGCTGGCCAGCCTCAAAGAAGGTGTTGGCAAACATGTTCCTCATGACACCACCTCGGTCAGCTCGGCAATCGCTTTCGCGTATTCTTCTTTGTTGGGGGACCGGTAATGCCAAATTGGAACGTTCTCCATGTACGACACACCTTTGCCTTTGATCGTATTGCCAACCACGAAGAAGGGTTGCTTGCCTTCGCGGGCGCGCACCGCTTTCAGCACTGCCTTGGCATCGTGGCCATTGACTTCGGCGGCTTCCCAACCAAAGGCGCGAACCTTGTCGAGCACCGGATAGAAATGTGGATGGGTTTCGCTGGTACGTCCCAGGGTCTGGAAACCGTTGAGATCGAGAAAAGCAAGGAGGTTCCCGAGGCCAAGGTTGGCAGCCATCATAATCGCCTCCCAAGTTGAACCCTCCTGCATCTCGCCATCTGAGAGAACAACGTAGACGAGCTGATCCTTGCCTTGGATCTTATCGGCATAGACCATTCCGGTCGCGATACCCATGCCATGTCCTAATGAGCCGGTGGACGCTTCGATT
>JBOGOP010000498.1:0-1999 GCA_050747225.1 Pyrinomonadaceae bacterium
GTCTGGCCCAAATCGTTTACTTCAAGCATGACCTCCCCGAGCGCGTCGCCCGTTGCGGCGCGGCGTCCACGAATCGAATAATCGCCTTCCCGAATGGCGGCAAGAATGTTTGAAAGAGTTTGCAGCGGCCGGACTATGCGCTGCTTGAGATTGAACGCAATGCTCAACCAGAAGATGGCGAGGAAAAGATCCGCTGTCCACTGCACACGCGCGCTATAGTTGTCGTACCAGAGCAGGAAGGCGCACAAGCACACCGCCGGAAAACCTGCAGCCAGCGCGAGGAAGGTTACGCGCTTTTCAAACTTCAAACGGCCGCCACGCCTCAACGCCGGGTCAAGGCTGGAAATTGTCGAGGTATGTTTGGCCGGTTTAGGAAGCGGGTTCACGCTGGCTATGATAACCCAGACCTAAGAGGGGAACGGGGAAAAGGGAAAGGGGGAAAGGGAGAGTATTTCTTACCGGGTCCTGTTGCCCGTCCTCCTTTACCCTCTTCCCCTTTCCCCCTGTTTCCCAATTTCTTAAGACAGCCCATACTTTTGCAGGCGACGATAGAGAGCGCTACGGCTCAGTCCGAGTGCTTCAGCAGCGCGATTCGCATTGCCTTCAAAGCGGGCCAGGGCTTTTGTTATCAGGATGCGTTCTGCTTCTTCCAGACTCATCTCCTCCAGATGCGACGAAAGCCGCCCGTCGGCCGTCGACTGCAGCGCCAGGTCGAAGGCTGTCACCACATTGCTGATACTCATCAACAGCGCTCGCTCAACAACGTGGTCGAGTTCCCTCACGTTACCGGGCCAGGAATGCTCGCGTAAGGCGTCAAGCGCCTGCGGCGTTAAACTCATGGCCGGACGCCGGTATCGTTCGCTGTGTTGCCGGAGGAAATATTCAGCCAGCGGCGCGATATCTTCACGCCGATCGCGCAACGGTGGAATATGAATCTCGACCGTATTCAGCCGAAACAACAAGTCCTGACGAAACCTGCCCTGCGCAACTTCAACATGTAAGTCGGAATTAGTAGCGGAAAGCACACGCACGTCCACCTTGCGAGTCGTTGACGATCCGACTCGCTCGAATTCACCAGTCTCCAGCACACGAAGCAGTTTTGGCTGCAGCGTCAACGGAACGTTTGCGATCTCGTCCAGAAACAAAGTGCCACCATCAGCTAACTCAAAGCGCCCCACGCGATCAGTCTTGGCATCCGTAAACGCGCCGCGCACGTGACCGAACAGTTCACTCTCGAAGACACCCTCGGCAAGCGCGCCGGCGTTGAGAGCTACCAGCGGTTTTGCCCCGCGCGCGGATGTCTGGTGCAGGGCGCGCGCGATTACGCCTTTGCCCGCTCCGTTCTCGCCGGTGATCAGAATGTTGGCATCCGCGGGGCCGATGCGTTCGACAAGTTTCAAAACCGATTTCATCGCCGGCGATTCAGCGATGATGCTCGGCTGCCTGGTACTTTCGTCAGCAACGCTATCGCGCAGCGCTACGTTCTCAGCCTCCAGACGTTGGCCGCGTCGCAAAGCCGTCGCTAACTCCACTTGCGTGCGCACTACCGCCAGCAGTCGCGCGTTATCCCATGGCTTTTGAATGAAGTCGCGCGCGCCGCGGCGCATTGCTTCCACCGCGAGATCGACGCTGCCCCACGCGGTCATCACCACCACCGGCAAGCTCGCGTCCACTGCCTGAATTCTCGTCAGCAGATCGAGCCCTTCGTTGCCTGAGGTTGTGTCGCGTGCGTAGTTGAGGTCGATGAGGACAACATCCAGGTCTTTTGAGTTAACTACTTCCAGCACCCCCGCTGGAGAAGATGCGGTCTCGATCTCGAATCGATTGCCCTTCAGCAGGAGACGCAGCGCGGCAATCACGTCCGTCTGATCATCTGCAATGAGTATCCTGGGCATAGTCAGTTCTGTCTGATACGAAGTCACCTGTCCCTCGCCCTAAATTCAAGCGCTTTTCTGGGAGCGCGGGCGTCCCGCCCGCCTGAGCACCGCAAGGTGCGAAC
>JBOGOP010000499.1:0-1986 GCA_050747225.1 Pyrinomonadaceae bacterium
GCTGAAGACGGCAAGGTGCGGGTCAAGGTCAAAGGGGTGGACGTCTTCCATCCGCAGACCGGCGAAGTCCGCAGCGACGGCCCCGAAGGCATCGCCTGCTGGTTCATCGACACCGACTACAACGAAGAAAGCTTCTTCGTCCGCCACGCCTACTTCCTCGGCGCCAACGATCCCTACAGCGCGCTCAAGACCACACTCAAAGCCGAGGTCAACGAAGAAGCCTGGGCCACGCTGAACAGCGACACCTCCCGCGCCTTTGCCAAACCGAAGTCCGGGCGAATTGCCGTGAAGGTCATCAATCACCTAGGGGATGAAGTCATGAAAGTGTTTAGGGTGGCCTGATGGCGATGCCCTGGCTAGACGTACTGAAACAACTCGTCGAGAAGAAGCCGATCGTCGTCTTGCGGTTTGATGAAAGCGAGTGGGAATGCTTGCGAGACTCGCGTCGCAGTGTCAATGAATTCACCATCGCACGTCCACATGCGTTTCTGGAAGGTGTGAAGGCGCCAACACCTTGCCTCATTCAGGGAAATAGCGACAACGATGAGCATCTGTACTTCGGCCTGATCAGTTCTCGGAGTCCCGTAACTACACTCGAATCGCGCATCAAAGTCAGGCGAAGCGTGCAAATCCAGCCGAATTCGACAACCGAACTATTCCGGCTGGTCACCCAAGAGCCGCACGCGAAAAACTTGAAGAGCAGACTGCAAGGGCGAGCGTCTGTCGTCACCCTTTCGCCCAAGCTGAGCAGCCATCTGATTGAGAGGCTTGCATCCATCGACAATAACCGTGGTGCCATGCGAGCTGTTGCCGAGTCACTTTCCACTCCTAAGCGATTCCAGGGGACAGCGGCTCTACAAGAAGATGCAGTACGAGCCGCACTGATGGCGTTTGGACTGACTCCAAATGATCAGGCCCTATCATTGGAGCTTGTGGCGGGACGTGAAACTGCTCTGGCACGGGTTAGCATCATGGAAGATTCCGTGATAGAACACGATGCACGACATATTCCTGGATACGACCTTGTGCGAAGCGACCTCACGGGGCACGCCGTCTTTGAACGCGGCGAGGATCGGCTTGAGGTCTTTACCGCTAACCGACGTTCTCTTGAGCATTGCTTCGGTGTTGATCTGATCTATCTGAACGCAAGCAGACAGAACATCGTGATGCTTCAGTACAAGATGCTCGAGCCGTCGCGGGAGAAGACGCAAGAGACCGACTGGATATACAGACCGGATGCCAAGCTGGATGCTCAAATTCAACGCATGCAGGCGTTTGCGATTGACCACCCACCACGTCCGCATGAGTACCGACTCAATCCAACTGTCTTCTACCTCAAGTTTGTTAAACGTGACGGTTCGATCAGCAATGGCGGCATCATCACACCGCTCGATCATTTCGAAAAATATCGTAGAGACCCGGCCTGCCAAGGCCCGAAAAAGGGGCTGCGTGTGAGCTACAGGAGCCTATCTGGACGTTATCTCCGACAGAGTGCCTTTCTCGACCTGATCCGCGCCGGATACATTGGTGCGCATGCTGAAACAACAGAGCACATGAAAGTGCTGGTCGACGCAGTCTTGCAAGGTGGCAGGTCGGTTGTCGCCGCGATACAGCAGCCAAGAACGATGGCGTGATCGACTTCCGCATCGCCGACACGTTCACCGACAGCCTCGCACGCCTGACCGGCGACGAGCAGTAAATGTAGCCTGGGTTGAGCGAAGCGAACCCCGGGAATCGACCCGCCTATTTTCCCGGGTTACGCCGCTGCGCGGCTAACCCAGGCTACGATTTCTACGATTTCTACGCCGATCTGTATGCTGTTATGTATGCTGTTATACCCGATGATGCAGATTTTGAAATTGGATCCCTTGCGAGTAAGAAGTCATGCGCGCCCTGGCAAGCTTTTCACCGCCAATCAAACCCTGATGGCGTCTCCGGCTGGCCGGCTGAAACCAGATTCCGTTGCGCGGGTATTAGGAATCAGCG
>JBOGOP010000500.1:0-1975 GCA_050747225.1 Pyrinomonadaceae bacterium
GGGTATCAATTATTCATGACCGGCTTTAGCGCGAAGATGGAGCCCCATCCAATCGAGGTGTTCCTGGCGCGCAAGATTCGCCATCTGGCCATCCCGATAGAGAAGCGAAACGCACAGAATCCCATCCCGTTGAGCCCCGACCTGATGAAAGAGTCACTGGCGCATTTTGCCGATCACTGCGCCACCTGCCATGCCAACAACGGCAGCGGTCAAACCCCGATCGGTAAGAACGTGTACCCGAAGGCGCCTGACTTACGATTGGCCGACACGTAATCGATGTCGGACGGGGAATTATTCTGGGTCATTCATAACGGCATCTGCTTCACGGCGATGCCGGCCTGGGGAGAGGGTGACCCAGCGCAGGACAAGGAGAGCTGGAAGCTGGTCCACGTCATTCGCCACCTCCCACAACTGACCCCGGAAGAACTCGACCAAATGAAGGCGTTCAATACCAAGACGAAGAAAGACCTGGAAGAAGAAGCCGCCTTCGGCCGGTTCCTGCAGGGAGACGATGCGGCAGCAGCACGAACCGATAGCGGCCATCATCACTAGTGTAGTGAGTCATAAATGACTTGACAATAGACTCCGGCGAGAGCGATCCTCTGTATCATGCATTTGGCTCCACCAATACTCCTGTCACCCGAAGAGCGGTCGACGTTGACTGCATGGGCGCGTGCCAAGAGCCGGCCGTTGCGCATTGTGCAGCGCGCACGAATCATCACCTTGGCCGCTGAGGGGGTGACGAGTCAGGATATCGCAAGGCATCTGGAACTCTCGCGACCGACCGTGCAGTTGTGGCGAGAGCGATTCCTCGCTCTGCGAGTGGCCGGGCTCGAGAAAGATGCCCCACGCCCAGGCCGCATCCCGAGCATTCCGGAAAGGAAGGTTCGCGCAATCGTTGAGGCCACGCTGCAGACGAAACCACCCGCGGCGACTCATTGGAGCACTCGGACCATGGCCAAGGCACACGGAGTCAGCCAAGCCACGGTTCGTCGAATATGGAGGCTGCACCACCTCAATCCGCACTTGGTCAAGCCCTTCAAGCTCAGCCGAGACAGGCAATTTCTCGAGAAGCTCACCGATGTGGTCGGCCTGTATCTCAATCCACCTGACAAGGCCTTGGTCTTGTGTGTCGACGAGAAAAGCCAAATCCAAGCCCTCGATCGAACGCAACCGGGACTGCCGATCAAGAAGGGGCGCTGCGCAACGATGACGCACGATTACAAGCGCAACGGCACGACCACGCTGTTCGCCGCTTTGAGCATGCTCGATGGCAAGGTGATCGGCGACTGCATGCCTCGTCACCGGCATCAAGAGTTCATCCGCTTCCTCAAAAAGATCGACAGCGAAACCCCTGCCGGGCTGGACTTGCACTTGATCGTGGACAATTACGGAACCCACACGCATCCACGAGTGACATCCTGGGTGCACCGCCATCCGCGATTCCATCTGCATTTCATTCCAACTTCGAGTTCCTGGTTGAACATGGTCGAACGCTGGTTTCGAGAGATCACGGACAAACGCATTCGCCGTGGCGTCTTTCGGAGCGTGCCGGAATTGATCGCCGCAATCGATGAGTATATGGACACGCACAACCAGAACCCTCGCGTCTTTGTTTGGACCGCATCGGTTGCAAGCATCATGGCCAAAATCGCCAAATGTAAAGAAGCGTTGGACTCACTACACTAGCAGCCTCAAAAAATCCGCCAGCCGAAGAATCTTGATACTTTCATACTGAATCAGCGCCAGCAGTTGACGGTCGCCTGTGACGATGAACTCCGCGTGCGCTTTTACGGCGCATTCGAGAATACGGTTGTCAGATTCATCGCGTACCACTTGGAGGCGAGTGCCGCCCGTGACGACAGTGGCGACATGGCTGATTGCCTGTACCAATGTCCGGGCTTTCTCCTCAGACCATTCAAATTTGTTCTGGAGAACAGTGGCCGTCTCAGTAAGGATGGGCACAGAGGTGAAG
>JBOGOP010000501.1:0-1935 GCA_050747225.1 Pyrinomonadaceae bacterium
GGATGAACGATCGCGCCGATCCGTGGGTTGAAACCCACGGCTAAGCTCAAAAGCCGCTACGCGGCAGGGGAACGTCGGCGTCGCCGAAGTGAAAAGATTTGATGTGATGAAGCAGGTGACTCCCTCCACTGCGAGTTGTTATGCTCGCGGTTGAATAAATTAGAGAAGTGAAAGGAGTCACTATGCCTATTTATTGTGGCGTTGATTTTCACTCTCGACAACAGCACGTCGTTTGGTGTGACACCAACGACGGTGAAATTTGGTTCATCAAACTTGATCACTCGAGAATGGAGAAGGTCAGGGAGTTTTACGCCGCCTTCTCCGGCGAAGTGATCGTTGGACTGGAAGCCACTGGCTACAGCCAATGGTTTGAAGATTTGCTCTTTGAACTCAAAATCGAAACTCGGATCGGCGACGCAGCCGAGATTCGCAAGCGGGCACGTTCCCGGCAAAAAACCGACCGACGCGATGCGGAAACGATTCTTGATCTGCTGCTCAAGAACGAATTCCCGCGCATCTATCGGCCTGACGCCGAGAGCCGCTCCATCTTGCAAAAACTCCGGCATCGTCATCGACTCGTTCAGTTGCGCACCAAGGCGATCAATCATCTGCACGCCATCGCCATCAGCGCCGGCTTATCAATCAAGTCGAAACTGATGACGATGGAGGGACGCCAAAAACTCAATGCATTGCTCTTGAGCGAAACGCAAAAACAGCAACGCGATCAATGGCTCGCCCTGGTGGATCACCTGACGCCGATCATTCAATCCATCGAGAAAGAGTTGGCGCCGATTGCCCAGAAAGAGCCGCGCGTGACACGGTTGATGACCCAACCAGGAATCGGATTACTGACAGGCCTGGCGTTGGTTCATACGCTCGGACCGATTGACCGCTTCGCCAATGCGCGCAAGGTCACGGCTTACATCGGCCTCGATCCGCTGGAAGATTCCAGCGGCGACCGCAAACGCATCGGCTCGATTAGCAAGCAAGGCTCTCGATTGGTCCGCTTCCTGCTTGTGGAAGCCGCCCAGACCGCCGCGCGCCGAGATCCGGATCTGAAACGGTTTTACCATCGCGTGCTCCAGCGACGTGACAAGCCTCGTGCGAAAGTCGCAGTTGCACGTCAACTCCTCGTCCGCGCTTACATCCTGCTGCGAGACGAGATTGACTACGCCGAATTTCGGCGGAGAGCCGTCAAAGTGGATGTCGCTCGAGTTACCCAATAGGCCTCACGTGCCTGTAGTTTTGATTGAGCGACCCGCCTGTGGCCGCAGATTGCGCAAACTTTGCGGCCACAGGGCCAATGACTCTTCATGAGCTTCGATGCTCGAATAGATGGTTGATTCGCGGCTTGATCGCTGCTGAACGAAACTGAAGTAAGGCAATGACTTCTCTAATTTATTCAAAGATCGGCCAGCATTTCTATCTTTTCTTTTTTACCGCCAAATCGGCGGAATGGGGGTTGTGTTGCCATTTTTCGCTTGACAACAGTCCCTGCTTCATAGATGGGTAATGACAAGCCGTGAGGGAGGGCGTGGATACGGAGCCCAAGCCCTCCCTCACGGTCGGGCTACCGACACGGGCCTTCAAAACGGAGCTTCAGAATGCAGGAACAACTGCTTGAGCAACTCTGCGAAGCAGCGGCGAGTTTTTATGAACGCGGCTATGCCTTCGGCGCAACGGGCAATATCTCTATTCGCGAAGGCGACGAAATCCGGATTACTCCGACCGGCAAAGCGCTGAAGGGTTTATCGCCGCCGCTGCTGGCGCGGTTGGACCTGGCGGGCAATGCGCGCAACGACAATCGCCCGTCGAAAGAACTGCCCTTTCACCTGGCGATCTACCGCGCGCGCGCAGAGGTCGGCGCGATTGTGCATCTGCATTCGACTTATGCCGTCGCGCTGTCGTGTCTGGACGATCTGGACGAGACGGAAC
>JBOGOP010000502.1:0-1933 GCA_050747225.1 Pyrinomonadaceae bacterium
GCGATGCGGCGGTGCTGAATTGTCTGAGACAACAGGGCTTCGACATGCAGGCGACCGCACAAGCCCTTGGGTGGGACAGGAGCACGGTGACGCAGCGGCTCAAGGGACTGTGCTTCCAGGCCCTGGTCGAAACACGCGGCGACAAGGCCCAAGCTGCGGCCACGTTGGCAGGAGATCCCTCCCTCACGAGAACAGTCGAAATCAAGCTGATGGACTACTACGATCACCTCGTAGCCACGATCCAACCGTTCGCAACCGTGGAGGAAGCCTTGATCGACTGCAAACGGCGATTCAAGAACCTCCCGGATCGGCATTTCCGCTCGGTGGAAACGCTCGTAAGGCAATACTTCCACCCGGACAGACCGGCCTCACTCAGCCTGAGAAAAGGTTCCCAGGCTTCCCAATAATCAGCATTCGGTTTGGGGGATAGCGAGAAACGGCTCCTGGATTCTCTTACACACTTAGGCTGCGATCTGTTCAAACGAGAAATGAGGAATATCCGCTCGATCCCAGGCATGTTCAATCGTCATGGCGCAGATATTTCCATCTTTATCGATGTCGAGTTGAGTGTTCTCGTCCAAATCTTTCGTCTCTGCCACTTCAGCCACCCTAAACTCAATGTGCAGCGTGTCGGTGTCTTGAAAATACTTGATGGTCATGGTTGCAATCTCTATCAAAGAAAACGCTATGCAGCAGTGCGCTTCCGAGACGTCCGTCTTGTACGCGACGTCACACTCGACCGTTGCTCACGAAGACGCCCAGTCGCGAACTTATGTAGAACACTGGCCATAAGGGTCTGATACGGCACCCCTTCCTCAGCCGCTCGTGCCTGAATATCCGCGAGGTCCAGCGTAGACATACGGATATTCACACGCCTGTTTTTCGTCAAAGTCGCACGCGCGTACTCACGGTATCGACGCAGCGAAGCCTCAGAGGTCACAACCGATTTGAGTTCGCCTCGCTCATACGCGGAGAGAATCCGCCTCTCGTCCTGGTCAAGTCTCTTCATATCTCACCTCTTCTTCCATAGTCACGTGTGGCCTTGCGGCTCGGAATAATAGTTTTCAGGAATAGGTACTCGGACTCCTCAACGTGAGGGACAAGATAGACATACTCCATTACGGCCACGACCAACACCGTTTGGTTCGGATATCGCCTTGAGTTCGGATGAGCGAGCACATCAAGGAGCCCGCCCGATTCAAGTGCCAGAACCACATCCTCAAACGAGATCCCTCGCGACTGCTTCAATTGCTCGTTCTTCTTCTCGCTCCAGCGATACGTCTTCACGCCACATGATAGCTCAAGGTGTGCCTTTTGTCATCACGGTAAAGCTTAAAACGCCACCGCCGTCCTCACCCTCGCCGACTGCAAGCGACGATTCGAGAATCTGCTCAACCGTCACTTCATCGGCAGAAACAATTCCATCAACAGGGGCAGGCTAGCCTTCAAGCAACGATCGAAACATGATCGCCGCATCCTGATAAGTCCCATCGTTCTTCCGCACCGCGCCGGGGATCACGCCCAGTTCTTTGAAGCCAAGTTTGTCCCAGAGACGGCGCGCGACCACATTTTCAGAAAACACCAGGTTGAAGATCACGCTGCGGTAGCCGAGTTGCATGGCATAGGCCAGCATGGTCGCGCCCAACAGCCAACCCATGCCTTTGTTGCGCCAATCTGGTGCGACGATGAAGCCTGCGTTCGCCACCTGTCTAGCCCGCCCAGGCCAGTTCGGCTTGAGGTAGAACGCCCCGGCCATGACCGCCGCACGGGCACGGTCAGGCACATAGACGGCCACTGTGCTCTTCCCGTGAAACCAATAGTCCATGAAATCATCCTGATCCGGAAACCGGTCATGCGGGTACGACGTTCCCTCTTCGACAATAAGCCGGTAGAGATGTCGTAGAGGCTCGACATCCTGCTGATCGGCCAATAC
>JBOGOP010000503.1:0-1908 GCA_050747225.1 Pyrinomonadaceae bacterium
GTGGGATATCTCCCGTTCGAAGCCGCAATGGTGGGAGCCGAATCGGGATCACGTCTAAGCGGTAGTACAAATCTTCGCGAAATGAGCCGTCGGCCACAGCTTTTTCAAGGTCCTTATTGGTCGCGGCGACAATGCGCACATCGACCTTGACATCCTGGTTGCCGCCCACACGCCGGAACTCTCGTTCCTGAATGACGCGCAGCAGCTTGACTTGAATTGTCGGAGTCGTATCACCAATTTCGTCCAAAAAGATCGTGCCGCCGTTGGCGACTTCAAACAACCCAGCCTTATTGGCCATCGCGCCGGTAAAGGACCCCTTCATGTGCCCGAAGAGTTCGCTTTCGAGCAACGTCTCCGGCACTGCGCTGCAACTCACCGCCACAAACGGCATCGGACTCCGGGCACTATTATAGTGAATCGCGCGCGCCACCAATTCTTTTCCCGTTCCACTTTCCCCAAAAATCAGCACATTGCTCTTGGCGTCCACCACTTTGCGCACCACGTCGAACACCTTCTGCATGCTCTCGCTTTGGCCGACGATCTGCGCAAACGACGATTGGCTCGCCATTTCACGCTTTAATAGAATATTTTCCGTCGAGAGACGCCGCTTCTCCAGGGCGTTGCGGATGATCAACTGCACTTCATCGACCTGGAACGGCTTCGTCAGGTAGTCGTACGCGCCCTGTTTCATCGCATCGACCGCCGAATCCGCTGTCGCAAACGCCGTAATGACGAGGACCACGGTTTCAGGAGAGGAAGACTTCACCGCCTTCAGGACCGCCATGCCATCGGCTTTCGGCATGCGGAGGTCAGTGATGACGAGATCGAAGATTTCCTTGCTTATATGGCCGATGGCCTCTTCGCCATCCGATGCTTCGGTCACGGCATAACCCGCGCGTTTGAGCATGATGCTCAGGACTTCGCGCAGCCCCCTCTCGTCATCAACAACTAGGATCTTTTCCACGGCGTCCGTCCCTCATGCCATAACCGCACCCCGGCATCCCCTGAACGCGGCATACATACGACAAACCGTGAGCCTTGACGCTCCTGACTTTCGACCTTGATCCACCCCCCGTGCAGATCGACGATGCGATGCACCGCAGCGAGACCCAGCCCCGAGCCTTCCTTCTTCGTCGTGAAGAACGGAAGAAAGATCTTGTCGAAGTTCTGTTTCGGAATACCCTCCCCAGTGTCTTGAAACGCAATTTCGATGACGTCGCCCTTGCGTCCGCCGGCATCGACGTGGCGGCAGCTCGTCGAGATCGTCAACTGTCCGCCCTCCGGCATCGCTTCAAACGCGTTCGTCGCCATATTCCAGAAGACTTGCCGGAACTGATCTTGATCGACCAGGGCCGTAAGCGCCCCGGCTGCCAGGGACGTGACGATTTTGATCTTGGAACGTGTTCGCGCTTCATGTTGAACGAGATCGAGCGTCTCAGCAAGTACTTTGTTGAGATCGTGCTCTGCGAGATTGAGCGCCGGCGGACGTGCATACTGGAGAAACTCGGTGATGATGTTGTCGAGCCGGGTGGCTTCCCGAATCGCAATGTCCATCAACCGGCGATTGGTTTCGTCTTCCATAACATCTTTCCGGAGCATTTGCATCGCGCCGGCCAACGCGCTAAGCGGATTCCGAATCTCATGGGCCATCCCGGCTGACATTTCACCCAAACTAGCCAGCCAATCCTTGCGACGCATCTCTTCTTCAAGATCCCGAATCTGTGTCAGATCTTTGAACACGCCGACCAAGCCTATCTGTTTCCCCTGTTCGTGCAATGGGGAGAGGGTCATACCAAGAATCAGACGATTGCCGTCAGCCCTTTTGCATTCCACTTCAAATCGCGCCGTCATGGACAGAGCGCCGTTGAGTTGTTCGTCTGATTGTTGGCTAGGATGCCAGTTGAATAC
>JBOGOP010000504.1:0-1898 GCA_050747225.1 Pyrinomonadaceae bacterium
TCGACGACACTCATTCGGGTATCGACTACCGCATGGAGAAGAGTCTGCCGTTCCTGTACAAGGCACTGCGGGGCTGACCCGTTGAGCCGTGCTGTCTCTACGCAGCGGGGCGAATAAAGCCGTTGTCAACGATGATTGAAAACTGACCCACTTTTTTAGAAAACGACGATCTAATTTTGATCCACTAGATTGTAGGGTTATTGGGTTTTCGGTGTATGTAAGACACCGGCCTTGCGTTTATCTTTTAGTCGATAGCGCCGACGGGACCGGGCAGCCTGTGTGTGGCCAATTGCAAATTCTAGGACAAATGCCACGCTGATTGCAGTCTTGTGAATCGGAGCTGAGTTGATATGGTTGTGGCATGCGGGAACTCTTCGTCCTCCTTGCGCATCTTGTCACGACGCTGTTCAAGCTCTGCCGGCCCGGTGGCTTTTATGCGGTAATAGCCGAGTCACTGGCGGTGAAGCATCAACTGCAAGTGATGAACCGGCCTCGTCGTCGTGCGCCATGACTAACACCGTGGGATCGATTGGTCTTTGGTCTGTGTGCTGCCTGGATCCCACTGAAGCACCTAGCGAAGTGCGCAGTGATTCTCAAACCTTCCAGCTTTATGCGGTTTCACCAAGCCTTGGTGCGGTGTAAGTATCGGTGGTTATATTCGTCACGAAAGCGTGGCCGTCCTGGTCCCAAAGGTCCTTCAAAGGAGATCGTTGCTGCGGTTGTTGATATGAAGCGGCGCAATCCGCGCTTCGGCTGCCGGAAGATTGCTGAACAGATCGCGCATACCTTCGGAATTGAGCTGGACAAAGATGTGGTCCGCCGCATCTTGGCAAAACACTATGATCCCAACTCGGACGGAGAGGGCGTGTCCTGGTTGACGGCCATCGGCCATGCTAAAGACAGCCTCTGGAGTATCGATCTGTTTCGATGTGAGTCGATCATTTTGCAAAGCTATTGCGTCATGGTGGTGATAGATGTCTGTACTCAACGGCTCATCGGTTTCGGCGTTGAGCGCGGAGATATCGATGGGGTTGCTGTCTGTCGGATGTTCAACCACGCCATCGCCAAGCACGCCTTGCCGAAGTATGTGTCCACCGACAACGATCCGCTGTTTCGCTTTCATTGGTGGTTGGCGAATTTGCACGTCCTTGGCATTGAAGAGATCAAATCCGTTCCCTTCGCTCCACAGTCGCACCCGTTCGTGGAGCGCGTGATCGGTACGTAGAATTCGCGACAGACACCCTGCGCGTCCGGCGTCAAGTTCAAAATTCTGCTGCAAAAAGATTGTTCGCGAGATCATAGAGGCGATGGTAGCGGCTGAAGACGGACATTATCCCGAAGCGCTACGCTGCATAAGAGAAGCAGAGAAGATCAACGGACTTTCCGCTGAGGTTTTGTGTCGCTATGCCGTCGTGTATAGTTTTTTTGACCAGGGCGAGTATGAAACCTACCTGCATCGATGTCTTGAGAAGAACCCGCGACATCCACGAGCCCATTATATGATGGGCCTCACCCTTGTGCAGCAAGGCAAGTTGGATGCGGCCATCAACGAATACCAGCAAGCGATTGAGAACTATCCCAAGAAGGATCGCTTCCATCTCAACGAAACCTGGAACAACCTGGGTACGGTCTATCATGCGGGCAGAAACTTTGCCAAAGCCAAGGGGGCTTGGGAAACCGCCGTAATGTTGCTACCTTCCGATCACGTGGCAATCCGAAATCTCGTTGAATTCATTTATGAAAACGAGGAGTTGCCCGAATCAGTCCGCGTACCCAGTCCTGTCGTGATGCAAACGCTGCAACGACGGGGTTAACGCGCCGTTCAGGCGCTTGACGCTCACGCGGGGGGACCGCACGCGCCACCCCCACCCCCGCTCACTTCAACAACAGCCCCGGCG
>JBOGOP010000505.1:0-1884 GCA_050747225.1 Pyrinomonadaceae bacterium
GTCCTTTTGTGAGTAACTAATAAAGACTTTCATAATGGAGTTTTGAAACCGTCTTCGCAGCTTGAATTATATTCCCTTTCCGGCAAACGTCACAACGCATTCACGCTTTTTCCTTAGTCCTTCGCCATTCCGAGAGCGATCCGCCTTTTCCGCCGCGACGCACGGCAACGATCTCAGCCATGATCGCGAGCGCTACTTCTTCCGGCGTAACGGCGCCGATGTCGAGCCCAACCGGCGCGTGGACCTTTGCGAGTCTGTCCTCTGCTGCTCCGTTTTCTCGCAAACGCTGGAGCACAATATTCGTTCGACGCTTGCTACCGATGAGGCCGATGTAGTCCACCTCAATGGCAATTACCGCGCGCAGGCACTGTTCATCCTCGCTGTGTCCGCGGGTTACGATGGCTATTGAAACCCCGTGTCCGGTTCCAACGGCAGTCTTCACTGCGTTCGACCAATCCTTAGCTGCAACTAATTCTATATCCTTCTCAGGAAAACTCTTCCGCGTTACAAACTCCTCCCGGTCATCAATCAGCGTCGTGCGGTAGCCCATCAGGCTGGCAAGCTTCGCAAGCGATGCGCCCACGTGGCCCGCGCCGCAAATCACCAGACGCGGCTCCGCCTGGATACGTTCGAATAGAATTCTTGCTTCGCTCCACTGGGTGAGTCCCGGTGCGAACTCTTTCACTTGAGCGACGCGAGTGTCCGCTCTCGATCTGAGGAACCTCCTTGCTTCTTCTACAACCACGCCGTTAAGTTCCTCGCTACCCAAGCCCCCTACCGACAAACCTGTAATTTCAGACTCATGAACGAGTAGTTTTGATCCGACGCCGGCGTTCGTACTGGCTGGGGCTTCGATCAAGGTGGCCAGCCCTGCGGTCGAATTTGCTAGAAGTGTTTGCGAGACAGCTTCGGCAATCGAACTGGATTGCGCTTTGTTTTCCGTGGGTGTATTTGGCGACATTATTGTGAAGCCGCGATTGAGACGGGGATGCGAACCTGGATTACCGGGAAGGCAATGTTTTTATCAGGCCAACGGCGGCCGCAGCGCGACGAACAAGCCACCAGGGACCAACCAGCAGATACATCGGATTCTTAAAGAAAGCGGGTCGATTCCCTTCGACCGCGTGACCAATGAACTGAAGCGCCCAGCCGACGGCAAATAGCAGAAGGGCCCAGCGCCAGTTGAAGAAAAACAGCGGCAGCGAAACGACAATCATGGGTATGCCGATGCTGTGCGTCAGTTTATTGAGAGGATGCTGGTGCTTAGCTTTGTAGTTGTCGATGAACGATTCAGGCATCTTGTTTGCACTGACGGTGCTGAAAAAACTGACTTACGATCCACGAGACTACACGAACCGGCACTAAAAAGATTCCCATTTCGAGTTATTTCGTTTGGTTTCGCGGATGATCTTTTCTTGGTTTACCGCTCCGCTGCCGCATTAAATCGCTATTTCTTAGGTCGTCCAAACATCGATAAAGATGTCCATCGTGCCGCCGCACACCATCCCTTCCTCGCTCGCCTCCTCGGCTGTTAAGGAAAAATGGTGTAGAGCAGAATTTCCCGATCGCAGGGCCTCGCGCGCTTCGGCCCAAACTTCGGCCTCGATGCAACCGCCACCTACGGTACCCGCGACGTTCCCACTTTCGAAGAACAACATCTTCGCACCGCGCCGCTGTGGCGTTGAGCCACGCGTTTGAGCAACAGTAGCAACTACCACTCGTTCGCCACGATCATGCGCGTCGCTAATAGCGCGATACAGATCCTGTTGTGCAATTGTTCCCATGGCTTGGGTAGGACAGGCATTCCTGCCTGTCCAGGTCTTCTTCAGGATTTCCTAATCGGAACAAAAGGGGACAGGCAGGAATGCCTGTCCTACTCAGGCT
>JBOGOP010000506.1:0-1862 GCA_050747225.1 Pyrinomonadaceae bacterium
GACTACACCATCACGGGCGAAGCCCCATCGAAGGCTTGAAGCGGCAATAGATCATTCAAGCGCTTGTCTGGGAGCGCGGGCGTCCCGCCCGCAAATGAGCGCGAAGCGCGAAAAGGGATTGAATTGAGAGCTTTCAAACATGAATGTGCCATGGTCACAAATGCGGGCGAGACGCCCGCGCTCCCAGCAAATCGCTAGTGCGTATTAATTAAGCACTTAAGCCACGTAGGCAAAAAGGTTTGAATAGAGAGCTTTCAAACAGGAACGTGCCCTGGTCACAAATGCGGGCGAGACGCCCGCGCTCCCAGCAAATCGCTAGCGCGTATTAATTAAGCACTTAAGCCACGTACGCAAATGGACGACCTCGCAAAGATCAAGTTTGGCACTGACGGTTGGCGAGCAGTTATCGCGCGCGATTACACCTTCGCAAATCTCGAGCGCGTCACCCAGGCTTATGCCGACTATCTCAACGCGGACAATAAAGAGTCTCGCCGCCCGTTGGTGATAGTTGGTTACGACCGTCGCTTCAGTTCCGAGTTGTTCGCGCAGCGCGCAGCTGAAGTTCTTGCCGGCAACGATTTCAACGTCTCTCTTTTCAACGAAGCCACGCCAACCCCGTTAATCTCGTGGGCCGTGAAGGAACTGAAGGCCGCCGGCGGTGTCGTTATCACGGCGTCACACAATCCGGCGGACTTCAATGGTTTCAAGATCAAGGCTCCCTGGGGCGGGAGCGCGGCGCCGGAAACAACTTCCGCAGTAGAAAAGTTTGTAGGCGCGACACCGCCAAAACGTGGCAATCTCCCGGCAGACACTCATCAGCTACTACAACCAGCGGTGGAAAGTTATCGAACCCAGATCGCTTCATACATCGATCTCGATCGACTGCGGAAAACGCCGGCGACGGTAATTGTCGATCCGATGCACGGCACCGGCGACAGATGGGTCGAGGGCTTTCTCGCGGGCGCCAAGCTTAAGGTTGAAACAATTCGGGCTAATCGCGATCCGCTGTTTGGCGGAGTTAACCCCGAACCGATCGACAGCAATCTTGGCGCACTTAAGAAACAGGTGACAGAGTCTAAGGCCCTGGTCGGGCTGGCCACGGACGGCGATGCGGATCGAGTTGGCGCGGTGAACGAGTTGGGCGAAACGATGACGATGCACGGCGTCGTGCCACTCATACTCCTGCATCTGGTTCGCCAGCGGAAGATGACGGGAGGCGTGGTGCGGACCTTTTCGCAGTCGGTGTTGTTGAAACGAATCGCCGCCGCCCACAATCTCAAACTCTACGAGACCCCGATTGGTTTCAAGTACATCGCCGACCTGATGCTGAATGACGACATTCTCATTGGCGCTGAAGAGTCTGGTGGCATCGGCGTTAAAGGCCACATTCCTGAACGCGACGGCGTTCTCAATTCTCTTCTCTTCCTGGAAGCCATAATCACAGCGGGTAAGCCGCCGTCTGAAATGCTGCGCGATCTTCATCGTGAGTTTGGCGAATTTTACTTTGGCCGAAGAGACCTGCATGTTGAGACGTCCGTGGGCCAGCAGCTTATTGAACGACTATCAAGCGCCACACCTGCAGAGCTTGCCGGTTACCGCGTAAGTGGCGTCGAAACCACTGATGGAACAAAACTGCTGTTCGACGACGAGTCATGGCTTTTGTTTAGGCAGTCAGGAACAGAACCGATGCTCCGGATCTATTCAGAAGCGACTACCGTGGCGAAGGCAGCGGCTTTACTAGCGGCAGGCGAAGCACTCGCACGCACCTGAAAACCCTAAGTGAGCGCACAACTCCTTGGAGTGCGGCGGCCTGGCGCCGCTTTGGCCATCGTTACCCTTAACTCAAGCCCGTCTTAGTCAGG
>JBOGOP010000507.1:0-1848 GCA_050747225.1 Pyrinomonadaceae bacterium
ACTCTGGTCTGCAGCCAGCTGCGTCGCGTCACACCTCAGCCGAATATCCTGTCGGTCGGCACATATCCTGATGCACACCTCGTCTTCGAGGGCAACCGTCTGCATGATCGACCAGATATTGTGGAACCCGTCGGGGCGGCGGCCGAGGATTCGCAGGATCACGTTAATTTTGGCAGGAGCGAGGACGGTGATCTCGGAGGGACTCGGCTGCGGATTAATCACGGCCTCCCTTGATGGCATACTTCTCTAGTCGATAGCGAAAGGATCGCGTGTTGAGTTTCAGAAGCCGCGCAGCCTTTTTCTTTACCCACATGGCCCGTTCGAGCGCTTTCAAGAGCAGGTCTTTTTCAATGCCGTTGATAAGCCCTTCCAAATCCAACCCGTCTTCAGGCAAATCGGTGGGCACCCCCTGCTGCTGAGGGGTCACGACTCGATGAAGCCAGCCACGAATATCCTCATCCGACACAGGCGCACCGACGGAAAAGGTGACAACGCGCTCGATCAAATTTTCAAGCTCACGCACGTTGCCGCGCCACTCATGGCCCAACAGCACGTGCATCGCCTCCGATGTCAATACGGGAACCGGCTTGCCACTTTCCTGTGAAAACTTCTCGAGGAAATGCTTCGCGAGAAGCGGGATGTCTCCCGTTCGAAGCCGCAACGGTGGGAGCCGAATCGGGATCACGTCTAAGCGGTAGTACAAGTCTTCGCGAAATGAGCCGTCGGCCACAGCTTTTTCAAGGTCCTTATTGGTCGCGGCCACAATGCGCACATCGACCTTTACATCCTGGTTGCCGCCCACACGCCGGAACTCTCGTTCCTGAATGACGCGTAGCAGCTTGACTTGAATTGTTGGGGTCGTATCGCCGATTTCATCCAAAAAGATCGTGCCGCCGTTGGCGACTTCGAACAACCCCGCCTTATTGGCCATCGCGCCGGTAAAGGACCCCTTCATGTGCCCGAAGAGTTCGCTTTCGAGCAACGTCTCCGGCACTGCACTGCAACTCACCGCCACAAACGGCATCGGACTCCGGGCACTATTATAGTGAATCGCGCGCGCCACCAACTCTTTTCCCGTTCCGCTTTCCCCACAAATCAGCACATTGCTCTTAGCGTCCGCGACTTTGCGCACCACGTCGAACACCTTCAGCATGCTCTCGCTCTGGCCGACGATCTGCGCGAATGACGATTGGCTTGCCATCTCGCGCTTTAATAGAATATTTTCCGTCGAGAGACGCCGCCTCTCCAGCGCGTTGCGGATGATCAACTGTACTTCATCGACCTGGAACGGCTTGGTCAGATAGTCGTACGCGCCCTGTTTCATCGCATCGACCGCCGAGTCCGCGGTCGCGAACGCCGTGATGACGAGGACCACGGTTTCAGGAGAAGAAGACTTCACCGCCTTCAGGACCGCCATGCCATCGGCTTTCGGCATGCGGAGGTCGGTGATGACAAGATCGAAGATTTCCTTGCTTATATGACCGATGGCCTCTTCGCCATCCGACGCTTCGGTCACGACATAGCCCGCGCGTTTGAGCATGATGCTCAGGACTTCGCGCAACCCCTTCTCGTCATCAACAACTAAGATCTTTTCCACGGCGTCCGTCCCTCATGCCACAACCGCACCCCGGCATCCCCGGAACGCGGCATACATACGACAAACCGTGAGCCTTGACGCTCCTGACTTTCGACCTTGATCCACCCCCCGTGCAGATCGACGATGCGATGCACCGCTGCGAGACCCAACCCTGACCCTTCTTTCTTCGTCGTGAAAAACGGAAGAAAGATCTTGTCGAGGTTCTGTTTCGGAATACCTTCCCCAGTGTCTTGAAACGCAATTTCGATGAC
>JBOGOP010000508.1:0-1837 GCA_050747225.1 Pyrinomonadaceae bacterium
TGACTTCTGACTTCTGACTTCTGACTTCTGTATTCTGTATTCTGTTTCTAGCCTCTATTTATGCAAAAAATCAATCTTAGCGAAAAGCTTTCGCTCATCAACGATCATTGGAACCCGCGCATCATCGGCGAGTTAAACGGCCAATATCTCAAGCTGGTAAAGTTTAAGGGGCCATTCACCTGGCACCATCACGAAACGGAAGACGAAATGTTTCTGGTCGTTAAGGGCACGTTTCGCATGGAGTTTCGCGAGACCAGCGAGGATTCATCCGAACCGGGTGCACAAAAGGAAGTCTGGCTGGAAGCTGGTGAGTTTATAGTCGTACCGCGCGGAGTGGAGCACCGGCCGGTCGCCGACGAAGAGGCCGAAGTGCTGCTTTTCGAGCCGGCGACGACATTAAATACCGGGAACGTACAGGATGAGTTTACCGTACCAAAACTCGACTGGCTCTAAAACACTGTCGATAACAATGCATCTTGTGTGAAACTAAGCAAAACCCCTGAACGGAGGCTCTTGACCGTGAGAAAAACTTTTAATCCCCTCGTAGTTCTTTTAGTGTTCGCAGCCGCTGCGGTAATCGTCCAGGCGCAAAATGCGCTCGGACAACGCAGCGCCGGTGAAACACAATTAGTCACCACTAATTCCGCGGCGTTAGCGCCGACCGCTTCAACGAACCCGGCCGCTATGCAGGGCGTGATCAATTCCCTCTCGAATCTGCCGGAGGCGGACGCCCTGATCTACATCAATCCACAACGCATCATCAACGACGTCTTACCAAGGTTTCTACCGGCGAAGGACCTGGAGGAAATGCGTAAGGGTTTTGAAACAGCCAAACTACAGGCGGGTATCGATCCGGCGAAGGTTGAATATCTCGTCATAGCTGTTCGTTTTAAGAAACCAACCGCCGAACTCAACTTCCAGGCGCCGGAACTCATGATCGTATCCAGCGGAGACTTCAGCGCCGAAGGATTAATCGGGTTAGCGCGCATGGCTTCGCAGGGCAAGCTGCGCGACGAGAAGTATGGCAGCAGGACGATCGGCATGATGACGATTGAACCGATCGCCAAGGAATCGGAGAAAAATCCACTGCTGAAATCTTTCACCGAAGTTGGAGTGGTCGCGCTCAACGCAAACACCATCGCCGCCGGCAGTCCGGGATATTTGCGAGCGGCAATCGATGCCGGCGAAGGCAAAGAACGCATCAGCTCAGCAGCTTTGAACTCGCTCGTGCGCGACCCAAATGCGCTCATAAGTTTCGCAGGCTCGCCCTGGGGTTCATTTGCGAAGAGCTTCGGCATGCTGGGCACGGAGACAACACCGCGGTCGCCGCGTTGTGATTCAAAGATTGGCGACTTCTACGCAGCGCTGACGATGGATGCCACAAACTTTATGATTCGCGGCGTATCCAATGCTGATAACCCCGACACCGCGAAGATACTGGCGAATTTGTACTCGGGCCTGCTGCAATATGCCACCAGCTCAATAAAGGACCCGAAGGCGCAGTCAGTTTTGAAAGGATTGGCCATCACAGCAGAAGGTGATGACGTGTTAGTTCGCGCGGATTTTTCGCAACAGATGGTAACAGACCTGATTCAACAACAGATGAAGCCAAAGCAGGCGGAAGTAACGGCAACGGACGTAAAAACAACAAGGAAGCCGGCTGTGAAGCGGCGCAGAACGAGACGCCGTCACTGAAGGTAGGACAGACATTCCTGTCTGTCCTTACTGTGAGAAGTAGGACAGACATTCCTGTCTGTCCCTTCTGTGCCGAAGTAGGACAGACATTCCTGTCTGTCCTTTCTGAACGAAAGAGGAGGACAGGCAGGAATGCCTGTCC
>JBOGOP010000509.1:0-1828 GCA_050747225.1 Pyrinomonadaceae bacterium
AGGTACCTACATCGGTCGGGAGAGCAGTCTTGCGCAAATCGTCGTGTCTGATCCACGAATCTCGAAACGGCATCTCTGGATTGGAGTGAAGGACGGCAAAGTGAAGATCGTCGATCAGGATTCTCGCAACGGAACTTTTGTAAACGACCCAAAATCTGAGCGCATCACCGAAGCCGTTTTGAATGCCGGCGATACAGTTATCCTTGGCGAGTCGGATGTAGCGCGCTTTGAATATCAGACGTGATGTGAATCGCGCCGACCAAACAAGCCGTCAATTCGGGCAAGGCGACCGACTCTGGCCCAAAGCCCAACGTGAATTCAATCCAACGAAAGAATACCGAGCCACGTTGGCCCGCCCTGGTGGCGCTCGTAGGCGCGGGCGCGCTCTACGCGGCGTTACCTTCCTCATTGGTGATCGCAGGCGCACGCTGGCTGCTGACGGCGTTAGTCGTGCTGCTGGTTGTTCCTGCTGAAGTCGCTCATCGGCGTGGCAATCATTCTCTAAATCAAATAATTGGGTACATCCTCAACAGCCTCCTTACTCTCGCCATGATTCTCTCGCTGGCACTGCTTATCGAGGCTCTCGCTGATCATCAGGTTACGCCGCGGGAGTTGCTAGGCTCCGCAGCTGCTCTTTGGGTAACAAACATCTTGATTTTTGCGTCGTGGTATTGGCGTTTGGACGCGGGCGGCCCGCATGAGCGCGCTCGCACACCTCGTCACGCCGATGGTGCGTTTTTATTTCCCCAGATGACGATGGATCCGGAAACTAAGCTGGCGGCGGGAGAGCACGAGTGGAAACCAAACTTTGTGGACTACCTGTTCCTGGCCTTCAACACCAGCACTGCTTTGTCGCCAACAGACGTGCCGGTGCTATCGCGTTGGGCCAAAGCCCTGATGATGATTCAGGCGTTGATTTCGCTGCTGGTGATCGTATTGCTGGCAGCTCGGGCCGTGAACCTCCTCTAACAATCGAGAACGACCAACTCCGACCTTGGCGAAGGCGTTTACAAGCCTCGGCACATCTCCGTTCCCCACGGCGTCGCAACGGCGCGAGCATAACTCAACCGCACTTCGCCAAAGTTCCAGTCTTTTCGCTGCCAGATTGAACCGTCAGCAAATTCCACTCGATTGATTACTGCCTGTTCCGCCCCGGAACTACCCGACTTCTGTGCCAGGATATTTACGCTAACCACATCTTGCGGACCCAGCAAACTAAACGCCTGGAGTTCCTTGTCCTTTCCAGACTTAACCGAGACGCCGCATAGGAATTGTCGCCGCAACAGAGGGGTGGCAGTTGGCGATTCTTTGAACTGATATTCCCAAAAGATGATGTCAATCGCTTTCGCAGTTGTGTTGTGAACCTTTACCCGGTATGCGAAGCCATCAATGGGTTTAGGCGTGCGCGAATCCTGTACGGCCTTTTCCATTGCCGCACTGCGACCGTCAACTGTGTCGAGGTTTGGATCTCTTTCACCCGGAGAGGTATTGGCGCGGCGATTTCGCTCGTAGTTCTTGTTCTGTGGAATCATCGCCGGAGCCGGGCCAGTGGCAGGCATTTGTTCGACTGGCTGGCGAACTTTGAACCACTTGAAACTAGCAACTGTTACTGGTTCACCCTCGCGGGAAATCGGCGGAGCCGCTCCGCCATTCTGGCCCTGGGGAATGGCCATGAATAGAAGCGTAAGGAGCAGGATAGTCTTCATGATTTGGTCTCCCCGCCGTCGACGAATCACGTCACTGGGTTGACGCGCGGCGGCTGTAATAACGACCGTTAGTTAAGTTTTCAACCTCCAGGATGAGATGCGTGGCGCCATTGTAACTCTAC
>JBOGOP010000510.1:0-1814 GCA_050747225.1 Pyrinomonadaceae bacterium
GCCTCGCCTTCGTCACGCAAAACGTCGCTTTCCGCGACCTGGATCAGTGCCGGAGGCAATCCCTTCAATTGCTCGACCGTAGCTTGTAAGGGAGAGGCGTAGATTTCTTTGCGCTCTTTGGGGTCGGTCGTGTAGAGGTCATACATCCACTTCATCAAAGGCGTGGTGAGGAAACGCTTCTCGCCGAACTGTTTGTAGGATTCGGTTTGGAAATTCGCGTCCACAATCGGCCACATCATTATCTGAAGTTTGATTACGGGGCCGCCCTTCTCCTTAGCTTTCAGACCGGTCACAGCAGTCATATTGCCGCCGACGCTGTTGCCCACGACGGCCAGGTTTTTCCCGTCCACCCCAATCTCCTCGCCGTGCTCGGCCACCCACTTCGTTGCAGCGTAGATTTCGTTGACTGCTTGTGGATACCTGGCGTCGGGCGTGCGTGTGTAGTTGACGAAGACTCCAGCCAAACCGGAAAGGACGACGAGGTCGCGAACCATCCGCTTGTGTGTTGGATAATCTCCGAGTACCCAACCGCCGCCGTGGATGAAGATGAAGACCGGGAGTTTTCCTTTGACGCCCTTGGGGCGCACGACGTTCAATTTGATGGTGTAGCCATCGATGGTGATGGTCTTCTCTGACTCCTCAATGCCTGAAAGGTCTACTTGAACGGACGCTTGCGCGTTAACCAGCACCTCACGCGCTTCTAGCGGGGGTAATGTCTCTAAGGGTGGGCCATCTCCTGAATTCAGCGCTTTCAAAAATGCCTTCACGCCGCTTGAAAGACGCGGATCGGCGGCAACCTCTAGCTGTTTTTCTGGCTGTAGAATTGTAGTGCTCATGATTTCTCCTCTTGTGTGAACGGGTTAGTTGCGCATTTCGCTTGCGCCGAGAGATACTCTTTTTTTGACAAACTCACTCTGAGGCAAAGTGCCATCGATTGCCCAACCGGCTGCTCGCTGCGACCGCGCATCACTAGCTTCATTAACCTTTTTCTATGCCCTGTTCGCTACTGTGTTTCGTATTCATCATACTGCTCCGCGAAGGCGTTCTCGATCACGTCAGAGGCGTCCACGGACTTTGGCTCCTGTCACGCTGATTCTTGTTCGACCAACGGGTCTTTTGACGAGCGTCCTTTCGTTGGCCGCGTGTTCATTCGATCGCCACCCGTCGGCATCGCTTCAGTCGTTGCTCGGCTCTTTTTGACAAGGACGTCGTGCATCACATCGAACACGCATACGCCGACTTCTTTTGGTTTTGGCGCGAGCCATGGCGCGGCGCGCAGTGTGGTGGAGGCATCGGAAATCCCCTGCTCCCAGCGGGCGTTCATCGTGCCTCGGCTGAACTCATAGTCCTTCGACGCGCCTTGAGGTTCGAACGGCCGAAAGATGAGCTGGACGATGTCCATCTCGGTGACGCAGCCGAATGCATAGAGCCGCTTGGCCTGTTCAGTCCTTGCGATTTCCTGCGGCAGCAATTTGTGCAGTTCGTTGATCGCATGACGCACCTCATGCTTTTGCCGGAAGGCGTCGGTATTGACCCGCGTCCGGCTGGAAAAACGGATATCTTTGTCCCGCTCGCTGACCTCTTCGAGATTTTTCGGGACGTGGCCGCGGCCCTGGAACACGTCGACCTGAAAGCATAGACGACTGCGGCGCGGATAATAGTCCAGCACGTGTTGCAGCGGCGTGTTTGAGACCAGCCCGCCGTCCCAATAATGCTCGCCATCGATCTCGATCGGAGGAAAGCCTGGCGGCAGCGCGCCACTCGCCATCACATGCTCTGGACGGATGGTGATTTCCTCGCTATCGAAATAGGCA
>JBOGOP010000511.1:0-1811 GCA_050747225.1 Pyrinomonadaceae bacterium
CATGACGCTGAACGTCGCGGCCCAGGACAGCATGATGAAGGACGACAAAATGGCCGGCGACAAGATGATGATCGACCATTCGAAGCCTACCGTTGCGATCATTCGGGCAGACTGGTGTGCGGCATGCCAGAAGCTTGAACCAACGATGAGTGAGTTGATGACCGAGTACAAGGACCGTCTCAACTTTGTCATACTCGATGTGACGACCGATGAGAAGACGGCCGAGTCAGCCAAGACCGCTAGCGCTTTGGGGATTAGTAAGCTCTTTGAAGCGAACAAGAAAAACACTTCGACGGTGATCGTCCTCGGAGAGAAGAATAAGACCCTCTTTAAGACGACGCATAACTATGACCGTGACGCATACGTACGCGCCTTTGACGATGCAGTTGCCAAAGCAAGCTCGAAGTCGATGAAAAAGCAAGGCTAGCCTTCTCAGGCATCGCCGGATCTGGGGCGGTTCGGCGTACGAGCGCGGAGCGCGCTGAGAGGGGAAGTCGCAGGCATCTCGCTGATGCGGCTGAAGGCGCGCCCCTCCGCTCTTCTTTTTTAAGTAGGTTTCTTAACAGTCATGCAAAGCGTTGCTCCTGATCTACAACAGTATCTGTCAGCCAGTTCGGGTCTGGCCTACCCGGCGGCTTTCATCGCCGGACTGTTGATTAGTTTCACACCTTGTGTCTATCCGGTGATTCCGATTCAACTCGGTTTCATCGGCGGCCAGACCGCCGTCCATAGCGGAGCCGGAGGAAGCGGAAAAGCGCGGGCAAGCTTACGTGGATTCTTTCTCTCAGTTTTGTTTGTAACCGGCATGAGTCTCGTCTATGCGACGCTCGGGGCCTTCGCTTCTTTGAGCGGAACTCTGTTCGGAATATGGGCGTCAAGTCCCTGGACATACATCTTCGTCGGCAACGTCGTACTCCTATTGGCGCTCTCGATGCTCGACGTGTTTCAACTGCCCACGCCGCAATTCCTGACAAGGTGGAATCCCAAACGCAAGGGTAATGGTTATCTTTCGGCCGTGCTCGTTGGCGCGGCATCAGGCCTGGTCGTTGGCCCCTGCACTGCTCCGGCGCTCGGCGCTGCGCTTACCTACGTCGGCAGTCGGGGCAACGTTTTGTTCGGCGCGTCAGTGCTTTTCGTCTTCGCCTTTGGGATGGGTGCGTTGATGATAGCGCTCGGGACCTTCGGCGGCGCGCTGGCGGCGCTGCCGCGCTCAGGAGTGTGGATGGTGAAAGTGAAGCAGGCCTTCGGTGTGGTGATGATTCTGATGGCGGAATACCTGCTGCTACAAGCGGGACAAAGATTTATTTGACCCTGCTGTTTTGAGGTAAAGAGGAATGAATCGCTTTTGGAAGGCAATCTCGATAGCGACACTCTTGTCAGTCGGCATAATTTTTGCCGGCTGTTCATCGAATAAGAAATCGTCAGGCGATGCTGCCAATGTCACATCGACAAACAATCCGGCGACCGCGAAAACAGGTACTGCCATTGGCGACACTGCGCCCGATTTTCAACTGGCTTCAATTGGCGGCGCTTCGATATCGCTCGCTGATTTGCGAGGCCAGCCGGCGGTGCTGGTGTTTTGGACGGCGTGGTGTCCGGTGTGCAAAGAAGAAGCGCCACACTTCAATCAACTCGCCGCGCAATATGAACCGCTTGGTGTCCGTGTGCTGGGCATCAATATCCAGGATAGCCTCGCGCGGACTGAGTCTGGCATAAAGGATTTCGGCATCCGCTATGCGGTAGTTCGCGACGCCGATGCCGGGGTCGCTCGACTGTACAGGGTAACCGGTACACCCACCATCGTTTTTCTC
>JBOGOP010000512.1:0-1801 GCA_050747225.1 Pyrinomonadaceae bacterium
GAATGCCGACATCCATCTCGGCACGGCGATGAACAAGATCATCAAAGACTTTGTCGTCAAATCGCGCAACATGCTGGGTTACGACGCACCTTATGTGCCCGGTTATGACTGTCATGGATTGCCGATCGAACTTTATGTCGATCGCAAGCTCGGCGCTAAGAAAGCAAACATGCCGGCAGTAGCGATCCGGCGCGCATGTCGTGAACACGCTTCGCAGGCTTTGAAGCGACAGACGCGCGACTTTCAGCGGCTGGGCATTTTGGGCGAATGGGAGAATCCTTACCTGACGATGTCAAATCACTACGAAGCGGAAACGGCACGTCTGTTTGGGCGCTTCGTAGAGCGCGGTTACGTTTACAAAGGTGCGCGGCCAGTCTACTGGTGCATACACGATCAAACTGCACTGGCGGAGGCGGAGGTTGAGTACCAGCAACACTCAAGTCCTTCCGTTTATGTGAAATTTCCGCTGGCAAGTGATCCAGCGATGATCGATCCTGCCCTTGAGGGTAAGAAAGTTTTCGTTCTGATCTGGACGACGACGCCCTGGACTCTGCCCGCGAACCTTGGCGTCACCGTCCATCCGGATTACGAATATTCGGCTTTTGAAAACGGGGACGAAGTTTACATTGTTGCTTCTGAACTGCTCGAAGTAGTCGCGGAGAGGTGCAATCTTGGTGATTGTGACGATGCCGGGAATCGAACCAAACCGAAAGTGCTAGCCCGCTTTGCTGGCGCGAAATTGGATCGTCTTGAGTGTCGCCATCCCTGGATCGATCGACCGTCGCTGTTGATGGTGGGCGAACATGTCACGCTGGGCGGCGAGGCAGATGCGGAAACGGAGCTGGACGTCAGCGAAGCGCGCGACAAGAAGGCAACCAGTAAGGCGGGCACCGGCGCAGTGCACACGGCGCCGGGTCATGGCCACGACGACTTCGTAATTGGCAAGCGCTATGGGCTGGAAGTCTATTGCCCGGTCGATAACTCCGGGCGCTTCACAGCAGACGTAGAACATTTTTCCGGCATGAGTGTTTTTGAGGCGAACCCGAAGATAGTCGAGTTCATGCGGGACCGCGGCGTGCTGTTGTTTAGCGAAAACTATGACCACCGCTATCCCCACTGCTGGCGTTGCAAAAATCCGGTGATCTTCCGCGCCACTCCCCAGTGGTTCATCTCCATGGATCGCGAGGTGGCCGCCACAGTTGAGAAAGACGAGGACGGACGCGACCGCAGCAACTTCACGGAAAACTTTACTGAATCTGAATCATCGTTGCGGAAAGCGGCATTGCGCGAGACAGAACGAGTGCAGTGGATTCCTGCCTGGGGCAAAGTGCGGATGGCCAACATGCTTAAGGGCCGTCCCGATTGGTGTGTTTCGCGGCAGCGAGTTTGGGGAGTTTCAATTCCGGTTTTCTACTGCGCAAAATGCAACGAAGCAGTCGCCGAGCCGGAGATCATCCGTCACGTCGCCGACATCTTTGAAAAGGAATCGTCGGACGCCTGGTACATACGCGAAGCGCGGGAATTGTTGCCGGTAGGTTACACCTGTAAAAAATGCGGCGCCGCGGAATGGACAAAAGAGACAGACATTCTGGACGTTTGGTTTGACAGCGGGTCATCTTCCATAGCTGTGCTGGAACAGCGCGACGGTCTACGCTGGCCGGCCGACGTCTATCTTGAAGGCGGCGATCAATTTCGCGGTTGGTTTAATTCCTCTTTGATGGTCGGAATCGCCGCCCATGATCGTGCGCCTTACAAGACGGTCATCACCCACGGCTGGACCGTTGACGCACAGGGTAAGGAG
>JBOGOP010000513.1:0-1759 GCA_050747225.1 Pyrinomonadaceae bacterium
TCGCGCCCCCTTTTGAAAAACCAGTCGACGTTTTTACGAAGTCGGCGCCGGCGTTCTTAGCGGCTAGACAAGCGCGCACCTTTTCATCGTCATTCAGCAACGCGGTTTCAATAATCACTTTGCACGCCACGTTGTATTCGTGCGCGACTTCGACTACTGAACGGATGTCATGCTCGACCAGGCAATCGTCGCCACTCTTGAGCGCGCCGACATTGATCACCATGTCAACCTCTCGTGCGCCATCAAGGATCGACCGGCGCGCTTCGTAGGCTTTGACATCCGACAGTGTGGCGCCCAGGGGAAATCCAATTACAGTGCAGACTGGAATACCTGTGCCCTGAAGATTGCAGGAGGAGGCGCGCACCCAGGTTGGATTTACGCACACGGAAGCGAAACCATACCTGGCGGCTTCTTCACATAACTTCTTAATGTCTTCGTCAGTAGCCTCGGGTTTCAGCAAGGTGTGGTCGATCAGGCTGGCCCAATCGCTGGCGGACGACGTCTCGCCCAAAACCAGACCAATGCGCGCGGCCCCGGCGTCGACGATACGATGCATGCGCTCGGGGCAGCGGTTGAAGCATTCCGAGGTGCAGCCACACATCGCGGCCTGATCGCCGTCGCCATTAAGCCGGGCGACTATCGCGTCGGTTATTTGGTCGATTAAGAGCTCGAGCTCACTATTGCGCGAGCCATTCTGCGAGCCGTTATGAGAATCTGCCATCGAAGTGACTTTCCGAAGTTGGCCGAAACCGAAGTGGCCTTCTGGATGAATATTCTAGCACGGGGCGGCAGAAGCGAGGGCAACCCACCTTCCCAACCTCGAGCTGACTAGACTTGAGTTCTCGTCGTTGATTGAAAGGCTTTCAGTCCGCAGTTATCGAAGCGCTGCGAAGCTCTCAGGTTGGGAAGGTGGGCTTGCCCCTGCTCCTTTAGTCTTGGTTCTTAGCGGTTGTATTGTCGTTCAATCGCCTCAATCTTACCCACGCGCTTGCGGTGCCGGTCTTCCGTCAGTTCAGTTGCCAGCCAGGCTTGCACAATCTCGCGCATCTGCGCGCTGCTGATCGTCTTGCTTCCCAGACTCAGAACATTGGCGCCGTTGTGTTCGCGCGAGTTGCGTGCGACCTCCACTGAATAACAGGCAGCGGCGCGCACGCCGGGGACTTTGTTCGCCGTCATCGCGCTGCCAACACCAGCGCCATCAATGACTATTCCCAGATCTGAAGCTCCTTCCGCAACACTCCGCGCTACCGCGTATGCCAGGTCGGGATAATCAACCGGATCTTCTGAATTCGTTCCGAAGTCATGGATCTGATGACCCAGTCCCGTAAGCAGGGACTTGAGTTCCTCTTTCATCCTGAAACCGCCATGGTCAGCGCCGACAGCAATCATGCGGGAAGTTTTTGAGCCGCGCCTTGGCACCCGCCGAACAACCTCGATCTTTCTCTCGCTAACTAGGTCGGCCGCCAGCGGCGTCAGACGCGCGCCTTCGGCAATCCGCAGCGTGGCGCCGGCGGCGAGGTTGCGAACGTCATCCTCTGTAATGACAGTCTTTGACGACTCATCGCGGACTGCGCTCGTTTCGGAAGCAGTACCGGGGCTGTTGGGAACTGTGTCGATAAAACGACTCGATGTTGCGGAGGCATCAAGACGACTGGGCGCGTCAGCCGGAATCGATTTGTCGAGCACTTCTCGAACCAGTGCTCTTATACGATCGCGAGTGGAATTGTCAGGCATAGAAGAAGTAGACAGTAGACAGTAG
>JBOGOP010000514.1:0-1745 GCA_050747225.1 Pyrinomonadaceae bacterium
GTTATGGAGGGCTTTGTGCCTTACGACTTCAGTCACCGGTGGAGCGGCTGCGTATGTTAAAGCCCTCCATAACTGTCGGGCTACTGCCCCGGCTCAGGTTGCTCGTCTACTCATAGCTCTCCATTGATAAAACGGCCGTGAAGATTAAGTTCTTTAAGACCCCGTCTGATTTGCGCAAGTGGCTTGCGGCTCATCACGCTTCAGAATCAGAGTTGTGGGTGGGTTTCTACAAAAAAGACTCAGGCAAAGCGAGCATCACCTGGCCGCAGTCTGTCGACGAGGCGCTGTGCTTCGGCTGGATTGACGGGATTAGGAAAAACATCGATGAGGCCAGCTATAAGATTCGTTTTACTCCGCGCAAGCAGCGCAGCACCTGGAGCGCTGTCAACATCAAGCGCGTCGGAGAACTCACCGAGCAGAAACTAATGCGGGAGGCGGGCCTCAAAGCATTTGCTGCACGCCAGGAAAACAGATCGGGAATCTATTCCTACGAACAACGAAGTCCGGAGCTGCCGGCCCAGTACGCGAAGAGGCTAAAGAAGAACGCTGCGGCCTGGAAGTTTTTTCAAGCGCAACCTCCGTCATATCGAAAGGCTGTGAACTGGTGGGTGGTAAGCGCCAAGCAGGAAGAAACCAGACTGAAGCGTTTGGACGAGTTGATCGATGACTCAGCTGATGGGCACCGCATAACGCAGTTCACTGCCATAAAGAAATCAAAAGATTCATGAGCGCCAAAGGCGCAAAATGTAAAAGCCTCGGGCAACGCCAGGTAAGAGAAGCGGAGTGTCAAAGCGCTGAAAGCGCGAAATAGTGATCACTAACCCAACCCGGTACTAATGAACATTTCGCACCTTCAGCGCTCGGGAGCTGCAATAATTGTTCAACTACTAAAATCATCCGGATGGCTTTGAGTTGCGAGTGCATGTAATCCAATGAACGCCCACATTCTAATTGACGCTCCTTGCCAGACCTGAAGAACCATGTCCAGGAAAACAATTTCGTTCATCATCCTGCTAATCGTGGTTTCGTGGGTTGCAGTCAGTTCCGCGACAGACGTAACTGCTCAGCGACGAGCTCGCAGGCTTAAGCTTGTGCCGCACCGAATCGCGCTGGCCAATGGCAAATCGTTTAATCTGAATCTGCCGGAAGAATTTGGCATCAGCGTGGCGGCGCAGGGTCTAAAGCGAGTGCGCTTCATGGCTAGAAGTCCCGACGGGCGAATCTTCGTGACGGATATGTACAACCTCACGGACAACACGCGGGGAGTTGTCTACATACTAGATGAATTCGATCCGGCCAGCGCGAGTTTCAAGAAGGTGACGCCGTATCTTCAGGGCTTACGTAACCCGAACAGCATTGCTTTCTACCACGATCCGCAAGGCGTTGACTGGTTTTATCTGGCGCTAACGGACCGCTTGCTGCGCTACAAATACTATGAAGGCGAAGATACCCCGAGCTCTACGCCTGAAGTGCTGACCACCTTTCCGGACTATGGCTTGAGTTACAAATACGGCGGCTGGCATTTGACTCGTACTATCACCATTGGCGGCGACGGCAAGATCTATGTCTCGGTCGGTAGCAGCTGTAATGCTTGTGAAGAAAAGGAAGAGGTGCGCGCGAGTATTTTGGAGATGGATCCCGACGGAAAGCACCTGCGGAAATTTGCGCGTGGCCTGCGGAATGCTGTCGGCTTGCGCTGGATCAGGGACCGTCTCTATGCGACGAACATGGGTTCAGATCACCTC
>JBOGOP010000515.1:0-1735 GCA_050747225.1 Pyrinomonadaceae bacterium
TCACATGACCATCGAGGCGGCAAAAACTCAAGCGCGAAGTGCGGTCTTCCTGCCATACGAACCGGTACCAAAATTTGCGCCGATGGTCGTCGCGTTCAGCTTGTTCGTCCTCGCAGGCATCAAGGTCAGCTCAAAGCCGAGGGTATTGAGCTCGCATTTCCAGAAATTGCTGCAGAGACTGCCAACTTGTTTTATCTCGCTCATCCTGATGATGAGCGCATAGCAAACGCGGGGCGAGGCATTGCCGCTTTTAGGTCCGTCGCCAAAGCAGAGTACGACAACGTTCGCAGTTGGCACGACAGCCTCATGAAGATCGTGCCAATGTACGTTCTGCAGTGGACTATCGACAATAATGAACTTAAACGGCTCGATTGCATGCCGCTATTTGGAGGCATGCTTTCAAGTCTTCTGAAGGCGGTCGAATAAATGTCGTCTAACCTGGCGCCGCACTCGGACGCGCGCCATGAAACTGGCGCGCGCCGGTGGGCTCCACGTTATGCATCAAGGAGGAATAGGGGAATGAATGAACACGAGAAAATAGACTACCGCGGAACCCAGACTATTTTTGGTAAATTGTCCGGAAAAAATATTATCATCCCCAATGTCAACGACCCGCCGATGGCTGTGATGGCACCTCCCGGCGTCATTCACAACGGTGCACCTGCCGATGGCTTCGAAAGCATTAACACGTCGCGTGGCATCCCAGGACTGCAAAGTTTTCAAAGGCAATTCGGCCTTCTGATTCCCGCCACGAATACGATCATGGAGCGCGATCTCTGGCGGATCATCGTCACTAATCAGGGACCGGGTGGGCTCGAGGGCGTGGGGCTCCATACCAGCACGGTGCTCACGCCGAAGCCGGACGTCGGGACGGCGGAGGGGCTGGAAACCTTCAAGCGGCAGTTCCTTGGCGGCATCGAGTCCGCAACGAAGAGCGCCCTGCTGGCCAATCCGGAGTACTTGATTATGGGACTCAGCCTCGAGCACATTCTGACCGGACTCGCGCCGATCCGAGAGTCGATGGCAGAGATCGAACAGTACTGCATGCTCTCCTGGGCGACATGGCACGAGGCGGTAAAAGCAGCACTGGATTGCTACGGCGCAA
The DNA here is from genome assembly GCA_050747225.1 of Pyrinomonadaceae bacterium. GTDB lineage: Bacteria > Acidobacteriota > Blastocatellia > Pyrinomonadales > Pyrinomonadaceae > PSRF01. The sequence goes on from JBOGOP010000515.1 coordinate 1,106, forward strand.
AGAGGATCGGTATTCTGACCCCCTGGGATCAGCGTGCAAACGCCTCGGCGATCCGGATGTTCGACGAGCTGGGATTCGAAGTAGTGTCGAGCGTCGGCTTCTCGTGCGCGAGTGTGCTGAACTACCCGCTCATTCCAGACTGGGCAAAAGAAAAAGCCATCCTCGAGTTGCTGGCAACCAGGGAAAACAAGTTGGATGCAGTCGTTCAATGTGGAACGAACATGAGCTTGATAGACGTCAGTGAGAAGTTGGAGCCTGTTGTTGGGATTCCGATTTTGGGGATCAACGCGGTGATCTTTTGGTACGCGCTGCGAGAGAACGGATTTGAAGCGCCGCTGACCGGGGGCGGGCGATTGTTGCGAGACTTCTAATCTCCAGCGGCGAATACTAGCAAGACGGATCTCGTCGCAGATGCAAATCAAACGGGGCGCCTAACAGCAGCATCCAGCTAACGGCGCTGCGTGCCGCAGCTGATGCTGAACGTTATTAATGTCCGCTAAGGGTCGGAAGCAGACACTTATTTCGTAGATTGGTGGTTTTTTCCTTGATTATTCCTTAAATCAATACCATATATTCCTGCATTGTCCCATTAATAGCGTTTGATGACATATAAGTTATTGAAAAATCTAT
>JBOGOP010000516.1:0-1689 GCA_050747225.1 Pyrinomonadaceae bacterium
GTCTCAACCGGCTGAACCGGGGCTCTACTGACTCGTCGAACGAAGGGCAGCGAAATCGACAGGTTCAGTGACTTTTTTTGGCGACCACCTGTGCACGCATGCGCTACCTCCGCTTCTCTGAGTTCGGGAGTGAGCGCGCGACCGAACCGGAACGCTGCGGGCCCACTACGTCTTCCGCCGATAGTTCGTCGTCATGAATTGGTGCCATTCTCCGTCATCGCCCAGCATATGCGAGGTCAGCACCCGCTGGTCATCGCTCATGACCTCGATGACGTCCTTGTACTTCGCGAACTTCCCATCGCCAGCGCAGCTCGGGCCCTCGGCATTGAGCGTCAGCACCTTTCCCTCAGCATCCAACAACCCGTGTACACCCATAGGTAGCTCATCATCGATCCCACCCAAGTCCCGAGGTACTGTTTCTTCTGCGGGTCATAGCCAAGCGTCATCAACATCGTTGCCATGCCTCCGCCGGGCATCTCGCCGCGGCTCTCGCACAGCACCCAGAGGGGGCCCAGCGCACGCACACTCTCCGACCCCTTGAACTTCTCCGGCGGCTTGCCGGGTTCCATCGAACACTCGGACGCATAGGTCCATTCACCAACAAGCGTCTGCAGCCACTGATGTTCTTTCTGCGGTTCAGTCTTCATCGGTATCTCCTATGTGGTCGTGATTAATCTGTCGGCAGGCCGGGGATCTCTATTACGGGCCTGATCTCGACGGTCCCCCTTCGCGCCATTGGGAACCGTGCGGAGATGCCCTGTTCGTCAAGGTAAATCAGCAACAATATATTCCATGTGTGTATCCATCACTTGGTCGAATGGCAGGTGCCCGGATCGACAATCCTGGCTGAAAAATTCTTGGCGACTCCTCGGCGACGTCCAAATCGCCTCGGCTACCGCGGGGTGTCCGGAGTGGCGAGCAGAACACCCGCTGAACCGATGGCAAGGGCTGAGCTCCGGCCACTCAATGCCGGGCATCGATTCAGACTTAAGGGCGGCTCGGCTTTTCGTGCCGTCCCTCGACCGAAGTGTCAGGCGCCGCCTTACTTGAACAAGGTCTCCGCCCGCTTGTTGATTTCCTCGGGTGTGAGGTCTTCCTTGTGCGTGGCGAGAAACCAAACATGCCCGAAAGGATCTTCTAAGGTTCCCGTGCGGTCGCCGTAAAACTGATCTTGAACCGGCCTGACTGCCTTGGCGCCGGCATCGACAGCCCGGGAGAACTGGGCATCTACATCTTCCACGTAAACATGAAGGCCAACCGAAGAACCACCGAGTGACTGTGGACTGCGGAACGCCCCCGTTTCACACGGGTCGGCCAGCATGATAACGGACTTGCCGACTTTGATTTCCGCGTGCCCAATCTCTCCGCTTGGCGCGACCAAACGAAACAATTCCGTCGCGCCAAAAGCCCGCTTGTAAAATTCAATGGCTTCAGCCGCACCCTTAATACTCAGGTACGGAGTCACGTTGTGATAGCCATCCGGTATGGGTTTAACTGTCATGCCATTTCTCCTCTACCAGAGATTGCGGAATCCCCAACCTCGGATCGCAGACGTTGCTGTGCTGCGGGTACTCGCAGATCTTCATGACCGCCACCGATTAATACCGAGGACGCGCGTAGCCAGACCGCAACGGCGACGCTTTGTTCACGCGTCCTGTTACACGTAGGTGATGGCGTTGATCATGGCCC
>JBOGOP010000517.1:0-1678 GCA_050747225.1 Pyrinomonadaceae bacterium
GTTCGTGAGTGAGAATTTGATGAACGTGTTTGTTGTTCCCACCTGTTCAGGCCCGCTCGGCTGGCGATACGAACGACCACGATAAGCCGTGGCTCGGTTGACAATTCCCCGTGCATTCCGTTAGAGTTTGGCCCCTTAGTTGGCTTCCTCAACAGCGCGCAGTGAATGTAGGTAGGCGGGTCGCGATTATGCCCACCGACGCCCGCCGTCGAGACGAACCATATAATACGAAATCAGAATGTAATGCAGTCGCATCCAAGGACCCTCTGAGGAATCGATGAGCGGAGAGCTAAAGATATTCTCTGGCAACGCGAATCCGGCCCTGGCCCATGAGATTTGTGCCTACCTTGGGACCAAGCTCGGCGAGGCTACGGTCGCGTCATTCAGTGACGGTGAAATTCGCGTCAAGATTGAGGAAAATGTTCGTGGCGGCGACGTGTTCGTCGTGCAGTCGAGTTGCCAGCCGGTCAACGACTCCCTTATGGAGTTGCTGATTATTATTGATGCGCTCAAGCGATCCTCAGCAAATCGCATCACCGCGGTCATCCCGTATTTCGGCTATGCTCGCCAGGATCGCAAAGATCAGCCGCGTGTGCCGATTTCAGCGAAGCTCGTGGCCGATCTCATCAGCACCGCCGGCACTGATCGGGTGCTGACGATGGACCTCCACGCGGGGCAGATCCAGGGGTTCTTCAATGTGCCGGTAGACCATCTCTATGCACTGCCCGTATTGTTGGACTACATTACGAAGAAGAAGGTGAGCGACCTGGTGGTCGTCTCGCCAGACGCCGGTGGGGTCGAGCGGGCCCGCGCCTTTGCGAAGCGGCTCGAAGCGAACTTGGCGATTATCGACAAGCGGCGTGAAGGACCGAATCAGACGCAGATCATGAACATCATCGGCGACGTCGCAGGTAAGAGTGCGCTGTTGCTGGACGACATGATCGACACGGCCGGCACCATTGTGAAGGGTGCGCAGGCTTGTATGGATCATGGGGCTCGGGACGTATGGGCGGCTTGTACCCATGCGGTGCTCACCGGGCCGGCATTGGAACGGATTCAGCAATCCTGTCTCAAGCAAGTGATCGTGACCAATTCGATTCCGTTACGGGGCAAAGAGCAGATCTGCCCGAAGTTACATCAATTGTCGGTCGCTCCATTGTTAGGAGAGGCGATTCGGCGAATCCATGAAGATGAGTCGGTGAGTTCATTGTTTGCCTAGCAGGCTGCGGAAAAGCCATTGCGGTACAGCAGGACTACGATAGCTGACACGTTTGGGACAAGAGGATCACACACCAGCAGGATGCTCAAAAAGGCCGTCCAGCAAGGCCGCAACAAGCGAAGAGGCGGGCGTACGCTTCAGTACGTTGAGCCTATGAGTGAAGTGAGAACGCCGCTGGCGGACTTTTTCAGCATCCTGCTAACTTGAGACCGAGGCATCTGAAGACACGCGAGAGGGGGGCGGAGGCGTATCATGAAGTTCGAACTAGCAGTCACAGTGAGAGAGAAAGCGGGAAAGGGTGCGGCGCGCCAACTTCGGCGTGAGGGCAAGGTCCCGGGCGTGTTGTATGGGCAGGGCGAATGCCTGCTCTTGACGATTGAACCCGATAGCCTGGTCAAGATTTTGAAGGCACAGGCAGGAGGGGCCGCGCTCGTGTCGCTGACGCTAACTGGTGCGAAG
>JBOGOP010000518.1:0-1674 GCA_050747225.1 Pyrinomonadaceae bacterium
GATCCACTCTCGAAGGACAACGATCCGGCAAACGATGGCTCTGGAGAGTCGCCGTACGGAAACGTGCCCGGCGAGTTCAGTGACATTCCCTTTGACCGCGGTACAGTAGGGGCAGCGAGAAGGGGAGCCTCGCCGGAATTTGCCGGACGCATGGCGGTGACGGAGGAACAAGCGCGCGACACTGCAAATTGCCAGTTTTTCATCACGCTGGCGCCGGCGCCGCAATTTGATGAAGACTACACTGTGTTTGTTCAGGTGATCGCGGGAACCACAAACGCTGAGATCATCATGCGCGCTCCGGTTGTAGAGGGGACTGAGCGGCCGGCGGACAAGATTGTTGTGAAGAGCGTTACCTTACAACCGAGATCCAAGTACGCCTCAACTGAACCATAACGGTCCGCTCATCGAGAATCCGCTGACGAATGATTAGCTCATGGTTGGGAAGGGCGGCTTGTCCTTGGAGTGCGGTGACCTGTCACCGCTTTGGCCCACGGAGGCTTGACGCCCTGTTCTTGCAATCGTTTCAAGCTAACCGTGGCCAGGACAGGTCACGACCGGACCAAAGCGGCGACAGGTCGCCGCACTCCAAGGAGTTGTCGCTAACTGGTTCAGAGGTTCCTTATTCCGCAGGAAGGAATTTGATTGAGGTCTTATGTACGCCGGCCTTCTCAAATCATGTCGTCGGTAGTCTTCGAACTCTCGTCTAACTCATAACGGTCGCGGTCGCGTTTCTCAATCTTGTCGAGAAAGTCCAGCTCCTCATTGTCTTCGAAGTTTACCCCGACTGCGTTCGCGTTTTCTTCGACCATCGATTGATCGGGAGTAGGATTATCGCCGCCCACAGATTCTGAGCCGCTCTCATTCACATCCTCCCAGTTAGCGTCCAGATCACCCCCAGCATCTTTTGGAGAGGCAGCAGTGTTGTTTCGCAACCGGTGCGCAAGCAATTCTGGATCTTTCGGAGCCCGGGCAATCTCTTCCTCCATAAACTCCTCGATTTCAGGATTGGGAACGAAGTCAGGATCGTTGCTCAGGTATTCGAACTTGTCGGCTGGTTTCTTTGACATGTGAACTCTCCTCAATCCAAATTGACCTGCCACGAAATTTCGACTCGGCTTAATCATCTTGCGAGTCTCTGAATGCGCACCGAAAACTGCGGGGGTTGAAGGGACTATAACAAACGCGCAAAGGCTCGGCAACACGGTTTGATTGTCGAGTAGTTGAGCTCACTTTGCATTGAGATTCAAGCTTTTCACTGGGAGCGCGGGCGTCCCGCCCGCAAGGAGCACCGTAAGGTGCGACAACCTGCTAAAAGCTCAACTCGTGACGTCTGGTTCGCGCTGCGCGCTCATTGCGGGCGGGACGCCCGCGCTCCCAGTGAAGAGCTTGAATCTTATGCGCGGTGGTGGCGACTTCATCCTCCCAAAAGAGGCTTCCTTGACGCTAAGCGATAGGGACTTTACACTTGAGTTTGTTAACTAAACACTCGAAATTTCACAGCGCGATTTTTGCGAAGGCAACTAAAGATTGCCATTGAGGCGCACGCACCGACGAGTTTCTATGCCACAAGGTCCCTTCAATTCCCTGCAAACATTCGAAGCAACCCCGGGTCAAACAGGCAAATTCTACTCGCTGCCCCAGCTTGAAAAAGAAGGCGTCGGACCTATATCAAGA
>JBOGOP010000519.1:0-1632 GCA_050747225.1 Pyrinomonadaceae bacterium
CTTCTGGATATGGGAGGCCTGGATTTCGGTACTGCATCACGGGACGAGCGGAGGGAGTTCTTTTATATGCATCTCTACTATTCCAAAGCAGACATCGAATCGTTGCGGCAAGCGCTACTGGGAGACCCTAAGGACCCCTCCATGAAATATTATGCGCGCAGCGCAGTCTTCGGGCATGACAGAATTGTTCCCGCCCTAAGCTCCGATTTCAAGCCAATCGAATCTCACGAGATTGACCAGGAAATCCGTAAATACGAGGCCTTCGCGCAATCCTTTTCTCGCGAAGAAGCAAGCAGGCGTCCGCTCACCTACGCCGTGGTGCCAGTCGATGGGAACTTTGACTTTACGAATCTTGATCGTTGGTATGAGCGAGACGTAGGTGAGCGCGTCGGAACGTATGCGCTGTATCGACTGAAACTTCGGCAGTAATTTCCGCTCTGACCGCGGAAAACCTCAGCTCTGTTTGCGACGCAGCACCAGGAAAATCAGAGCCGCGAGAATGATGATGATGCAGATGATCGTTAACGCATTCAGTTGCATGGGGAGTCTCCTGCAGCGGGAATTGGCGGAACGGCGGACTTATACACCCTTCCTTAGAGGGGTGCGGAAGAGGTTTAGAAACCGAAAGAAAAGATTGCTGATGCCCGCAGCGAAGTTACCTAACTGTGCTCACTCTCAGTCAGCAGCAAAGTCCATTTTTCGACCTGAAAGCAATTGCATTCCATCAACTTCTTCTTCCTGAAGAAACTTGACTGCCATAACGCCGTACTGTTTTAGCCGGCGATAGAGCTTGCTGCGATCGATTCCGAGTGCGGCCGCGGTCTTAACCTGATTGCCGCCGAATTGTTGCAGCACCGAAAGGATGTAACGCTTCTCGATCTCAGCCAGCGGCACTCTGTCGGTCATATAGGCTTGCAGTATTTCCTTCAGATCATTCGTGGTGTTGGCTGGAGACTCGCCCGGCGCTAGTTCGGACGGCAAGTCCTGAATACCCAAGGTATCCGAGGTGCCGATCGCCAGCGCATACTCGATGGCATTCTCGAGTTCTCTAACGTTGCCGGGCCAGGGGTATTCCACCAGCACTCCCATGGCCTCTGGAGTGAAGTGTCGAACGTTGACGCCATCGCGCGCTGACTTGGTTCGCAGGAAGTGTTCTATGAGCAGCTTGACGTCGTCATGACGTTTGCACAATTCCGGAAGGTGCAACGGGAGCACGCGCAACCGGTAGTAAAGGTCGGGGCGAAAACGTCCTTCTGCAACTGCCTGACCAAGGTCGCAATTTGTTGCCGAGATAACGCGCACATCAACGGCGATATTGGTTCGCGCGCCGATTCTTCGCACGGTTCGCTCCTGAAGAGCACGCAGGAGCTTCGCCTGCGCCGAAAGATTCAACGCATCAATCTCATCCAGGAAGAGCGTTCCGCCAGAGGCCTTTTCAAAGAGGCCGCAGTTGTTGGCGAGGGCCCCGGTGAAGGCGCCGCGCTGATGGCCAAACAACTCCGCCTCGATAAGCGTTTCGGGAATGGCAGAACAGTTGACGTCAACGAATCGCGAGTCGCGACGTGGACTCTGATCGTGGATGGCGCGTGCGACCAGTTCCTTTCCAGTACCGGTGGCTCCGGTAATCAGAAC
>JBOGOP010000520.1:0-1628 GCA_050747225.1 Pyrinomonadaceae bacterium
TTTTGCTCAGACACAGACAACCGATAAAAAGGCGCAAGATATGGCCGGCATCGAGAAGCTCCACACGCAGGAGATAGCCGCTACTCTGTCGCGAGATACAGTTGCCCTGACGGATTTGTGGACCGACGACGCGGTGCGCCTGATCCAGGGCCGGCCCACGGAGGTTGGTAAAAAAGCTATTCGAGAGAGCAACGAACACTGGTCCGCTCTCCCAGGTGTCAAGGTGCTGAGTTACGTTCCAGAAACGAAGGACTTGGCGATACTCGACGGCTGGGCGGTCGAGTGGGGCTACATCACTGGTTCGTATGTTGAGTCGCCGGGTGGTGAGGCGAAGCAAATTCGTGGCACGAGGCTGATGGTCCTGAAGAAGATGCCGGGCGGCAGCTGGAAATGCTTTCGCGGAATGGGCGGCCCGACGTTCACAGCCCCGTTGGGAGGGCAAGCGGTCCAGGTGCCGGCCGCGTCGGCTGGACGTACCACAGGAGGCAGCGCCGCGGACCTGGCCGCCATCGAGAAGCTCCGCCAGCTGGACATCTCCGCGACGGTGTCGCTAGATCCTGTGGCGCTGACGGTTGGTATTACCGATGACTTCGTGCGTATTGGACCCGTTCCGCCGGCAGAAGTCGGCAAGCAAGAGATCTTCGCGTTCTACCAACGCCTGGCCGCTAACAAAGACCTCAAAGTGCTGAGCTACGTCCCGGAATACAAGGAATTGATTTTTCTGGATGGTGGCTGGGCAGTCGAGTGGCGTCCGTACATCGTCTCGTTTATCACATCGCCGGGTGGTGCGCCGGTGCACCTTCGTGGCAGGGTGCTCATCGTGTACAAGAAGATGCCGGACGGCAGCTGGAAAGTCTTCCGCGTCGCGGGGATCACCGACTGAGTGAGTTGCACGACAGGTGGAGTTGACGACACGCCGCCGAACAAGGAGTTGGACCGGAGCGGCGGGAGCGTGTTTCTCAACTTGAATGGTGCGGCGAAGGTAGAATGAAATCGCGCCGCCCGGTCAACTCTGACGTTGGCCGCTTCGTGGTTCTTTGAAACACGCGGTACCTAGTCGATAATATATTGCATGGGTCATTGTTGTTGGGTCTGTGATCGCCAACGCGCCAATGAGAGATTCTCCGGCAAAGGGCATAGAAATCATGTATGCAAGGATTGCATGAAGCTTCCCCGCGAGGTACGCAGGCAGATTGAGGAAGTTGACGAAATCGTTGGCTTCTTGAGTCAATCAAATATCTCATCGAAGAATGTCGCGCGTTTGCAGATCCTCGCCGAGTCGTTAGATGAAGAAGTAACAAGTTTGGCAATGACGGTTTTGGAATTAGCGCGCATCCATCCGCATAAGCGCAGACGTCTGAAGGTTGTGGCCCGCATGCACAAAGACCTTATGGTAAGGCTGCAACAGCTTGGCTTGTGGGAAATAATGCAACCGTATTGAATCATCGCGCGGCCAACAAGCGCTTGCAGCGGACTCGCCGGTGAGTAGCCTTTATCGTTAGGTTGCGTGGGCGAGCCGCTGAAGCGCAACGTTATGCATCTTCCTCTCGCATAGAAAACGACTTATTATTTCAGCGTGAAAGTAAAGCAGGTCATCAAGCTTCTTGAGGAGGATGGATGGTATCAGG
>JBOGOP010000521.1:0-1594 GCA_050747225.1 Pyrinomonadaceae bacterium
GCCTCGAAGAATAGGAAACAATCCCCATGTTTAGCCAATTCAAGCAGCCGCGTCGCGTAGTGATTACTGGGATTGGCTGCGTCACACCGATCGGAATTGGTCGCCAGGCATTTTGGAGTGCGCTAACCAGGGGTGAAAGCGGCGTCCGGACAATTGAAGCCTTTGATGTTTCCGAGTCGGCGGTGAAAATTGCCGCCGAGGTTCGCGACTTCGACTGGGAGGCACAACTCAATCCCAAGGATCGAAAACATGTTCCTCGAACCGTGCCGCTGGCGTTAGCTGCCGCTCGGGAAGCGTTTGCTGATGCGGGCATTGCTCCAGATGAGCTGTCGCCGGAAGAGAGGCAACAGATTGGCGTCATGCTCGGAACGGGCGGCGGCGGTCTACCGTTCGTGGAGCAGCATTATGCGCTTTGGTATCAGGGGGCGTCGATTTCAAAGGCCAGCGTTTACATAATTCCTGCAGCTACGCACGGCACATTATCCAGCGAGCTGTCCATGGCCTTTGGCCTTCACGGGCTCTCGCACGTCATCTCTACAGGATGCACCAGCTCGACCGACGCGATCGGCTACTCTGCCCAACACATTGCGTTGGGACGTCAGGATGTAATGCTCGCCGGCGGCGTGGACGCACCCTTAGCGCCAGGAATACTGATTGGATTCAACCTGCTGACCGTGCTGACTACGCAGTGGAACGATGAACCGCAACGCGCGTCACGTCCCTTTTCTATTAATCGTTCGGGCATGGTATTGGGCGAAGGCTCATGGATTTATGTGCTCGAAGAGTTTGAACGGGCGAAAGAACGCGGAGCAAAGATATACGCAGAGATCAAAGGTTACGGGTCAACCTGTGATGCCTTTCATCGCGTCCGCCTTCAGGAAGGCGGCGACGAGCCGGCCCGCGCAATGACGCTGGCAATGGCGGATGCCGGCGTTGAGCCGAGAAACATCGATTACGTGAATTTGCACGGCACCTCGACGATGCTCAACGATCGCATTGAAACGAACGCCCTGAAGCTGTCGCTTAACTGCAGCGCTCATCGAATCCCGATGTCCGCAACGAAATCGCAAATTGGTCATCCTCAAGGCGCGAGCGGTGCTGCTGGTTTGGGAGCAACTCTCTGCGCGATGCAAACGGGAATGATTCCGCCAACGATCAATTTGGAAGAACCCGATCCGGCATGCGATCTGGATTACGTACCTAATGAAGCCAGGGAAGCAGACGTGCGAGTCGCACTTTGCAACTGCATCGGCTTTGGCTCTAAGAACAGCGCGCTGGTAGTCGAGAAGGTTGAGACTTCATGACGCCACTGTTGGTGAAGTGAGGAGTCATGAAAGTATTTCTAATTATTATCGTCCTCCTGCTTACTAGTCTCACTACCGTTTATTCGCTCGCCGCTGCAGTCCAGAGACGACAAGACAACCAAGTGCCCGCAACTTGCGACGAGGCCAGGGCCGAAGTTGCCAGGTTTGAGGATGCCTTGAGTACACGGGGTTCCGGAAAGGGCGGTGATGTCTGGAGGAGCAGCAAGTTTACCTCAGCAGAAGGCGAAACGTTTTGGGAAGGGTTTAATTTCTACAAATCAGAATCTCGC
>JBOGOP010000522.1:0-1591 GCA_050747225.1 Pyrinomonadaceae bacterium
CCAGCGTCACCAGCCCGGCAGCCAAGACCTGCGAGGGAATACTGACCTCCTGGACCGACTCCGGCGTGGAACCATGCTCGAGTTCAAACGGCACATCATGAATCGAGACCTCCGCCCCAGACGATGTTTGTACGAGTGTAATGTGGTCGATCTGAAGCGTGGGGGCGAGAGAGAAACGAATCGGGACCTGCGGCTGCGGCACTTCGAGGGTCAGCCGGTCCTTTGCGATGAGGGCATGCTGCTCGGGGACGATCTGTACGAATAATTCGTGATGCCGAATGACGGCTTGCGGCAGGACTGGGCCGGCTGCGCAGGCGATACCGAGAGCCCCGTGGCTGAGAAACGCGCCGAGAAAGAGACAGGGGAAAGAGACCATCCTGCTTCCGATTGGCATCGGAAGAGTTTTAACATTCGCGACAGACGAGCACAAGCTGGATGGACGTCAGCAACTGCTCTAAGTCGATCGGCTTCCCGATGACTTCTTGCGGCCCCACGGCCCAGGCTTCATTGAGGCGCTCTTCGTCATGACTCCCAGTGATGATGATCACCCCGCCGGCGTATTCGCGTTGGCGGAGTTGCCGGAGCACCTCAACGCCGTCCATGCCGGGCATGAACAGGTCGAGAAGGATCAGATCGGGGGGCGCTTGTTCCACCATCGAGAGGGCCTCGGAGCCGTCTTTCACGCCAAGCGCCCGATAGCCGCGGAGACTGAGAAACTGAACGAGCAAGTCGCGGACCAACGGCTCATCATCGACAACGAGGATCGTTTCCCCCGTATCAGCCACGGCTGCGCTGCCCGCCACCGGCAGAGCAGGAACGGATTTAGCGGGAAGCTGCACCACCCGGTTGACGCATTCGACCAGCACATCAAGCGACAGGCCCTTTCGAATAAAATCGGTGACGCGCAACCCCCGCGCTTGATTTTCCTGCTCCTCGGTCGCTCCGCCGCCCAGGATGATCACCGGCGCATGAGGATCGTACGCGCGGATTTCTTTGAGGACGGTCAGCCCATCCATTTCAGGCATGCGAAGATCAAGAATGATGATGCGCGGGGCCTGTTGGCGGAAGAGGGTCAAGCCTTCGATCCCACTCGTCGCCGACAGCACCTGATAGCCATGTCGAGTGAAGACGGACTGGATCAGTTCGCAGTTCATGCGATCGTCGTCGATAACCAGAATCTTGATCATGTCTCAGCCTCACGGACAGGGATGCGTGGCGTGTCTAGATAATTCGCACATTCAGCCTAACACAGGCGATCCCGGCGGAGAAGAAAATGACGGGAACTCACCGGGGCTACGCAGGATAGCCGTGCGAGACTGCCGGGACGAGTTGATCTGGTTCATCTGGTTTGTTTTGTTTATCTGGTTCGTCTCGTTCAACCAAATAAACAAGAAAAACCAGCCGGTTCTCGCGCTTCACGCGTCACGGTCTGTGGCGCTGGAGGATTTGTTTAGTATCCTGTTAGCCCGCATTATTCATGACGGTTCGTCGCGAAATCGTTGAGCCGCGTCGCGAAACCGCCGCGCGGAGCCCAGAGCTCCTCAGACGTGGACAGGCGCCAAAAGAAGGGCGCTAGTCCCCAACAGTATGG
>JBOGOP010000523.1:0-1560 GCA_050747225.1 Pyrinomonadaceae bacterium
GCGCCGCGGGCCGCATGGGCCACAGCCTGATTCAAGCCTGCCGAGCTACCGAAGGCATGCATTTGAGCGCCGCACTCGAACATCCCGCTAGCCCGTCGATCGGTCAGGACGCCGACGTTCAAGCCGGACTACGCCCGAACCGAGTCATCGTAACTAGCGATTTATCCGCACTCGTCGACCAAATCGATGTATTGATCGACTTCACGCGCCCCGACCCAGCGATCCAACATCTCGAAATCTGCCAAAAGGCTGGAAAACGCATGGTCATCGGAACCACGGGTTTCTCAACCGAGCAGCGCAAGACCATCCAATCCGTGGCACAATCCATTGCGGTCGTGCTTGCACCGAACATGAGCGTGGGTGTCAACCTCTCGCTCAAACTCCTCGAAATCGCCGCGAAAATCATGGGAAACCAAAGCGACATCGAAATCATCGAAGCCCATCACCGCCACAAAGTCGATGCCCCCTCCGGAACCGCGTTGCGCATGGGCGAAGTGATCGCGCAAACCCTGGGCCGCGACCTCAAGGAATGCGCCATCTACGGCCGCGAAGGCAACACCGGCGAACGCGACCGCAAAACCATCGGATTTTCCACAATCCGCGCCGGCGACATCGTTGGAGAACACACGGTGCTGTTCGCCGACTACGGCGAACGCCTCGAAATCACCCACAAAGCCTCAAGCCGCATGACTTTTGCGAACGGTGCGATGCGGGCCGCAAGCTGGGTTATGGAGCGAGATTGCGGGTTATATGATATGCAGGACGTATTGGGGTTGAAACAATAAAGAATTCCTGGCTTGATGGGCAAAGGTCAAACGAAATGGTATGTTTCTGTTTTGTGTGAATATAACACGTTCGACAATTTTTTCGTAGTTTTTAACAGTTCCTTGTTTATTTAATCAATCTTTCAGGTTATTGAGTGCTTGTTCCAAGCGATCGTGAAATCGATTGCGGGTCGCTCGCTCCTTTTTTTCCTTTAGTTTAGAGTGACAAATAGGGGTCTGGAAAGGCACTCGCTCTCCCTGCCCTCCGAACCGTGCGTGCGGTTCTCCCGCACACGGCTCTCCAGGCGGTGGTAACCTCATCGGGGGTATTTCGCGGCCTGCCAGGCTGGAAAAGGGCGAACAACCCGGTAGCAGCGAAGAAAGAATTAGGCCAACGTATGGGCAGTCGGCGTGGCACCGCCCAAAACCGGGACGCTTTATGCGTAAGTCCAGCGGATGCAGATAGATATTGGCCAACAACGGGCGGCATTCACCGCCCTTTACGGGGTGCCGCTTGTCGGCGTCCAACGTTGCAACCCGCTCACTATGTCCTGTTCCAGCCAACCGCCTGATTCCACTTTGTTAGATTACATGATCACTATGTTCAAAGTTCGTCATTCCGGCAGGGATTGCCGGAATCCAGGCGCCATGGATGGATTTGAGCTTACCATCCATGGCGCTGGATACCCGCTTCCCGGCGAGTATGACGAGCTTGCCATAATCTGACAAAGTAGAACTATTAAATCCAGTACCGGACCGTCACTGATCGAGGCTTCAACGTCATTCCACCCAGCAT
>JBOGOP010000524.1:0-1524 GCA_050747225.1 Pyrinomonadaceae bacterium
GTCTGAGCTCGAACGACGGACCAGGAGCGACGACTGTTCTCGGCTTAGGAGGAAGATGAGCGCGAGAATCGCGATACCGATTGCGATCGCGACGGCCTTTCGATTGGCTTGGCGCTTGCGCTCTTCTTCCGCCTGCCTGACTTTCAAACGTTCCCGCTCGCCTTGCTTGTCGTAATAGGCGCCTGCCGATTGAGTGAATCGGTGGATTGCATCGTCTTCATCGAGTCCGAGGGACCGGGCATAGGACCGGACAAAACCTCGCGCAAACACTTGGTCAGGCAACTTGGCGAAGTTCCCATCTTCCAGCGCCTTCACAAAATCAGTTCGAATTCGCGTCTTGGATGCGACTTCGTCGATGGTGAGCCCCTTGGTCTCTCGCACCTGCCTGAAAAATTCGCCGATCGATTCCATGGGTGTCTCTTTACGGCTTGAGCCGTGTCAGCAGTTCCTTCGCGGCTGCGGCATACTCGCCGCCCTTATCGAGTGTCGTCACCTTGGTCAGCGTTTCCCTTGAGCGTCGTTCGAACCCCAGCTTGTAATACACCCGCCCCAGCTCCAAGTGTAATAGGGCCGGGGGAACATTGGGCGGATTGACCACTAAGGCATCCTCAAACGCTTCCATCGCGCCCTGGTAATCACTCTCGTGAACCAGCGACCGGCCGAGATGGAATCGGGCCAGGTCCGGCGTGGCATACAAGGGATTGGACAGCGCCTGATGGAATGCCGTGATCGCTTCGGTCCACCGCCCCTGTTTCTCCAAGACCTGGCCCAGATAGGTGTACGCTTCCGAGTAATTCTCATCAAGCTTCGTCGCGGCCACCAATTCTTCCTCGGCTTGGGGCAATTTACCCTGCAGCGCCAGAATATGGCCGAGCCCGTATCGTGCTTCTTTGTTGCTCGGATCGAGCTTCACGGCCTTCTGGAACGACACAAAGGCCTTCTGCTGATCGTGCTCCAGGCTCGCGACACCTTCCTGGTAATACCCCTTTGACTTCTGTACCGAACTTTCCGATGTGGCACAGCCAGGCAGCCATCCGATCAACAGGGCCAACACAAGCAACGGACACGCGCATGGTCGAACAATCGAACCGGCAAAGAGGTTTTGCATCACAAAATGTCCTCGAAATGAGTCAACTGCTTAAAGGCTCGAAACCGTTCCTGAATCTCTTTGTAGTCCAGGATTCGCAAACGGTCAAGACTAAAGGCTTCTACAGTAAATGACGCCATGACGCTCCCGAAGATAATCGCTTGTTTGAAGGCCTCGACTGAACGATTGCCGGTGGCTGTCAGGTAGCCCAGAAAACCGCCGGCGAAGGTATCCCCCGCACCGGTTGGATCGCGCACGTCTTCAAGCGGAAAGGCCGGAGCCCCGAACACCTGCTTCTCGTTGAACATCAAGACCCCATACTCTCCACGCTTGATGATGAGGTGCTTGGGCCCACGGGCGAGTACTTTTTGCGCGACCTTCACCAGATTCGAATCTTCGCCGAGTGCCCGGGCCTCCCCATCGTTAATGATCAGAAT